>NZ_JBQFRI010000011.1:0-136079 GCF_056537325.1 Ruegeria sp. CF5 | reverse complement strand
GGGCAAAAAACTACCCAAATGGGTAAGGATACCACCGTATACCGCAACTCACACCACCAAAACGGGTAGGTAATCCCAAATTCAAAGGCAATTTCATATGCTTGGGAAAACGGCACCCAAGGGTGTCTGATCCCCTTGCATGACGGTGTAAGCCTGTTGATTTCAGAGCAATGCGCGATCTGTGGCGCAGCGATAGAATCTGGTGGCCAGCAGGTAACGGTCAGCGTGGTTTCAAGCGGATGCGCCGAGAACTCATCCGCCGCACGAAATGCTCATACCCCTTGTCGGGTTCGCCATCCAACAAGGCTGAAACACGCAAACAAGATTGCGGCGACGCAAACAATCGAGGGACCCGCGGGCGTGTCAAAAACATATGCCCCTCGCAACCCGGCGACGGCCGATACGGTTCCGATCGCCGCGGCGATCAATGCCATCGATTCCGGTGACCGGGCCATACTTCGCGCGGCAGCGGCCGGAATGATCAACATGGCGGCGATTAAAAGCACGCCAACTACCTTGATCGCAACTGCGACGGTGACAGCGAGGGACAGGGTCAGGATCAACTGTTCCCGCTTGGGGTCAAAGCCGCTTGCATAGGCCAGCTCTTCGTTGAGTGTTGCGGTCAGAAGCTGGGACCAGCGCCAGGCGATCAATGCAACGACCAGCGCAGCACCGCCCCAGATCACCGCCAGATCAGTACGCGACACGGCCAGAATATCACCAAAAAGATAGGCCATCAGGTCGATACGCACGCCGGACAGGAACGAAACCGCAACCAGACCGAACGCAAGGGCAGAATGCGCCAAAACCCCCAACAGCGTATCCATCGCGTAACCACGACCCGCCAGAAAAGTCACCGTCAGCGCCATCAAAAGCGCAACCGCCAGCGCACCCGGAAAAACCGACATCTGAAACGTGAGTGACAGCGCGACACCGAGGATTGCGGCATGTGCTGTTGCGTCTCCGAAGTAGGCCATGCGACGCCAGACGACAAAACACCCCAGCGGAGCCGCTGCAAAGGCCACGCCAACACCTGCGAGTGTTGCTCGCGTCATAAAATCATCCAGCATTATTCCGCGGCTTCCTGAATGTTATCATTGTGGTCATGATGGTGATCATGCTCGTGTCGATAAAGGGCAAGCGCACCACCGGTACCTGTTCCAAACAAAGCCCGGTATTCCGGAGCCGAAGCGACGACCGCAGGAGAGCCTTCGCAACAGACATGACCGTTTAGGCAAATGACCCGGTCAGAGGCACTCATGACCACATGCAACTCGTGGCTGATCATCAGCACGGCACACCCGGTTTCGCGACGCACCTCCTCGATCTGCTGATAGAACGCCGCAGAACCCCGTTGATCCAGACCTTGCGTCGCTTCATCCAACAACAGGATGTCCGGCCGATTGATCAGGGCGCGGGCCAGCAGCACACGCTGGAACTGCCCGCCAGAAAGTTGCGACATCTGGGATTTCAACAGATCCGGTACACCGGCCGCTTTAAGCGCGTCCATGCTGCTTTGCCGCGACACACGGGAGGTCAGACGCATGAAACGTTCCACCGTGATCGGCATCGTCGGATCGATATGCAGTTTTTGCGGCACATAGCCGATCTTTAGCCCCGGGTTATGTGTCACCCGCCCTGCCGAAAGTGGGGTCGCGCCGATGATGGCCCGCAACAGACTGGTCTTGCCCGAACCGTTAGGCCCGACAATGGTCACGATCTCACCCGGTTCAACCGTCATATTCACATGGCGCAAAACCGTGTTGGCACCATAGCGCACGCTAAGATCTTCGACAGTAACAAGGGTCATTTCTAGGCCTTTTCGGTGCAGTCCGGGCAGATTCCCTCGGCTTCTACAACCGTTCGCTCAATCTCGAAACCCGCAGCTCGCGCAGCGGCGCCAAGCACACTTTTGGCGGGGGCCGTCTGTGCCTCTGCCACCATATCGCATTTCCGGCAAATCATGAAAGCGGGCGAATGCACGGCACCGGGATGGGAACAGGCGACAAACGCGTTCAACCGCTCGATCTTGTGTACGAATCCATTGTCGACAAGAAAATCAAGTGCGCGATAGGCCACTGGCGGCTGTGATCCGAACCCTTCTTCGCGCAGGCGGTCAAGAATGGCGTAAGCGCCAAGCGCCCGGTGTTCCTGAAGCAACATCTCAAGCACCTTGCGCCGAACCGGGGTCAGGCGCAGGCCTTCTTCGCTGCATCGTTTCTCGGCATTGGACAGGCCGGATTCGACACAGTTTTCGTGGTCATGTTTGTGGAACCCAACAAGGCCCGATTCATCTGCGGGAACGGATGGCGTCTCGCTTGTCATGTTATTCCATATCATCTATAGCGCTCGTAACGTTATAAAATCACACAGAGGGTCTGATGTCCAGAAAGCTCCTTCCAGTTTCGATTACTGCTGCGCTGATAGGCAGCACGGCAATTGCCGAAGCCCCGAATGTCGCGGTCGATATTGCGCCAGTACATTCCCTGGTCGCACGAGTGATGGACGGTGTTGGCGAACCGGACCTGATCGTGCCACCGGGTGCATCGCCGCATGAATACAATCTACGCCCGTCCGAGGCAGCCGCGCTGCAAGAGGCGAACCTTGTGTTCTGGATGGGCGAAGACCTGACACCTTGGATGGAAGGCGCCGTTGAAACCCTCGCGGACCGCGCAACCGTCGTGAGCTTGCTGGAGGCTGACGGCACCATCCTTTTGGATTCCCGCGAGAGCGCCCTGTTCGAAGCACATGACCACGGTGATCACGATGACCACGGAGACGACGCGCACGCTGAAGACGAAGATCATGATGATCACGGTGACGAAGCGCACGCCGAAGACGAGGATCATGATGATCATGCCCATGACGAAGTACATGCGCATGAAGACGAACACGAGGAACATGCCGAAGGTGGCGATCACGACCATGAAGAGCATGAAGGCCATGACGATCACGATGATCACGGCCATGGCGCGCATGATCCCCATGCATGGCTTTCACCTGAAAACGCCGGGATTTGGCTGAACGTGATCGCCGCTCAGCTTTCGTCGATCGATCCGGACAATGCGGGTGCCTATTTCGCCAACGCCACAGCGGCCCGCACCGAGATGGAGGCGCTATCCGCCGAAGTGGCCAAAATGCTGGAGCCCGTTCGCGGTGGCAGCTTTGTCGTGTTTCATGACGCCTATCAGTATTTCGAGGGCGCTTTCGACTTTCCGGCCTCGGGTGCGATTTCCCTGAGCGATGCATCCGACCCGAGCCCGGCCCGCATCGCCAAGATTCAAGATCGCATTCGCAACGAGGGTGTGAATTGCGTCCTCGCCGAACCGCAGTTCAACCCCGGCATCGTCGAAGTTGTACTGGATGGAACGGATGCGAATACCGGTGTGGTCGATCCGCTTGGGGCAGAGTTTGAGCCCGGCGCGACCCTTTACTCGCAAGTCATCCGGGCCATAGCCAAAACGCTGGCCGAGTGCCTTTGAACCCTGCCATTAGCCCGGTCGAGCCAAGAGCTTCAACCGGGCTGATCCTACCCGGCACTTCAGATTCGGTGGCACCTGTCACAGCAGATCCAATGTCGATTGGGACCGGCATTTGGACCCCACAACCTGAGCTGATTCACTTGCCGGGCAACTGAATAAGGCCAGAGTTCACGATTTGCTGCGCGGCTTTCGGCTCGGGTATTCTGACCCACCCATTTTCCCGGCCGCCAATCTGCGGGCGCGGTTCTTTTTGCTGGACGGTTTTCCCACCGGAGGTTTGGGCCCCGGGCGGCGCTGCTGCCCATCAGACGTTTTCGGTTTTTTGTCACCGGAATGGCGGGGCTTGAGAGTTTTTCTGTCGCCCCCCTCGCCCGCTCGCGTTCCTTTTGCCTTTGGCTGTTTCGACTGTTTCGGCTTTGCGGGTTTGGGCTTGGCCACCTGCACAACCGGATCATCTTTGCGGTCGATTGAATCTGCCGCCCTCGGCTTTTTGCCCTTTGACGACGCTGGAGCATCATCGGCCACAGATGGGCGCATCTTTTTGGCCGGTTTGCGGGGTGATTTGTCAAATTTGGGTGGTGCCGACAATTGTGTCAGCGCTGCACCGCCCTCCAGCGCCATCGACGGTCCGACAGCCGCAAGAAACCGTGCAACCGCAGTTTCGCGCAGCTCAATCAGTGAATCCTCGGGCTGGATGCGAATAGCGCCGATATCGTCGCGGGAAAGGTTACCCAGCTTGCACAACATCGGCAGCAGGCGCCTTGGTTCCGCACCGGCAGACCGGCCACCCGCCAGTGAGAACCAGACACTCGGACCAAAAGCCTCGCGCGGTTTATGGGCCTCGCTGACATCCGACAATTCTTCGGGGGCCGAGTGCTTTTCGCGGTATTGCCGAATATATGCGGCAGCGATCTGATCCGGTGTGAAACCTGCGACCAGCTTGTCCACGAGCGCGCGGTCTGCCTCGGCGACCGGTTCAAGCCAGTCGGGACTGGCCAGCATCCGTTCTTCGTCCTTGGCCGCCACTGCCTCGGCACTTGGGGCGTCGGACCACTCGGCGGTCACCTTTGCCCAGCCCAGCAAACGTTCGGCTTTCTTGCGGGTATTGGGCGGCACGATCATGGCGCTGACGCCCTTGCGTCCGGCACGGCCGGTTCGCCCGGACCGGTGCAAAAGCGTTTCCTGATTGGTCGGTAATTCCGCGTGGATCACCAGATCGAGGTTCGGCAGATCGATGCCGCGCGCCGCGACATCCGTGGCTACGCAAATCCGGGCGCGCCCGTCCCGCATCGCCTGCAGTGCGTGGGTACGTTCATTCTGGGACAGTTCACCGGACAGCGCCACAACCGACAATCCACGATTGGATAACCGCGTCGTCAGGCGGTTCACCATCGCCCGCGTATTACAGAACACGATGGCATTCGGTGCCTCGTAGAAACGCAGCACATTGATGATGGCATTTTCGCCATCGCGACCTGACACCCGAAAGGCGCGATAGTCGATGTCGGCATGTTGGGTTGTGCCGCTGCTTGTCGAGATGCGAAGCGCATCCCGCTGATAGCTTTTTGCCATTTTTGCGATTGCAGGCGGCACCGTGGCCGAGAACAACAACGTCTGGCGCTGCGCCGGAGCGTTCTCGAGGATGAATTCAAGGTCCTCACGAAAACCCAGATCCAGCATTTCATCCGCTTCGTCCAGCACAACAGCCCTGAGCGCGCTCAGGTCGATGGATTCCCGCATGATATGGTCGCGCAGACGCCCCGGCGTAGCGACAACGATATGCGCGCCGCGCGCAAGCGCCCGACGCTCATCCCGCATGTCCATTCCACCAACGGTCGAGGCGACGACGGCTCCGGCCTGTTCATATAACCAGGCCAATTCACGTTTGACCTGCAAGGCCAGTTCACGCGTCGGCGCAATGATCAAGGCCAACGGCGCCCCGGCCTGTTCAAAGTGATCGCCTTCACCCAGAATACTGGACGCGATTGCCAGTCCAAACCCAATGGTTTTGCCTGAACCGGTCTGGGCTGAAACCAAAAGGTCCTTGCCGTCAACATCTGGATCGGTCACGGCCTCCTGCACTGCAGTAAGTGACGTATATCCGCGCAGGTCCAGCGCATCTGCCAGAGTTTTCTTCACGACCATTTCCTATTTAAGCTGGTTATCAAGCGGCCGACGGCGATCATTTTCCAGATCTCGGCCGACAAGGGGCGGTGTCTAGCCCTTTGCAAAGGGGATGTACAGGTTTCAAACGCGACGCGCGCCAATAAGCCGATACTGACCCAAGCATTCAAAGGAGTTACATCGCAATTTTATTTGCGGGCCGGGTTTTGTGGGGCGGCCCGATGCTTCGGGCCGCTAATAGGCGACTTGCCGGATTAGGCGATTTCGCCCCATGCCACGCTGCACGACACGACGGAAGGTCGTGATAACATGCGAGCTTTTCCGCTCAAAAGATGCTGTTATCGTGCAACGGCGGTTTGCTTGGGTTCGGGCATCACCCAGCAGTCCTGATCCCGCAGCACCTTTTCCGTATCGCCAGCAGTCTTTTCGGCAAAAGGATGCGCAACGATCCGGTCAGCGGGGTTTTCGACCTCATTCGGCAGGCGCTGAACCTGCCGGTGCGGCAGTAATCCGACGCGAATAGGCGTTCCATCCTCAAGAACTCCGCTGCCGAGAATGGATTGATCGTGGCACACAAACGGAGTGTCGTTGAGGTGCAGTTGATAGCCGCTATCAGGTGCATCCCATGTCATCCCGATCTCGGTCAGCAATTCGTTGAGCGCCTTTTGGTCATCGAACCTGATTTCCGGATCTTCGGCGGCGGCAACCAGCCTGTCGATCACATTCAGCGTCGCAGGTGTTGCCCGGAAGCCGATAAATCCGAAACACAGCACATGCCCCCATGCCGCCAGCGTGGTACGTGGCCAGACCGTGCCTTGCGACGCAACGATGTCCGCGTCAATGTCATCCACAATCGAAATCGGGTCCTGCTTCCAGACCGCATCCGCGTCCGAATGGATCACATTGAAGCCCGCCGCCAACAGCTCGCGGATCACCCTGAGACGCAACCGCCAAAGCTCGGACAGGTTGCCCGACCACGGTACGTGACACGTATTGAAACCGGCATCTGCCATATCTGCTGCCAGTTCTTCGTCCAGCGCGCAGATGACCAGTGGCTGATCGCCCGTTCCTTCCGCGTTGCAAAGCCAGTTATCCAGTATCGGGCGATAACTGCTGTTGCAGAAGACAAGCACGACATTGCCGTTGGCATCCGCTGCGCTCTGCGCTGCGTCCAAAAGAGACTGGCTTTGCCGCCGGAGCGAATTACCGACGCGCACCATGGTTTTCGACTTGTAGTGTTGCGCCAGGTACCATCCGGCAATCCGTTCGCACGCGCCGCCAACAATGTGGCGGTTCTGCTGCAGCCTGGTACGGGCATCGTCGCCGAGACGGGATTCGGAAAACCGGCTTACCGGACCGCCCCGAACCTCTTTGAGTGCATCCAGCAAAACCGGAAGTTCCCGCTTTAGCCAGCTCTGGTAATCCAGAAAGACATCCTTGTCCAAAACATAGCTGCCCTTGAGCGGAACGCGGGCCGTGTCAGCAACCGGGTATCTGGCTTTCAGGAACCCGATCACGTCATCCGGGGCTTCCGCTTCTTCAAGGTAATACCAAAGGTGATGACCCGGCGTCGCTTCGATATAAGATAGTGTCTGTCCGGCGAAGGGATGCTGCAGCAATCCGCGTTGGGGTATCCGGGGAAGAAAAACCCGAACATTACCGGTGGCCATCGCCCACCGGTATGAAAACTTGTCGAACAGAGAATAGTTGAAAAGGCCGACCTGCCCCGCTGTCGGAACAACCGACATATGCCCGGTATATTCCGAAAGAATTGCGTCCAGATTCGGATAGTCAGATGCAAAGCGATCCAGCGTTTCGGGAAGAGCGCAGTCGTTCAGATCCACCAGGTGGCAACCGCGTACGTCGTCCAGCGCCTGTATCGACGAACGGGAAGCGTCGTTGTGGTAAAAGAAAAACAGTTCAAGGTTTATCTGCATATCTCTCGGTCCGAAACCCAATCCTTGCCGTCACGGCTGTTGGCATATGATCAGCGGATAACCCGCAGATCACTCTTCCCAGGGCAGTCTGTGTTTGCGAATACCGACCAAAGATTTCAACCGGTTGATCCGGCGATTGCGCTTGCGCGCCTTTGGCTCGAGGTAAGATACCTTTTCCCTGAGCTCTTTCACTTCGGCTTCCAGCCTGAGCATGTGCTGCTCGCCTTTTTTTCCGGGCTTGTGCTTCTCTAGCAGTTCCTTGGCGGTTTCCAGTTCCGATCGCATGGACTGGATGTCGGTGCAGAACGCGGAATAGGCATTCAATTCAGCCGGACTGGGCTCAGGTTCGCCGTATCCCATCAGTCGCATGGCGGGACCGTTGTACAAATCGAACAGGGCGGCCTCGACATCCGAGAACTCTTTTTGCCAGTTCCCTGTCCGGCCAGCACCGACAAATCCTGACCGCGCGGCAGTCTGGAATTTTTCAATGTCCGGGAAGGGCTCGGTGTTCGCCGGCAGACCCATAAGTTCAGAAAGCTGCTGGGCAAATCCGGGAATATCCGCAACGATTTCCTCAAACTTGAAAAGCTTGTACTTTTCCGGGTTCGCCTGCGCCCAACTCAGCGTGTGACGCCCCCAGCTGCCAAAGGCAACACGGCCGGAAACAACATCCGACAGCGTAACATGCGCCCGTTTGGCGACGTTGTGATTATATTTGAGGTAGGACAGCGAGGAATCCCGTCCATCGCGCACGATGTGGACATAGGTGTCTTCTGCCTGTGTCATCTCGTCTGGGACGTTGTGCGTCTTGATGAGATATGGCTTTTCGTCCCTGCGCAACGCCTCAAGGTCGATCGAATTCGCGTCGCCGTCGATATGTCCAACCAGTTTTCCAAGCTCGGGATTCGAGGCGATGTCGGCCCTGTCACCATGGATCGACAGACTGCCGAGGTTGAAATAGTGATTGAACACCGATCTAGTGAGTGTATTGCCGCTACGTGGGTAGGAAACCAGCCAGATAATCATGTTTGGAAGTATCTCTGTTCGTTCGTAAACGCCTTCACAGGCTTGTCATTTGACCGGGCTCTTACAGTAGCCCACTGCGGCGGGCAACACCAGATATCACATTGATCGGTGCCATTTGTGACAGTTCGGCGACAATCCGCACCGAATCACGGGATACAACAATGACGAATACTCGCGGTTCAGAGTTCAACCATTGCAGAACCGCACTACGGAACGGCCCGTTCGCAATATTGGCCGCAAGACCGGGTGCCCCCTTCCCCTCGGTCTGACGGCTGGCTAAGAAGTGCTTCCAACCAATCCAGGAGGCCCCTTTGGACCGTATCGCCCGCACCATCGCCACGGAAATCAGCGCCCGCCCGGAACAGGTCGGCGCTGCGGTCAGATTGTTGGACGAAGGGGCGACCGTGCCATTTGTCGCCCGCTATCGCAAAGAGGTCACGGGCGGGCTGGATGACAGTCAGTTGCGGACCCTGGCCGAGCGGCTGTCCTATCTGCGCGAACTAGAGACACGGCGCGAGACGATCCTGAATTCGATCCGGGATCAGGGCAAGCTGACCGACGATCTGACCACATCCATCGCAAAGGCCGAAACCAAGGCACAGCTTGAGGATATCTATCTGCCCTACAAGCCCAAGCGCCGCACCAAGGCTATGATCGCGCGGGAAAACGGACTGGAGCCGCTGGCCGATGCGATACTTGCCGACCGCAATGCCGATCCCGAAGCGCTGGCCGGCGCCTATGTCACCGAGGCGGTGGCCACCACAAAGGATGCGCTAAACGGCGCGCGCGACATCATAACCGAACGGCTATGCGAAAACGCGGCCCTGCTGGGCGAATTGCGCAGCTTTATGCAGCGCGAGGCGGTGCTGACATCGAAGGTTGTCGAGGGCAAGGAACAGGAAGGCGCCAAGTTCAGCGACTATTTCGATCATTCCGAGCTTTGGGCCAAGGCCCCATCACACCGGGCGCTGGCGATGCTGCGCGCCTCGAAAGAGGGCGTGGTGACATTGGATATCGCGCCAGAGCCGGAAACAGGCGCCGCGCGGGCCGAAGCGATGGTCGCGTCGCATCTGCAGACGCGGGGCGATGGGCCGGGTGACAAATGGCTGCGCAAGGTGGCGGGATGGACCTGGCGGGTCAAGCTGTCGTTGTCGATGATGGTGGAGCTGATGGCCGATCTGCGCACCCGCGCGCAGGAAGAGGCGATTCAGGTCTTTGCCCGTAACCTCAAGGACCTGCTATTTGCCGCCCCTGCCGGGGCCCGCGCGACGCTGGGTCTGGACCCGGGCATCCGGACCGGCGTGAAAGCGGCCGTCGTGGACGCAACCGGCAAACTAGTTGCCACCGAAACGCTGTATCCGTTCCAACCCAAAAACGATCTGCGCGGCGCGCAGGCGACGATCCTGAAGCTGATCGCCGAGCACAAGATCGAACTGATCGCCATCGGCAACGGCACCGCCAGCCGCGAGACCGAGAGGCTGGTGGCGGATACGCTGAAACTGTTGCCCGGATCAATGAAGGCCCCAACCAAAGTGGTGGTGTCCGAGGCGGGCGCTTCGGTCTATTCCGCATCCGAACTGGCGGCGCGCGAATTTCCCGATCTGGACGTGTCCCTACGCGGCGCGGTGTCGATTGCCCGCCGCCTGCAGGACCCGCTGGCGGAATTGGTCAAAATCGAACCCAAAAGCATCGGCGTCGGCCAGTATCAGCACGATGTGGACCAGCACCGCCTGTCCCAGTCTCTGGAGGCGGTCATCGAAGACGTGGTGAATGCCGTGGGCGTCGATCTGAACATGGCGTCGGCACCGCTGTTGTCCCATGTCTCGGGGCTTGGGCCGGGCTTGGCCGAGGCGATCGTCATGCACCGCGATCTGAACGGCGCTTTCCGGTCCCGTAAGGAGCTGTTGAAGGTTGCCAGACTTGGACCGCGCGCCTTTGAGCAATGCGCGGGGTTCCTGCGCATCCGCGACGGGGCGGAACCACTGGATGCGTCCTCGGTCCACCCCGAGGCTTATGATGTTGCCCGCCGTATCGTAAAGGCCTGCGGACGCGATATCAGGCAGATCATGGGGCATGAAGACGCGCTGAAAGGGTTGCGGGCCGAGCAGTTCGTGGACGATACATTCGGCCTGCCCACCGTGAGGGACATCCTGTCCGAACTGGAAAAGCCGGGGCGCGACCCCCGCCCGAGCTTTGTCACCGCGTCCTTCACGGATGGAGTGGAAGAGATCACCGACCTGAAACCTGGCATGATGCTGGAAGGCACGGTGACCAACGTGGCCGCCTTTGGCGCGTTTGTGGATATTGGCGTGCATCAGGACGGTCTGGTCCATGTCAGCCAGTTGGCTGACCGGTTCGTCAAGGACCCGCACGAGGTGGTCAAGACCGGTCAGGTGGTCAAGGTGCGCGTGGTCGAGGTGGACGTGCCCCGCAAACGGATCGGGCTGACCATGCGCAAGGATGGTGCCGCGCAAAAGCGCGAGGATCGCGGCCCCCAAAGCGCGCCGAAAAGCCGGGGACCTGCCAAGGCGAAAAACCAGGGCAATTCCGGACACCCCAAGACAAACGATACCGGCGCGCTGGGGGCGGCGCTGATGGATGCGTTCAAAAAGCGGTAACCTTACGCTTTTCTGTTACCGAAAATTCCGAACCTGCGGCATTCCCATTGGCGGGAATGCCAGGACCGGGTATTGGAATTGCCTGTATTTTAAGCATTTCCGGATCAAATTGAGACTGAAATATATTATATCCAATATTGTTTTTGATTGATGCGCCGGACGGTGTAGGTTCAACCCGAACACACTCACAACACGTCCGAAAGATGCCAAAACTCCAGACCGTCGACATAGGCAAGATCGAATCCGCTGCCACCATCATCTTCAACGCCATCCGCAAGGCGATCATCGAAGGCGAGCTGAGCGATGGCGATCCGCTGCGTCAGGATGAAATTGCCCGTATGTTCAACACCAGCCGCATCCCCGTGCGCGAGGCCATCACCATGCTGGAACAGCAGGGGTTGGTGAAAACCGAACGCTATCGCGGCGCAATCGTGGCTGGGTTGTCACTGGATGAAGCCAGCGAGATTTTCGATTTCCGGGCGCTGGTCGAGGCGCAGGTGATCCGCAAGGCGGTTCCGAACATGACCAAAGCCGTTCTGGAAGAAGCGCGCGAATATCTGGTTCAGTTCAGTGCGGCTGAGGACCCCATGGAATACGGCGATCTGAACCGCAAGTTTCACGAGACCCTCTATGGCGCCAGCAACCTGAACTATCATCTGAGCGTGATCGACAATTCGATGGACCGGATCGATCGCTATCTGCGCGCGCAACTTATCCTGAGCGACGGGATGGAACGGGCGAACCGCGAACATCTGGGCATTCTCGAGGCCTGCGAACGCGGAGACGCCGAAGCCGCCGCCGATCTGACGGCGGCCCATATCACCGGTGCCAAGACATCGCTGGCCGTTCACATCAAGAAACAGTCAGCAGACTAGACGCAACCCGCTACAGCGGGTGAAAACACGCCGCCTGATGCGCCTCGCCCTCCATCTGCGGCGCTTGCGTACGGCATTCCTCGGTCGCCTTCCAGCAGCGCGGCGCAAAGGCACAGCCGGGGGGGACGTTCATCGGCGATGGCAGTTCACCTTCCAGCTTGATGCGGTCCTTTTTCGCCTCGGGGTCCGCCCGCGGCGTCGTGGACAGCAGCGCCTTGGAATAGGGATGTTTGGGCGCGGCAAACAGATCTTCCTTGCTGGCCTTTTCGACGGCGCGGCCCAGATACATGACGATCACGTCATCGGCGAAGTGTTTCACCACCGACAGGTCATGAGAGATGAACAGATAGGCAAGGTTCAGCCTGTCCTGCAGCTCGACCAGCAGGTTCAAAATCTGGCTTTGGATCGACACGTCCAGCGCCGAGACGGGCTCGTCCAGCACCAGAATACGCGGGTCCAGCATCAAGGCGCGGGCAATTGCGATCCGCTGCCGCTGCCCGCCTGAGAACATGTGGGGGAAGCGGTCGAAGTGTTCCGGGCGCAGACCCACCAGCGTCATCATCTCGCGCGCCTTTGCCTCGCGGTCTTCGGCAGAGATATCCGGGCGGTTGATGACCAGCGGCTCCATCAGGATGGTGCCGATCTTCTGGCGCGGGTTGAGTGAGCCATAGGGGTTCTGAAACACGATCTGCACGGCCTCGCGAAGGCTGGACCATGCGGCGGGGGTCACTTCCTTGCCGTCGATAGACAGCCGCCCGGCGGTGGGTTCCTCGATCATGGTGACTAGGCGGGCCAGCGTGGACTTACCGCAACCGGATTCGCCCACGATGGCAAGTGTCTTGCCCGCTTCGAGTTCGAAATCCACCCCGGCAAGTGCCCGGACGGTCTTGGCCTTGGACAGAAACCCTTCCTTGACCTCATAAAACCGGGCAAGCCCTTCAGCTTTGACGATTGGCGCGGTCATCAGGCGGTCTCCTTCTGGCCGGTCAGGGCATAGTGGCACAGGGCGCGGCCAAGTTCCGGCCCGTTGGGCACGGGTGGCGTGGTATTGCATTTCTCATCGGCATACTGACAGCGCGGTGCGAACAGACAGCCCGCCGGACGGTCGAACTGACCCGGAACAACGCCCGGGATCGACGGCAGGAATTTTGATGTTGCCCGTTCCGGCAGCGCTGCCAGCAGGGCTGCGGTGTAAGGGTGATGCGGGTGGCGGAACAGATCGCGGACGGGCTGTTCCTCGACCTTCTGGCCCGCATATTGCACCTGAACGCGCTCGGCGGTTTCGGCCACCACGCCCATGTCATGGGTGATCAGAACCAGACCCATGCCGGTTTCATCCCTCAGCGACACCAGCAAATCGAGGATCTGCGCCTGAATGGTCACGTCCAATGCCGTCGTCGGTTCATCCGCGATCAGCAGCTTAGGGCGGCAGGCGATCGCCATGGCGATCATCACCCGCTGGTTCATACCGCCGGACATCTGGTGCGGGAACACGTTCAGACGGCCTTCGGGCGCGGGGATGCCGACCTGTTCGAACAACTCGATCGCCCGTTTGTGCCGCGCCTTGCGGTCCAGACCCAAATGGATGCGCAGCGCCTCCTTGATCTGGAACCCGACAGTGAAGCAGGGATTGAGCGAGGACATCGGCTCCTGAAAGATCATCGCCAGATCCTTGCCGACGATTTTGCGGCGGTCGCGGGCGGACATGCCGCGCAGGTCGAGCCCCTCGAACGTCATCTCGTCGGCGGTGATCGTCGCCGTCCACGGCAACAGGCCCATCAGCGCCAGCATCGACACGGATTTGCCCGAGCCGCTTTCGCCCACGATTGCTAGGATTTCATGTTTGTCGAGTGTCAGGTCCACACCGTCCACGGCCCGGAACTGGCCCGAAGAGGTGGCGAAATCGACAGAAAGATTGCGGATGCGCAACAGGCTCATGTCATCAGCTCCGCTTGAGTTTCGGGTCGAGCGCGTCACGCAGACCATCGCCCATCAGGTTGATGGCCAGCACGGTCACAAGGATCGCGAGGCCGGGGAAGGTCACCACCCACCACGCGCGCAGGATGAATTCGCGGGCCTCGGCCAGCATCGTGCCCCATTCCGGTGTGGGCGGTTGCGCCCCCATGCCGAGAAAGCCCAGTGCGGCTGCATCGAGGATCGCAGTCGAAAACGACAGCGCCCCTTGCACGATAATCGGTGCAAGACAATTGGGCAGCACGGTGATGAACATCAGCCGTGGCAGCTTGGCGCCTGCCACCTTGGCCGAGGTCACATAGTCCTTTTGCCGTTCGGCCAGCACCTGTGCACGGGTCAGTCGCACGTAGTGAGGCTGAAACACGATGGCGATGGCGATCATCGCATTGGTCAGCGAGGGGCCAAGAATGGCCACCAGCACCAGCGCCAGCAGCAGCGACGGGAAGGCCAGAATGATGTCCATGATCCGCATGATCAGGGTATCGACGGATTTCGGCGCAAAGCCGGACAGCAGGCCGATGATGATCCCGCCCGAGGCGGCAACGGTCACAACGACAATGCCCACAAAGAATGAGTATCGCGATCCTGCAATCAGCCGCGACAGCATATCCCGGCCCAGCGGGTCCGTACCCAGCGGGAACTGCCAGCTGCCGCCTTCGGCCCATGCCGGGGGTTGCAGGATGTGATCGCGGAATTGCTCGGTCGGATCGTAAGGAGCCAGCCATGGAGCCAGCGCGGCGCACAGAACGAAGGCCGCAAAGAACCACATACCGATCACGGCACCACGGTTTTCGCGGAAGTAATACCAGAACTCGCGCAGCGCGCTGGGGCGGGCGGGGGTGGTTGCGGGGGGTTGAATTGCCTGATCCGCCATTACCGTTTCCTGATCTTGGGGTTGATCACGCCATAGAGCACGTCAACGATGAGGTTCACGATCATCACGATGGTGGCAATCAGCAGCAGGCCACCCTGCACCACCGGGTAATCGCGGCGGAAAATGCTGTCGACCATCCACTTGCCGATACCCGGCCAGCTAAAGATCGTCTCGGTCAGAATGGCCCCGGCCAGCAAGGTGCCAACCGACAGGCCGATCACGGTGATCACCGGGATCAGCGCGTTGCGCAACGCATGCAGGCCATTGATCCGCGCGGGGCTGAGGCCCTTGGCGCGGGCGGTACGTATATAGTCCTCACCCAATACTTCCAGCATGGCCGAGCGTGTCTGTCGTGCGATCACCGCCAGGGGAATGGTGCCCAGAACGATGGTCGGCAAGATCAGGTGCCGCACGGCGGATTTGAACGCGCCCGCCTGCCCCGACAACAAACTGTCGATCAGCATGAAGCCGGTGACGTCATCGAACCAATAGATCAGGTCGATCCGCCCCGACACCGGCGTCCAGCCAAGATTTCCCGAAAACACGATGATCAGCAGCAGTGCCCACCAGAAGATCGGCATGGAATATCCCACCAGCGCCGAGGACATCAGCAGCCGGTCAAAGAACTTGCCCCGGTTCACCGCGGCGATCACACCGGCAGGAAGGCCCAGCATCACCGCAAAGATCATCGCGCAGAGAGAAAGTTCCAGCGTCGCCGGGAACAGAGAGAAGAACTCGTCCCACACCGGCTTTTTGGTGACAAAACTTTCGCCCAGATCGCCATGCATGACGCCCCAGAGGTAGTCGGTGTATTGCTGCCAGACGGGTTTGTCGAAGCCCAGCTTCTCGACCATCTCCTGATAGCGTTCCTCGGTCATGCCGCGTTCACCGGCCATGACAATGATGGGATCGCCCGGCAGAACCCGGATGAACATGAAAGATATGAACGTCACCCCGATGAATGTCGGCAGGAACGTTCCCAGTCTTGATAACAAGTAGCGTAGCATCAGCGACCCACGACCATGAGGTCTTTTGGAAAGGTTGTCAGGCTGCGATAGCCATCTTCGGTGATCAGCACGTCATCTTCGATCCTGACACCAAATTTGCCCACCGCATAGAGGCCGGGCTCATTAGTATAGACCGTGCCCGCTGGCAACACGGCGTGATTGCCGCGCATGATATAGGGCGCTTCGTGCACGTCCCGGCCCAGCCCGTGGCCGGTTTTGGTACGGATGCGGTCGGCATAGGGCGACGCCTCAAGCACGGCGGTCACCGCATCGTCGATCTGATGCGCGGTGACGCCCGCGCGGGTAACATCCATCCCTTTCAGGTTGGCGGCAAGGACGGTGTCATACACTGCGCGCCCTTCATCCGATACCTCACCGACAAAGACGGTACGGGTGATATCGGCGGCAAATCCGTGTTTACGTGCGCCAAAATCAAAAAGCAGCGCATCCCCTGCCTGAATTTTGTAATCGTCGCGCGCATGGGCATGCGGCAGGGCCGAGTTTTCACCGGCTGCAACAATGGGCGAAAAGGCCATACCATCCGCACCTTCGGCGAAAAGCGCGTGGATCAGCGCGGCCTCGATCTGTTTTTCGGTCTGACCGATCCGGACATTATCCAGAACCTGATGTAAGGCGCGCTCGGAAATGGTGATTGCGGCCTCAAGCGCGGCCACGTCCTCGGCCGTCTTGATCATGCGCAAACCGGAAATTTCGCGTTCGGCATCAATGATCTGCACGTCACCATAGGCCTGCATCAGCGCGTGGTGGACAAAGACGCGCATGACCTGCCCCTCGACGGCCAGCCGCTTCAGCGGCAGATGCGAGGCCAGCGCGGCAAAAGCGTCGGCATAGCCTGTCTGATCGCGCCAATCGAATACGGCGCCGTCAAACCCAACAAGGGCCCAACTGTCCAGTTCCAGATTGGGAACGATGGCTGCCGGGGCACCTTCGGCGGGGATCACCACCAGAAAGGGACGCTCATGGCTCATGAAACTCTGGCCGAGGGCGCGGGTAAAGTTCGGCCCGGGCACCAGCGCCACGGCATCAACCGACAGATCACGGGCGGCCTGGCGGTATTCGGCTAGGCGGTCAGTCATTTATTCATGTCTCCGCAGACAAAAAGAACCGGGGCTGCAAAAGCAGCCCCGGCCCGGGTTCAAGTGATTATTCGACGCTTACGCCATAGAAGATGTGGCCGCCCAGCGGGTGGACTTTGTAGCCCTTCACATTTTCCAGCATCGGCATGAAGACAACCGAGTGCGCGATGGTGGCCCAGGGCGCCTGATCCTTGAAGATGGTCTGCGCCTCTTCGTACAGCTTGGTGCGCTCGGCAACATCGGTCGACTGCTTGGCCTTGTTCACCACGTCGTCGAACGGCTGGTGACACCACTGTGCACGGTTCGAAGCTTCGACACCGTCACAACCCAGCAGAACAGCAAGGAAGTTGTCCGGATCACCATTGTCACCGGTCCAGCCCAGAAGAACGGCACCGTCACGGTTCAGTTCTTTCGAACGCGACAGGTACTCGCCCCATTCATAGGACACGATCTCGACATCGACACCGACCTTGGCAAAGTCCGCCTGGATCAGTTCAGCCATGCGACGCGCATTCGGGTTATACGGACGCTGCACCGGCATCGCCCAGATCTTCATGCTCAGATCGGTAACACCTTCGGCTTCCAGAGCGGCCTTGGCTGCTTCGGGATCATAAGCATCGTCCACGATGGCTTCGTTATAGCTCCACATTGTGGGCGGGATCGGGTTCTTGGCGACCTGACCCGAACCCTGGAACACCACGTCGATGATGGCATTCTTGTCGATGGCCATGTTCAGCGCCTTGCGGACCTTCGGATTGTCGAAGGGTTCCATGGTGGTGTTGTAGGCCAGATAACCGACGTTCAGACCTTCCTGCTCCATCATGTTGATGGCCGGATCGTCCTTCATCGCCTGAATGTCAGCCGGGTTCGGATACGGCATGATGTGGCATTCACCTGCCTTCAGCTTCTGATAGCGCACAGATGCGTCGGGGGTGATTGCAAAGATCAGCTGGTCGATATCCGCCTTGCCGTTCCAGTAGTCGGCGTTGGCCTGATAACGGATCACGGCGTCCTTCTGATACGCCACCATTTCGAACGGGCCGGTGCCGATCGGAGCGGTGTTGAGCTTTTCAGGCGTACCTGCGTCCATCATCGCCTGCGCGTATTCCGCCGACAGGATCGAGGCAAAGTCCATGGCCATGTTGGCAACAAACGGTGCTTCGGGCGTAGCCAGGGTGAACTTGACGGTGTGATCGTCGATCTTTTCAACCGACTTCACCAGATCCGGCATGCCCATGCCGTTGAAGTATTCCCATGTGCCGCCGTTGACCTTGTTGAACGGGTGGTCCTCAAGGCGCTGACGCTCAAAGGTAAAGATCACGTCGTCGGCGTTGAAATCACGGGTCGGGGTGAATTCGTCGTTCGAATGGAACTTGACGCCCTTGCGCAGGGTAAAGGTGTATTCCAGACCGTCATCGCTGGCTTCGACACTTTCGGCAAGGCCGGGGATCACGTTGGTGGTGCCGGTCTCGAACTCCATCAGGCGGTTGTAGATGGGGTGCGACGAGGCGTCGAAGGTGGTGCCGGCGGTAAACAGCGCCGGGTCGAACCCTTCGGGTGAACCTTCGGAACAATAGACGAGCGTGCCTGCCGCCATAGCGGGTGCAGTCATCAGACCAAGGGCGGCGGTTGCCGCCAGGATTCTGGATTTCATTCTCTCCTCCTCAGTTGGAAAAGTTGGATCGCTTGAGCGATTCCGGTTGAGACACCCCCCGGTTCGTTTGTGTTGACCGGGAAACTTCATCTGGTTTTCATTATATTGCATCCAATATCAACCGCTTTCGACCAAGATTTCCGGATTTCGGGAAAGATTTTTGTCGCTTTTCGCGACAAAGTGCCGTTTTTGGCCGATTCACTCAGGCGCTTACGAAACCGGCGACCTCGCGCTCAACAACAGTCGGACTCATTCTCTGGCCGAGACTGGGTGCACCGCTGATCTGCCCGTTCGCTTTAGTGAACCGGCGCACCCTGCGCCGCTCCGGCCTTGGGTGGGCGGCAGAGTAAAAGCAGCGGCAGCGTCGCCAAAGCCACCAGACCAAGATTATTGAACACCGTGAGATAGGACAAAAGCTCGGCCTGGCTTGAGACCTCCTGCGCCAGAATCGCCGCGCCTTCGGCGCTGTCAGGCGTCAGCCCGAGCGGCGCCAGATAGGCCTGTGCCGCCGGGTTATAGGGTGTCACGAATTGCGTCAGCTGCGCGGTATTGGTCTGCAGCCCGCGTACCACCCACGTGCCGACGATGGATATCCCGATCGAAGATCCCAGCTGACGCGTCACACTGAACAAGCCGGACGCCTCGTCCTGACGTGCCTGGCTGATGTTTTCGAATGCCAGAATCGAAAGCGGTACAAACACCAGCCCCATCCCCGCGCCACTGACCACACCGGGCCATGCCAGTTCCCAGAAACCGGCATTCATGTTCAGCGCGCCAAGCATGAAATTGCCCGCCGCAATCAGGCTCATCCCGATACCGGCCAGCACACGCGGGTCAAATCGCCCGACAAGAACGGCGCCGGTGATGACCATCGAGGCCCCGGCCGCGATACCGCGCGGTATGAACAGGTGCCCAGATTCGATCACCGGATAATTCAGAAGGGTTTGCACAAATGTGGGCAGGATCGCGATACTGCCGAACAGCGAAACCGCAAAACCCGCGATGATCAGGTTGCACATGGCAAAGTTGCGATCCGCGAACAGGCGCAAGTCTACGATTGGCTTGTTCTGCGTCAGCGCATGATAAAGCAGCCCGAGCGCACCCAGAATCGAGGCGATAACCGCAACCTGAATGACCCGCGATGACAGCCAGTCCTTTGTTTCGCCTTGATCCAGAACAAATTGCAGGCATCCGATGGCAAGCGCGATCAGCGCAAGACCGGTCCAGTCGATCCGGATGTCCTGAGTTTCATCTTTTGGCAGTTCGCCTGACAATAGCAGCAAAGCCAGCGCCGCAACCGGCATGTTGACGAAAAACACCATCCGCCACGAGAAGTACTCGGTCAGCCAAGCCCCGATCGTCGGCCCGAGGATCGGGGCGACCACTACGCCCAGTCCGAAAATCGCCATGGCCTGACCGCGTTTTTCGCGGGGAAAGGCATCAAACAGGATGGATTGGGACAACGGGATCAGAAAGGCGCCGAACATGCCCTGCGCCAGCCGGAAGACAACGATTGTCTCAAGGCTCCAGGACAGGCCGCACAGGATGGACATCGCCGCAAAGCCGGTCACGGCGGTCAGGATCAGCCGCTTGCGTCCGATGCGGCGGGCGGCAAACCCGGTCAGCGGCATCACCACCACAGCCGAGACAATGTAACTGGTCAGAATCCATGTGGCCTGATCGGTGGTGGCGCCGAATGCGGCCTGAATATGCGGCAGCGCGACGTTGACGATGGTGCTGTCCAGCACCTCAAGCATGGCGCTGAGCACCACGGCAACGACAATGACGGCGTTGACGCCGCTTCGCGTAACCGTGGCATCGCTCATTTCGCGGCTTTCGTGGTGTCGACGGTCACATTCGTGCTGCCACCCACGCGCAACGGCGCATCGGTCGGATCAAGAAAGATGCGCACCGGAAAGCGGCGCGTAACCTTGACCCAGTTGCCGCTCGCATTCTCTGGCGGCAGCAGCGAAAATGTGTCCCCCGACCCGCGCCCGATCGAACCGACGGTTCCGGTCAGTTTCGTACCCGGCAACATGTCGACCGAGATCGAGACAGGCTGACCCGGGCGCACGCGTGGCAGGTCGGTTTCCTTGAAATTCGCATCCACCCACCATTCCGAGGACTCGACAATCGCAAATTGCGGGGCATTTGCGGATACGGACGACCCCACCCGCAAGGTCAGGTTGGCGATCCATCCATCTGCAGGCGCGATGATCTTGGTCCAGGCCAGGTTCGTCTCGGCGATCTGAAGCTGGGCCCGCGAGGAAAGGACCGCATCCTGTTTGGCCGCAAGCCCGCTTTGCAGCGACAGCAGGCGCGATTGCGCACCCGTCAGCTGTGCCGAGGCCTGCGCGAAATTTGAAGTGTTCTGGTCCAGACTGGCCTGAGCAAGGTCGCCGGATGAAAAAAGCGCCTTTGCCCGTTCCAGATTTTTTTGCGCCGTGTCAAAAGCGGATTGTGTACTGTCCACTGTGGCCTGGGCCGCTGCGATCTGAGTGGCATAGGCTTCGGCATCCTTGATAGCGGAATCCAGATCGGCGCGGGCCTGATCGACCGTCGCGCTGAATTGCGTGTCGTCGATTGCAAACAGCAGGTCCCCTGCGCTGACCTTCTGGTTTTCGATCACGGCCATTTCCGAGACCTGCCCCGTCACCTGCGGAGCGATGTTGATGATATTGGCGCCGACATAGGCGTCCTGTGTCGATGGATAGCGCTTTTCGTGCTGCCAATAGAAGAAAAGACCGACCGCGATGCCTACAACCAGACCTGCCGCCACTAGAAGTTTGAGTGATTTCATTCCTGCCAACCTTTGTTTTGTTAGCCCGATCCCCATCGTTTTGGCGAGGTCACCCCATGTGCATCCGCATCGCCAGATTGCCCAATATCCACACCGTCCCGAGGATGATGATCAATAGTACAAGCGTCGAGAACAGCACCAGATCCAGATCCTCGCGGCTGCTTCGGCGGCGATCGATGTGCAGGAAATAGATCAACTGAACCACAAGCTGCGCCAGACCAAGCAGGCCAATGCTCAGGTAAACGCCGACGGTTTTGATGCCATACCGGTATGCGATGACAAACACGGCGAGGGTCAGAGCCAGCGACAGACCGTATCCGATCACATATCTGCGCCGCTCGCGCTTGTGCATCTCGCTCCTTCTATCCATAGGTCAGCCCCCCGAAATAGACGATGGTGATGATGCCGATCCAGATCAGGTCGAGGAAATGCCAGAACAGCGCCAGCCGCATCACGCGGGATTTCATCAGGTCGGTCATTCCCATGACCCGCAGCTGAATCCCCAGCACGATCAGCCACAAACACCCCACCGCAACATGCAGCCCATGCAGCGGAACCAGACCATAGAATGCTGACAGGAAACCGCTGCGCTGTGGCACCCCGCCCTGCGCGGCCATCGACATGAAATCGCGGATTTCCAGCACCAAAAAGCTGAGACCCAGCAGCAGGGTCAACCCGAACCAGAACACGATCCTGACCCGAGGCAGGTTGTATTTCAGCGCCAGCGAGGCCAGCCCCACCGTCAAACTGCTGGTCAACAAGATCAGGGTCTGGGCGAAGATGCTGTAGAGGTCGAACAGCTCATGCGGCCCCGGCCCGCCCGCCTGCGCATCGATCATCGTGATGTAGATGGCGAACATCAAGCCGAAATAGACCAGATCGCTCATCAGAAAGACCCAAAAGCCGAACTGAACCCGTTCCGTCGCCTTGTGGGCGCTGGCGTGGTCCTCGCCCAGATTCAGGCCGGGATAGCTGTGTCTTGGTGCGCGTCTCATGTGGCGGCCTCCAGATCGGGGCCAGCAAGACCGCGGTTTTCCGGAGCGGTTTCGTGATCGCGGTCCACCGGAGCGGAACTGCGAACCAGTTCGAGCCATGCTTCGTGCTGTTTGCGGATCTCTGCGGCGGGGATGATTTCCTCGGTATCGGTGTTAAAGCTCCAGACGATGACCGACAGGATGATAAGAACCGACACCAACGCAGCCAACCACCAGATCCACCAGACCAGCGCAAACATCCAGACACCGCTGAGCACGCACAGGATGAAGCCGATAGACGTGTTTTTGGGCAAGGCGATATCCTCGTAAGCTTCGGGTGACGGATAGGCCTCGCCCCGCTCCTTGGCGGCGGCGAAGTCATCGCGTTCGGTCACTTTCGGAATGATCGCAAAATTATAGGGCGGCGGCGGCGCCGGGATCGACCATTCCAATGTGCGCCCGTCCCACGGGTCGCCAACCGGCACGCGGGTCTTGTCGCGGTCGCGGATGCTGACCCAAAGCTGGATCAGGATCGAAAACAGGCCGCATGTAATAATGAGTGCCCCGATGATCGCCATGATCATGTAAGGGTGGAATGACGGGTCGCTGTAACTGAACGACCGGCGGGGCATTCCCATCAAGCCGACGAAATAAAGCGGCATAAAGGTCAGCAGGAAGCCGACGGTCCACAGGATCGCCGACATCCGGCCCCAGAATTCATTCAAACGGAACCCGAAGGCCTTGGGGAACCAATAGTTGTAGCCGGCCAGCATCCCGAACAGCACCCCCGGCAGCAGCGCGTTATGGAAATGCGCCACAAGGAACAGTGTGTTGTGGACCTGATAGTCGACGGTTGGATTGGCCAGAACCACACCGCTCAGCCCTCCGATGACAAAGAGGATCAGGAAGGACAGGCCGTATAGCATGGGGACAGAAAGGCGAATGCGCCCACGATACAGCGTGGCCATCCAGTCATAGACTTTTACGCCCGTGGGGATGGCGATCAGCATTGTGGCAATACCAAAGACTGCGTTGATCAGCGCGCTTTGCCCCATGGTGAAGAAATGATGCAGCCAGACGGTAAACGACAGCACCGCAATCGACATGGTTGCGATGACAAGAGACGGATACCCATACAGCCGCTTGGCCGAGAAAGTGGCGAAGGTTTCGGAATAGATGCCATAGGCGGGCAGCACGAGCAGATAGACCTCGGGGTGGCCGAACAGCCAGAACAGGTTGGCATAGTTCATCATGTTGCCGCCGAGGTCATTGGTGAAGAAATGGAAATCCAGATAGCGGTCGGCAGCCAACAGAAGGGCGGCAACTCCCAGCGGCGGCATGGCAAAGATGATCAGGATCGAGCTGCAGATGATGGTCCAGCAGAACATCGGCATCCGCATGAACTTCATCCCCGGCGCGCGCATCTTGTAGATGGTGACGGCAAAGTTGATCCCGCTGAGTGTGGTCCCGACGCCCGACACGACAATGGCCCAGATCCAGTAATCCGGCCCTACCCCGGGGTTGAAGGCCGCACCGGTATAAGGAGGATAGGCCGTCCAGCCGCCGGTCGAGAACTCGCCCACCACCAGTGACACCATCAGCATCATGCCTGCGGAAACGGTCAGACCAAGGCCGATCTGGTTCATGACAGGAAAGGCCACGTCCCGCGCGCCGATTTGCAGCGGCATAATGAAGTTGATGACGCCGACCACAAAGGGCACGGCGACAAAAAACACCATGATCGTGCCGTGCGTGCTGAACAGTTCGGCAAAATGGTCGGGTTCCAGAAACCCGTTATCCGGCCCCATCGCCTGCTGCGCACGCATGACGACGCCTTCCAGCACGCCGCGCGCCAGCATGACAATTGCCAGCACGATATACATGATGCCGATTTTCTTGTGATCGACACTGGTCAGCCAGTCGCGCCAAAGAACGCCCCACAACCGAAAGTATGTGAGCAGACCCAAAACCGCGACGACGCCGATAATGACAACGGCTGCCGCCGCGTTGGCGACGATCTCGTTCACGCCGGGATTCTGGATCAGTGCCGTAATCGGCAGCGCGTCCCAGTTCAGGCGACCAATGAAACTGTTCTCGACCGATGTCATTGATCTGCCTCCTGCGCAGCAGTGTCTGCCTTGAACTCTGTGGTGCCGGGCTGATCGGCGCGCGGCAGCGGCTTGCCGCTGTGGTACCGGGCGATGATCGACCGGAACAGATCATCCTGAACAGTAAAATACAGTGCCGCGTCGGGCATATCAGGCGTCCCCAAAGCCGCCTGAACCTCGTCCCGGTCCGAACGCATGGCGAGCGTGCCATACGTCACCTCATCCAATGGAATGCCTACAGATTTCACCTGATCGACCCAGGCGTCAAAGCCGCCACCCTCCATGGCGAGGGTCGCGAATTTCTGCTTGGTAAACCCGCGGCCATTATACTGGGTGTTTTCCCCCTGCATCCGGCCCGGAATATCCGCTGACAGATGCAGCTGTGTGGTCATACCGGGCATTGCATAAATCTGGCCGGCCAGCGCGGGGATCATGAAGGATTGCATGACGGTATCGGTGGTCAGGGTCATGGCCACCTGACGTTTTACGGGAATGCCCAGCTCGCCCACCGTAGCGATACCGAGATCGGGGTAAATAAACAGCCATTTCCAATCGAGACCGACCACCTGAACGCGCAGGGCCGGATCGTCACCAAACGGAGCGGAATACGGATCAAGCCGGTGCGTGGCTTTCCAAAGATAATACGACAATAACGCCACAATGGCGATCGGAACGCCCCACATCAGCATTTCCAGCCCGACGGAAAAATCCCAGTCAGGCCGATACGCGGCGTTTCCGCCCTTGCGGCGGCGGTATCGCAGAACGATCAGCGGCACCAGAACCAGAACCGGGATGACCGCAATCATGATCAGCGCGGTCGCGCGGATCAGATGGACTTTTTGCACCGACGCAATCGGTCCTTGCGGGTCCATGAACGTATTGCTGTCGCACAAGGCCGGACCGGCCATTGTTATCAGAGCGGCCGCGGCAAGTGCCGACAGGACCGCAGGTTTCTGTGCCGTTCGTGTCACGCCTGCCTTACCTGTATATGTCTCTGATCCCGTTCGATTATTAGGAGAAAACCAAAATTTCTCAAGGGTTTTGAAACCCCGGCCAGTTTGCAAACAATGTTCAATACAGGGTCAGCTACAGCGAATTCCGGGCTTTAGATGATAAATGACCGGTCAAATTTGCCGTGCCGGTTCCTGTCCTTCGGACAGCCAGTTCATAACGGTTCTTACCCGTTTGGTGGATCGCGCCTCGGGCACTTCTACAAAATAGCCATGGCTCGGCGGGATATTCTCGTCGAAGATTCTGACAATCCTCTTCTCGCTGATGTCCTGAGCGATCAACGGCAGCCAGCCCAGGATGACCCCCTGCCCATCTGCCGCGCCCCGCAGCAGAACATTGGCGTCCTCAAACACAGGGCCGCGCAGATGGTCGGGCGTATCCACGCCCAAAGCGCGGAACCAGTCAAGCCATCCCCAATGGTCGCGCTGATGCAGGATCGGCACATCCAGCAGGTCCGATGGTTGCCGGAACGGGCCGTGACGGCCGATGAAATCAGGGCTGGCAACCGCGACCGGCCGCAACTCCAGCAGTTTCACCGCGCTGGCCGATACATTCTGAACTCGTTCCCATCGAATGATGATATCGGCCCCCTGCCCGCCGACTGACATGGGCCGATAAGACGGGACGACCTCCAGTTCGATGCCCGGATGACGATCCCAGAAATCACTGATCCGAGGCATCAGCCAGCGGGCGGTGAAAATAGGACCGGCAGCAATCCTGACAACGTTGCGGGATCGACCCTGCAGGGTATCGACGGTTTCTTCGAGAACGGTAAAGGCCTGTTCGGTGGCCTCTGCCAACCGCTTTCCATCTTCGGTCAATGCAATCCTGCGGCCGGATCTGTCGAACAGGCGAATGCCCAGTTGTTCCTCAAGACCGCGCACGTGATGGCTGATTGCTGTGGGGCTGACCGATAGCCGAGAGGCGGCCTCTCTGAAGCTGCCAAGCCGAGCCGCGGCATCAAACGCGCGCAATGAGGGCAGAGACGGAAGCATGGCAAACCTATCAGATGAGTCAAACTCATCTAATGTTGAGAAACCTGTCTTTGTAAACAGGGATTTTCCGGTGTGTTTTGATTTCACCAACAAAGTAGGCTCATGAGCGAATGGCACCTCAATCGCGGCGGCGAGGTCGAAAAGACCGTATAGCCCGTGCTCAGCTACCGGACGAACACCCAGCCGTCTGGCCGGGTGTCGAAGGCGGTCGGTTCAAACCGCTTGCGCCGCATGAGGTCGAGTTGGTCGAGGAAAGCGTTCTGTCTCTGCTGGAAACACTGGGGCTGAGTCAGGCGACCCCGTCGATGATCCGCCGTGTCACCAACGCCGGGGGCAGCCTGACCGAAGATGGCCGCCTGTTGTTTCCGCGCGCTCTGGTCAATGCGGCGATAAAGGACGCACGCCGTGGATTTTCCTTGTGTGGTCAGGACACCCAACACGATCTGCACATCAAGGACGCACGCGTGCACATGTCCACCGGGGGCGCGGCGCCGGGTGTGTTTGACATCGACACCGGGGCCTATCGCGACTCGACCCTGAAAGACTTGTATGATGCCGCGCGCATTTCTGACCGGATGGAGAACATCCATCATTTCAGCCGCTCAGTCGTGGCACGCGATATCGCGGACAATGCGGTGATGGATCTGAACACGGCCTATGCCTGCCTGATGGGCACGTCCAAACATGTCTCTATTTCGATCAGCGAACCGGAAAACGTGTCCGCCATTGCCGAATTGTGTTATCGGGTCGCCGGTAGCGAACAGGCATTTCGCGACCGGCCGTTTCTTACGGTGATGGTCTGTCATGTGGTGCCGCCGATGCGGTTCGCCGAAGACGCCTGCGAGATTCTGGAGCGGGCCATTCAGGCGGGTTTCCCCGTGCAACTGATCAGCGCCGGTCAGGCCGGTGCAACCAGCCCGGCGACGATAGCGGGGTCTTTGGTTCAGGCGGTTGCGGAAACGCTGGCGGGACTGGTGTTTGCGCGTCTGGTTGACCCGCAGGTCCGGGCGATATTCGCACCAAAACCATTGGTGGCCGATTTGCGCACCGGGTCCATGTCCGGCGGCGGTGGCGAACAGGCCATTCTGATGGCAGCGGCGGCACAGATGGGGCGCCATTTCGACCTGCCCACCAGCTCCATCGCGGGCATCACCGATGCCAAGACGCTGGATGCGCAATATGGCGCAGAAAAGTCGCTGGCCGTGGCCATGGCAGCACATGCCGGATCGAACATCGTGACGCAGGCCGCCGGCATGCAGGCCAGCCTGCTGGGCGTTTCGCTTGAGGCTTATGTCAGCGACAATGACTTGCTGGGCAACATCTTGCGTACCATTCGGGGGGTTGAGGCAACGCCGGATAACATCGCCGCCGATGTGATTGCCAACGTGTGCCGGGGCGAAGGTCACTATCTGGGTGAGACGCACACCTTCGGTCGTATGAAATCGGATTACTTCTATCCTCATCTTGGCGACCGCCGTACTCCGCGCGAATGGCAGGAGGACGGGGCAAAGCCTGTCGGAGAGGCCGCGAAAACTGCGGCGCGCGAAATTCTGGCCTCACATTACCCGTCCCACATCGACGATGCGACAGACACGGCGCTGCGCGACGCCTTCGACATCCGACTAAGCCGCGCTGACATAGGGAGGCCGGAATGAAATCCGAAACCCTTGCGGAACGGGCCCGCAAGAACTTGCCCGGTGGGGTCAGTCACGAATTGCGATACCGGGAACCATATCCCATCTGTTTCGACCGGGCCGAAGGCGCTGAAAAATGGGATGCCGACGGTCGGCGTTATGTGGACTTCAAGATGGGTTCAGCCAGTCAGATGCTGGGCCATTGCCATCCCGCGATTGTGCAGGCGGTGCAGGAGCAGGCCGCGCGATCCCTGTTTTCCGCCGACTGCCATGAAGCGGAGGTCGAATGGGCCGAATGGGTGAACCGACTGTTTCCATCGGCCGACAGAACCCGCTTTACTGCGTCCGGGACCGAGGCGACGATGCTGGCCCTCAGGCTGGCGCGCGCATGGTCGGGCAGGGACAGGGTGCTGCGCATCGACGGCCATTTCCACGGCTGGCACGATCACGCGATGAAAGGGGCCAAAGCGGGCAGCGATGCGCCATCGACTCTGGGCGTTCCAGACGCGGTGAACGATCTGATCGAGGTGTGCGCCGCCGATCCGCAGGCTGCGGAAAGCGCATTGCAGGACGACCGCATCGGGACCGTCATTGTCGAGGTTTCGGGGGCGAATTACGGCAGCATTCCGATGTCCACGGACACTCTGAAGGGCATTCACGATGTGGCGCGCGCGGCGGGCACGGTTCTGATCTTTGACGAGATCATCACCGGGTTCCGGTGGTCGCCGGGCGGACGTCAGGCGCTCGACGGGATCACGCCGGACCTGACGACGCTGGCGAAGATCGTGACCGGCGGCCTGCCGGGTGGCGCAGTTTGTGGACGGGCAGAGATCATGGAGCTTATGAACAACGCCGCCGTCCGCGATGGCCTGTCCCCTCCGGTCAGTCACAAGGGCACCTTCAACGCCTCGCCCCTGATCGCCGCCGGGGCCTGTGCGGCGATGCCGCTGCTGGCCTCGGGACAGGCGCAGACGCAGGCAGACGCCATGGCGCAACGTTTGCGCGACGGTATGAATGCGATCCTGTCCCAGCTTGGCGTGTGCGGGATTGCCTATGGCGAAAGCTCAGCCTTCCATGTGCATTTCGGGCACCGTAATCTGAGTGGTCTGACCCCTGCCCAGATACGCGGCCTGCCGCGGGACGTTGTTCGCGCCTATCGGAACGGGCTGCTGGAGCGGGGTGTCGACATGATGTCCTACACATCGGGCGTAACCTCGGGCGCGCATGAGGTCAGTCATATCGACGAGGCGCTTGACGCATTTCGCGACACACTGACGGAAATGATCCGGGACGGGGTGCTGCAATGAGCCTGCCCAAACACGCGCGAACGGTGATCATCGGTGGCGGGGTCATTGGCTGTTCGGTTGCTTATCACCTTGCCCGCGAGGGGCGAAAGGACATCGTGGTACTGGAGCGATCCAAGCTGACATCCGGCACCACCTGGCACGCCGCCGGACTGGTGCGGCGGTTGCGCCCTTCGGCCACGCTGACCAGACTGATCAACTACTCGATCGACCTTTATGGCGAGCTGGAAAGAGAGACCGGTCAGGCCACAGGCTGGACCCAGACCGGTTCACTGACGCTGGCGACAAATCAGGACCGGCTGACCAACATCAAGCGTCAGGTCTCACTCGGTCGGGCCTTCGGGCTTGAGGCGCATATGGTCGATGCAGCGCGCGCCAAGGAATTGTGGCCGCTGATCGAGGTGGACGATGTGATCGGGGCCGTGTGGTCACCGGCTGACGGGCGGGTCAACCCGTCGGATGTGGCACTGGCCCTGTCCAAGGGTGCGCGCGCACGCGGTGTGCGGTTTTTCGAAGACACGGCTGTCACTGGGTTGCAGAAGAAAGGCGGGCGCATTTCCGGCGTCGAGGTTGGAAATCACCTCATCACCGCTGATGAGGTGGTGATTGCCTGCGGCCTGTGGTCCCGCGAGGTCGCCGCCATGGCCGGGGCACATATGCCGCTTTACGCCTGCGAACATTTCTACATCCTGACGAAACCCCTGCCCGAGGTTCAGGCGCTTGGACCCGGCACGCACCTGCCGACGTTGAACGATCAGGACGCCTTTCTGTACGCCCGCGATGATGTCGAGGGATTGTTGGTCGGATCGTTCGAGCCACATGCGAAGGGCCTGCCGCTGGATCGCCTACCCGCCGATTTCTCGTTCGATCTGCTGGATGAAGACTGGGATCACTTCATGCCAATGATGGAAAACGCCCTGCGCCGCATTCCGGCTCTGGAACAGGCCGAGGTGCGGATGCTGCTGAACGGACCGGAGAGCTTTACCCTAGACAGCCAGTTCATGATCGGGGAAAGCCCGGACGTGCCGGGGCTGTTCCTGCTGGGCGGAATGAATTCGACGGGTATCGCTCTGGCTGGCGGGGCGGGCAAGGCAATGGCGGACTGGATCATCGCGGGTGAGCCGACGGTGGACCTGAACGAGGCCGACATTCGCCGCTTTGGCCCCGAAATGAACGTTCTGGGCGCGCTTGAGGCACGGATACCCGAAGTTCTGGGCCGTCACTATGACAACCCCTACCCGGGCCGCGCCATGACCACGGCTCGCGGTCAGCGACGCTCGCCCATCCACGCAGGGCTTGTGCAGGCAAGCGCCCAGTTCGAAAGCCGCGGCGGCTGGGAACGCGCGGTGCATTTCGGTGGCGATGCGGCGCATCTGCCGCTGACGTTTGGCATTCCGAAATGGCGCGAGCAGGTGGGACGCGAAGTTGCCGCCTGCCGGGCGGGCGCAGCCATTCTGGATCAAAGCGCCTTTGGCAAGATCATGGTACAGGGACCGGATGCCTGCGCTTTCCTCAATCGGCTATGCGCGGCGGAAATGGACATTGCGACCGGCCGCATCGCCTATAGCCAGATCCTGAACCGCAGGGGAGGGATCGAATCTGATGTGACGGTACAGCGGCACGGGCCGGACATGTATCTGATGATCACAGGGGCCGGAGAGGTTGTCCGCGATTTGCAGCGGATGCGGGATCTCAAACCGGGTTTTCGCGTCGAAATCACGGATGTCACCAGCGGTTACGCAATCATCGGGCTTGCGGGCACCCGCGCGCGCGAGGTTTTGCGGGCGACAACCAACACCCCGGTTCCCGATCTGAAACGGTTTCATTTTGCCCCGATTGAGGTTGGTCTGGCGCGGGGCTGGGCCGGGCGGCTGAGCTTTACCGGCGAAGACGGGTACGAGTTGTATCTACCTTCGGACATGGCGATGAGCGCCCATGAGGCTTTGGTGGCTGCAGGCGCGACGCATGCTGGTCTGTACGCCTCGGGCACCTTGCGGATCGAAAGCGGGTATCGGGCGTTCGGGCATGAACTGACGCCGGGCGTGACGCCGGTGGAGGCCGGATTGCAGCAGTTCTGCGCCATGGGCAGCGGCTTTGTCGGGGAAGAGGCAATACAGCAAGCGGGTACACCCGAACGCATGATCGTCTCGATACTGTTTGACGATCCAAACGCCATCCCGATCCATGACGAACCGATCTATTACGAGGATAAAGTGGTAGGTCAGATCACCTCAGCAGCATGGAGTGACCGGTTGGGGTGCACGGTTGCTCTGGCGATGTTGACCGGCGCGCTGGATCGCATCCGGTCCGCACCTGTTGTCGACGGCTTCGAGGTGGAAATCGCCTGCACCCGTTTCACCGCCCGCGCTACGGCCAAACCGATCAAAGAGGTATTTTCATGAGCGATACGCTGCGAACCACGCAGGTCGCCATCATCGGTGGCGGGATCATGGGTGTCGCCACTCAGTTCCAATTGGCCGAAAACGGCTGGACGGATACGATCCTGTTCGAAAAGTCCGAGCTGACCTCGGGCTCGACATGGCATGCGGCGGGGCAGATCGCACATGCGGTCGGCAGCCGGGTGATGGGTTGGATCAACAAAACCTCGATCGAAACATACAAGCGGGTCGAACGGGAAACCGGGCAGTCAATCGGCTGGCACGAGGTTGGCGGGTTCCGCATCGCCACAACGGATAACGAGGTGGATTGGATGAAGTCCATCATGGGCGTCGGCAAACTGCTGGATCTGCCCATGGAACTGGTTGGGCCGGATGAGGTCGCCCAAGGCAACCCGTTCTACCGCGTGGATGACGTGAAGGCCGCCGTTCGGACCTTTGAGGATGGCCATATCGACCCTTCTGGCGTCACGATGGCACTTGCCGCTGCCTCTCGCACGCGGGGCGCGGTGATCGAACGCCGCAACCGGGTGACCGGGGCGAGCCGAAAAGGGGATATGTGGCTGCTGCGGACCGAAGCAGGGGATGTACTGGCCGAACATGTGGTGATTGCCGCCGGATCTTATGCCAATCAGGTCGGAGAATGGTTCGGTCTGACGATCCCGTCGGTTTCCTGCCTGCATCACTATCTGGTGACTGACGCCGTTCCTGAATTCGAGGGCCGCACAGAACTGCCGGTCATGCGCGACAACGCCTTTGGCGGCTATATCCGGCAGGAGCAGAAATCGGGGCTGATCGGCATCTACGAAGGTCACGTGTGCCCGACGGTTTGGGAAATGCCCGATGGCGCGCCCTGGGCGGCTGAAAATGAGCTGTTTCAGGCGGATTATGACAGTATCGGTGATTTTCTGATGGTGGCTTTCGGCAAGATGCCGATCCTGGCCGATCTGGGGATCAAACGCGTGGTGCGTGGTGCCATCACCCATACGCCGGACGGCGGCATGCTGGTCGGCCCGTCGGGCGCGCCGAATGTCTGGCTGTCCTGTGGGTCGTCCATCGGGCTGGCCTGGGGCGGCGGGGCTGGCAAGGTGCTGGCCGACTGGATGGTGCATGGTGAAACACAGATCAACACGCGTGGGCTCGACCCGCGCCGGTATGGAAACTTCGCATCCGGCCACTTCATCGTCGAGCGCACGAAAGACGAGTTCATGCGGCGCCACGACACCCCCTGCCCCGGCAAGCAATTCCATTCGCTTCGGCCCGTGCAGCGCCATCCACTCTATGACCGTCTGGCCGCCAAAGGCGCGGTTTTTGGGGAAGTCGCGGGCTGGGAGCGGCCGCGGTATTTCGGTGAGGTTGGCGAACAGGAACAGATCGGCTGGGGACGGCAGGCATGGCATGAGAACGCAAGGCGCGAAGCGGTGGCCACGCGGGACGCTGCTGGTGTCATCGATCTGTGCGCCTTTGCCCAGTTCGAGATTATCGGCAAGGACGCGGGCAATCTGCTGGATCGCCTGTCCGCCAATGGCATACCGGCCCGTGACGGGCGGATGAATCTGAGCCACCTGCTGACACCCAAAGGCCGGTTCGAAACCGAAATCACGATCTGGCGCATTGCCGGGGACAGGTTTTTCACCGGATCACCGATTGCACGCGCAAAGCCCGATCTGGAGTGGATCAGAGATCATATCCGTGAAGGTGAAGACGTTCGGATTATCGACAGAACGTCAGATTGGGGGATGCTGGCGCTGTCCGGACCCGCGTCGCGCACCATCCTGTCGGACCTCACCCGCGCCGACCTGTCGAACGCAGCATTTCCGTGGCTGTCCGGTCAGGAGATCGAGGTCGCCGGGATCGCCTGCTACGCATTGCGCGTCTCGTTTGTCGGTGAACTGGGGTGGGAACTGCACTGCCCTCTGTCGCAAATCGGTGACCTCTACGACGCCCTTTTCAAGGTGGGACAGGAGCATGGGTTGATCGATCTGGGGTCTTATGCCTTCAACGGGATGCGAATGGAAAAAGCCTATCGCGCAAGCGCCGAACTGACCACCGATGTCGGCCCCTTCGATGTTGGGCTGGAGCGGTTCGTCAAAAGTGACGGGCGGGATTTTGTCGGACGCGCAACCCTGTTGGATCGCAAGCCTGAGTGGGAGTTGCTTTTTGCCGAAACCCATAGTGGCGGTATGGATGTGTCGGGGGGTGAACCGGTTCTGTCTGATGGCGCGGTCATCGGCCTGACCACATCCGGCGGCTATGGGTACACCGTGGGTAAAAGCCTTGGCTGGTTGTTCGTCCGCAGGGGCACACCACGAGTAAATCTGACGGTTCAGCTATTGAACGAAACATATGACGTGACCGTGCATGAAAAGGCTGTATTCGATCCTGAAAACCGACGACCGGGTACGGATGGATAATCATGACAGGGATCACGGACCTTAGCGCCACGGAACTTGCAAAGCGTTTGCGCGATCTGGACCTCTCCGCAAGAGAGGTTCTTGCCGCGTGCCGCGCGCAGATCGAAAAGCATCAACCTGCGATCAAAGCCTTTATCACCCTCGATTGGCAAACAGCAGAGTCCCGGGCCGCCGAACTGGACCAGATGGCTGCGCGCGGGGAATTTGCCGGGCCACTTCATGGAGTGCCCGTGGGGATCAAGGATGTGTTCGAAACTGCGGATCTGCGCACCACTTGGGGGTCGCAGAGTTTCGCGAACCATGTGCCGAAACGGGACGCGATGCACGTAGGCCGTTTGCGACAAGCCGGGGCGGTTATCGTTGGCAAAACCAACACACCCGAGTTTGCCTTTTCCGGGCAAACCGCGAACCTTGTTGCCGGAACAACCCGCAACCCGCTGAACCCGGCGAAGACCGTCGCCGGCAGTTCGGGCGGTGCGGCCGCTGCACTGGCTGCGCGTATGGTGGCGCTGGCGGATGGCTCGGATCTGGGCGGCAGCACGCGCACGCCTGCCGCTTGGTGCGGAGTGGTCGGATATCGGCCCAGTTCGGGGCTGGTGCCGATGTCGCCGAACCCGACCCCGTTCGACGGCTTGCATGTCCCCGGACCAATGGCGCGAACCGTTACGGACCTGACGCTCATGCTGGAGGTCATGCAGGGTCGCACTTCATCGCAACCGTTGATGTTTGACGGCATCCTTCCCGGCTTGGCCACACTGGAACAGGCCGACCCGCCGGGACGACTGGCCCTGTCGCTTGCCCCGTTCGGCGCGCGCGTCGATCCGTCGGTGCAAGCCGCCATTGCGCCGGTTGAAAGATTGTGCCGCGAGTTGGGGTGGCAGGTCGAACAGGGCGCCCCGAATCTTGCGCCCCTTCTGGAACATGGCGACTTGATCCGCGGGCAATCGGCCCTTTCGGTGCGCGCCATGCTGAACCCGGACATGGCGCTGGCGGGTGAAAGCTTTCGGACCGCCTGCGCGCAGGCAGAGGCGCTGAGCCTGATGGACGTGATTGCCTATCAGCACACCCGCACGCAGGTTTGGGAACATGTCGTCAACTTTTTTGAACGCTACGATTTTGCCCTGTGGCCAACCGCCACCGGCCTGCCCTTTGATGCAGATCTAAAAGATGGCGAAATTACCGAGGACTGGCGGACCGTTACCCTGACGCCGGTGATGGAACTGCCCTCGATTTCCCTGCCGTTCGGTACGTCCTCGGACGGAATGCCGGTTGGCCTTCATATCACCGGGCCGAAAGGCTCGGACGCAAAACTTCTGCGCTTTGCCCGAAGCATCGAGCGCGCATTGACCGGAGAAAGCTCATGACACTCATAAACGGCGGAGAAGCGGTTTACCGCGTGTTGAAAGCCAACGGCATCGATACGGTATTCGGCCTGTTGGGCGGCTCGATGCTGGAGCTTTACGACGCGATGTATAAAGGCGGCGAGATTGCCTATGTCGGCGCGCGCGACGAACGGGCGGCAGGCCACATGGCCGATGCCTGGGCGCGCATGACCGGCAAACCTGGCGTCGTGCTGGGCGCGCAGGCCGGGCCCGGTGTCGTGAACATCGTAACCGCCGTGGCCGAAGCGTATCTGGCCTATTCGCCTTTGGTGGTCATCGCCGGTGCCATCACCCGGGCGGATCAGGTCAAGGACACGTTTCAAGAGGTCGATCAGGTCGCCCTGTTTGCCCCGATCAGCAAACGGTCGGTCATGGTGACCGACCCGTCACGGCTGGTTCCGATGCTGGAAGACGCAATCCGGCTGGCCAATACCGGACGTCGCGGACCGGTCGTGTTGCATGTTCCACGTGACTTGTTTGCGGCAGAAGTTCCGGCGATTGATCCCGTGGCCATCAAAGTGGCGCAATCGGGCCCGGCAGCGCCTACGGATATTGAAGCCATTGCCGCGATGCTGTCTGCCGCGCAGCGGCCCGTCATTTTTGCCGGGGGTGGCTTCAAATGGGGTCAGGGACGAGACGCGCTGACGAAACTTGCAGAGACGTTGGAAGTTCCGGTCGTGGCCTCGACCGGTCATGCGGACGTGATGCGCCACGGGCATCCGTGGTTTGCCGGTCAGGCGGGACCGCGCGGCAATCGGGTAGCCTCGCGCCTGACCAAGGAAGCGGATGTAATGGTCGTTCTGGGTGCGCGGCTGGGTTTCAATTCGACCTTTCACTCCCACGACTATGTCGGGCCTAACACGCGCATTGCACATGTGGATATCGACGGGTCTGCCACCGGGCGGTACTTTCCTGCCGAGATTGCCGCACAGGGGGATGCCCGTCTGACGGCCGAGGCCCTGACCCACGCCGCAAACCGTCCAGACGCGGATGCGTGGCGAGCGGAATTCCGAAAGGACATGGAAGATTTGGCAGCGGAACGTCAGGCCGAGGCAGAGATATCCACCCTGCCCCTGCACCCCCGGCGCGCTCTGGCAGAAATACGCGCTGTCCTGCCGGAAAATGCGGTCGTTACACTTGATACAGGCAACACATGCCTGCAGGCCGCAGATCGGCTTGCACATTACGAGCCCCTGTCACTGATTACGCCGCTGGATTTTGGGCTGGTCGGGTTTGGATTGGCCGCAGCCGTCGGAGCCAAGGCAGCAACACCGGAACGACCCGTGGTGGCGATCATGGGTGACGGGGCTGTTGGCTATACGATGATCGAAATCCAGACGGCCATTCAACACGGCCTGCCGATAGTGATCGTCGTCCTCGACAATCAGGCCTGGGGGGCTGAAAAGGCCTATCAACAGGAATTTTATGGTGGGCGCCTGCTGGGTGCGGAAATCCAATCTCCGAGTTACGACAAATTCGCCGAGCTTTGCGGTGGCAAAGGAATTTGGGTTGAAGAACCGGGGGAGCTTGGATCTGCGCTGCAGGCCGCGATAGCCAGCAATGAAACAACAGTTATCCAGGCCCGCATCGACCCCGGCGCGCTGATGACGCTGCGCAAGGATCTGTTCAAGGCCCCGGATCAGGGCGGCAAGCAAAACTGACATTGAACGGTTCCGGAACAGGGCCGGTTCACAACCGGGCCGCATCCCGGCTGGTGCCAGAGCGTATCATGGGGTTAGAGTACCGGTACGAGCAGTTCAATCCGGAGCCCCATATCCATGCGTGCCCTGCTAATTGTCTTTTGCCTGATCCTCTGGTCGGGATCAGCGTCAGCACAGAACCGCGCCGCAGTTGAAAGGCAGTTTCAGTCGTGGCTGGATCAGACAGTCTGGCCGCAGGCCCGTACCGCCGGTGTGTCGCGCAAAACCATGAAACAGGCTTTTACTGGGGTGACGCTGAACTGGGATTTGCCGGATCTTGTCCCGCCGGGAACAAAGGCCAGAACACCCAAAAAGCAACGTCAGGCCGAATTCGGATCACCGGGAAAGTACTTTAACAAAGGCTCGGTCGGTGGGGCGACCTCGGTTGGGCGGCAGATGGCGCAGCGGCACGCCAAAACCCTTGCCCGGGTTGAAAGGTCCACGGGTGTACCATCTCAGGTCATTCTTGCCATCTGGGGCCGCGAAAGCGGTTATGGCCGCGTCGCCATTCGCCATGACGCGTTCCAGGTTCTGGGGACGAAGGCGTTCATGAGTACCCGATCCGATTACTTCTTTGAGGAACTGATTGCCGCCCTGAAGATTGCCGAAACAAGTAATATCTCTGGTCGCGCCATGAAAAGCAGCTGGGCTGGCGCGTTGGGTCAGCCACAATTCATGCCAACGAACTACCTGCAATATGCAGTGGATGGCGATGGCGATGGCCGCAGTGACATCTGGAATTCCGAGGCCGACACGATTGCGTCGATCGGCAACTATCTGGCCCGTCATGGCTGGGTTTCAGGCCGGGACTGGGGATTCGAAGTGTACGTTCCGGAGTCGGTGTCCTGCGCGTTGGAAGGGCCGGATCAAGGCAGGCCCGTTGCCGAATGGGCCGGGATGGGCGTTACCCGTGTATCCGGCAAACCCTTTCCCGCGCACGAACTTGCAGGTGAAGGATATCTGATGATGCCCGCGGGCCGAAATGGTCCTGCCTTTATCGTCACACCGAATTTCTATGTTCTTAAAGACTATAACATGAGTGATCTTTATGCACTGTTCGTTGGTCATGTCGGGGACCGCATCGAATACGGCATGGGCGATTTCACGGCACCTTGGGGAAAGGTCGGCGGTCTTTATCGCTCGGACATCGCAGCGATGCAGCGGGCGCTGGAAAAACAGGGACACGACGTAGGGGGCGCTGACGGCCTGCCCGGTTTCCGGACACGGCGATCCATTGGCCGCTGGCAGCAGGCCAACGGGCACCCACCGACCTGTTTCCCGCAAGCCAGCATGAAATCGGATCTCAGAGGATGACGCCGAGGGAACACACCTTTGGTTTGCCACACCTTGGCCGGGACGCCGGTTTCCTAGACACCCAACAGAATTTGCGATACCGGAGCGCCCAGGCAAATTAGTATTGTGACAAAACTTCGATATTCCAATGATCGAAATTAAAGAAACTCTGGTTGTATCACTCGCCGCTGACGAAAGGCGGCGCGCGCATATTCAAAAACATCTGACTGAGTTCGGGTTGGGTAAGTTTTCGATCATCGACGCAACTCCGGCGGACTCTGACGCAGTCAGGGATACGTATATGAGCGGGAAAGTTGCCAATTTTCCGATCTGCTTCAGGTGCAACAGGTCCATTGAACTCGGCTTTTTCATTGATCTGCTGCCTCGCTTCATCCGGAAAAAGTACAAATGCAAATGCGAAAACAACATCATCATTCCCCAACAGGTCGCCAATTGGCTGTCCTTTATTGAGGTCTGGAAGTACTGCGCCCAATCTCCCGACGACTACTTCATGATCTGCGAAGACGATGTGGCCTTTCATCACAACGCGCGCCAAATTCTCGATCGCTTTACCAAGGACTTTTCACCCACCCGGCAGAACGTTCTGATAAGAATGTGCTCTTCCGGCGAACGGCCCTTTCAGAATCTGCCCGAAACCTATGAACTCAGCGATCGCCCGGTAATGAGCAATGCGGCTCACATCCTTAACGGCCACATGGCCGCCCTGCTATTGCAGCAGTTCAAACGGATCGAGACAACATCGGACGTCTGGGTTCACGAGGTGATGGCTGCACGAGAGGATGTTCAGGCCGTTACAATCGAGCCGCTTCTTGCGACGGACCTGTCATTCAACAAGGACTTTGCGCAGTTTGCGTCCCGCATTCACCCCAAAGGCATCGATGCTGAGGATGCGGACAAACTCCGCACGCATGTCAGGCGTGTGGAAAACCGCCGTGAATACGAAAAACTGTTCCAGAAGTGGACGCAGCGCCCCAGTTGATTTTCCCGCCCCGTTCGCGTCGGTTCTTTGCCCGCAATGAGGTTCGGTATTGACGGATCAGTTACGGCGAAACACTAGTACCTGACCGTCCCCCAGTGTCCCGGCGAATTCGCGGACGAATTCCAACTGCTCATCCGCGTCGCGTGCCAGTTCCGGGATGGCCCGAAACATTCGGGACGGAAACAAGACCACCAATATCACCGGCCCCGGTTTCGCCATTTCTTTGATATAGGCGTCGGAACTTCCGATTGTTGGCCAGTCTGCATCAAAGTGGCTTTCAAACACCGGGCCGCCTGGGTTGATGGCCAGAACCCGTTCTGACGGGCCACGCAAACTTGTCACCAGCGCATATGCCCCGGCCAGATCCTGCTTTGGGGCAACGTAGTTTCGCGGAACAAGAAGAACCGACAATCCGATCATTGCGGCAACGCCCGTAGTGAACAGAAGACGTCCAAGAGCGGGCCGGTTGAACAGGTCGGCCATCAGGTTTGCGCCGTACCAACACCCAATCACGGCGAGCACAATGAAAAACCCGATATCGGCAAAGAAAAATCTTGGCCAGATCCGCATGTTGAACGCCAAAAGGACAACAAGCGTTACGATGATGTGCGCTGCGACAGAGGCAAAAAACAGCGGCTGCGTCCCATGCGCACCCAAAGCCCCAAACGCAATGACCACCAACCCGCAGACTGCGACGACAAGTGTCAGGAGGCCGGTGTTCCCGATTGCAGTTCGCAACCCTTCCAGTACGGTCCAAAGCGGGTTTTGGTATTCCTGCATCGGATCAACAGCCGAAGTTTCCGAAACCCCACCCACGGTTTCAACAATGCTTGGAAAAATCGGCAGATACGCCAACAGGATCAGGGCCGAGGCAACCATTACACCCAGAAGCGCGTTCAGAACCCATTCGCGGGTCAGTGCGCCTCGTCCAAATCCTGTCACCAGCGAAATCAACCAGACTAGACCAAGCGCGACAAAGAAAAATGCGCCGGTCAGATGGGTAAATACTGCGGCAGCAGCCGTCAGTCCGAAGGCTATCCAGACACCTACGGAAGGACGGTCCATTCCACGCATAAAGAAAATAAGGCCAAGCGTGCTCCAGAAGGCGAGTTCGGTATATCCGCGGGCGTTCTGGGAAAACCAGACCTGATGATAGGACAGCGCCACCAGCAGACCCGAAATATGCGCGATTTTGGTACCGGCGACATCCCTGGCCAGCCACCAGATTGCCCCGACAGTACCAACACCGAACAACATGGCAGGCAAGCGATAGGCCCAAGATTCGTGCCCAAAGACCTGAGACGCCAGTTTTGCCTTCATGCTGAAAAAGTAGTGATGGTTCATCGAGTAATCGCGCATCATTTCGCCCCAAGGCAGGCGAACATGCGTGTCGACCGTCCAGATCTCGTCATACCACAAAGGAGCATTCAGCCCGGCGGTTCTGAGTACCGCTGCAAGAAGCAGAATAAACAAAAGTAGCGCCAAATCATTGCGGCCAAGCGACCGGACGTTTTGGTTCATGCGGTTTCTCCGGACATCCACAGTCAAATTCAATGCGCCAGTATTTCCTGCTTTCTGGTCCCCGCCGGGACCGGCCCTTGCAGAAAGTAATCACAGTGAAACGTCTTAAATCCGCCCAACAAGGCTTGTTCGATCATCCCCAATCCACGGTCACGAGTCGATATGGAACTGAATATGCGGGTGTCGTCGATGGGCCTCTGTTGCCCATAGGTTAACTTTTCCCACTCAAGGCATCATTTGTTGACAAAATCACGACACAAGCCTCTGATAAACATACCCGCTGTTGAATTGAGCTTTCGGTCCCGGATCTTGAAGGTGAAAATCGGATTTGTGAACGTATTTATCGTTACTTGGCAACCCTGAAGAAGTCTGCAGAGAAGCCGCAGAATAAGCAGGTCGAAGATATAGTATTTTAGTATTCACACCCTCGATACCCCAACCTGTCCTATTGTCAGGGGTGAACCGTTTTTTGAGTTTTGGAGTGCGATTGATGAGATCGAAAGAAACCGTCAAATGACCGGGAAGGGTAAATCCAGCGCAACAAAGAAGTACCTGTTGCGCGTCGCCGGGTCGGCGCTGATCCTGACCGCGCTGTTCTGGGTCATTCCGCTTGATGCGCTGTCCGAAGCCTTCAGTCGCCTGACCGTCCGGGACTTTCTGCTGGTTCTGGCCGCGTTTCTGGCTTTGCATTTGGCCGCAGCACTCAAGTGGTGGTTCATCCTCGATTTCAAGGTTTCGCCGCTTACGGCGATCCGATCACATTATTCCGGGCTGGCGGCAGGGCTTTGCCTGCCCGGCGCCATCGGCGGCGACGCGGTCAGAGGCGGTATCGTCTATGCGGCCACCGGAAATGGTCCCCATGTTGTTGCAGCGGGTGCAACCGACAGGTTCATAGATTTTGCGGCTTTGATTATCCTGTCCGTCATTGGTTTGTCTTGGGCTCTAACCAGCGGCGGAAGTGTCAGCCTGACCATAGAAACCGTGCTGGTCTTTCTGGGTTTCACGGCACTGGCAGTTGTTGGTTTCCGGCTGCTTCCGCTTATCTGGACCGTGGCGCCATCCCTGCCCGGCCGAAACTTCGTTCACTCTTTGGGTGACGAGTTTGCAACCTTATCGAAACGGCGCCTGCATCTTTGCCTGGCGCTGTGCCTGTCCGCCGCAATCCAGTTCGGGCTTGTCTATATTTCCTTCCGGCTGGCCCAGGCTGCCGGCGCAGGGATCGAGCCGGGCCATTGGCTGTTTGCCTGGCCTATCGCCAAACTGGTCGCGGTGCTGCCCGTGTCGCTGAACGGGCTGGGCTTGCGTGAGGGGACCCTGGCCAGCATTCTGGCCCCTCTCTACGGAGATGCCGCCGTTATTCTGGCCGCAGGTCTGGTCTGGCAGGGGGTCATGTTTGCTGCCGGCGGCCTTGGGGCGCTTACATTCCTGCTGACGGAAAAGGCCAAAACCGGGCGATCCATACCCACCGAATAGGATTTCACTAGCTTCAAAAGGAACCCTGACCCATTTGGACTCCGGCGCCCTTTCAGGCGCCGGTACTTGTTTTCCGGATGGCTTGCGCCGATCAAAGCTTGTCCAGAGATTCCTGAAGTTTTTCCAGCTCACCCGCCCGCATTGAGATTCCTTGCGCCGGATAGGGGAACGCTTTGGCGCGCACTTCCGACTGAAACTCTTGCAGCGCCTCGACGCGCTCTTGGTACATCTGCTTGTGCAGACGGCCCAGATCGCGGAACGCATGGGCGTGGCGCGGCGGGTTCTCGGCCTCGCCGCAGATATCGGCCATGAACAGAAAGATCACGTCGCCCGCATTGCCCGATCCTAGCGAGATGGTAACGATCGAGGTACGGTCATTCAGAAGGCGCAGGGTGTCTTCGGCCACACATTCAATCTCACATGCGAATGCACCGGCGTTTTCATAGCGCTTGAACGTGTCGTGAATCTGCATTGCCTCTTCGGCGGTACGGCCAAAGGCACGCAGACCACCCGCCCAGTGGCTGAGCGATGGCACCAGACCCATGTGGACCTGAACCGGAATGCCTTCTTTGGCCAACATCTCGACCACTTCATAGGATCGATTGGTGAAATACATGTCCGCGCCCTTTTCCATGCAGTCGATGGCGTGGCGCATGATTTCGTCCTTGGTGGCGAACTGACCCCAGTTCATGGCGGTACCCGCAAAATGCGTCGGTGCAATGTCGCGCGCCATGTCCAGATGCACGTCCCACAGCGTCAGAAGGTCGATCCCCGCATCGACGCAGGCCTGCATTTCGGCCTCGTTGGCGGGGTTGCACATGGTCAGGCGTTGGCCGGTCTTTTTCAGGTCCAGCAGGTCCTTGACGGTATAGTTGCGCTGCGCCGGTCGGCGGCCAAAAGTATAGATGTTTTTCATCGCGTTCCCTGTCTTTCAAACGTGAATTGCCGGACCCCGAAAGGCCCGGCTTCTGAGGTTTCCTTGCTTGCCTGTATTATTCGGCGGCCCAGATTTTGCGGCGGCGTTCCTTCACCATTTCGTTTCCGTCGTCCGAACCATCATGGAAAGTGTTGAACCACTCATCCCACGGAGTTTCCCATGTGCCGTAGTTGCAGTCGAAAAACTTGTGGTGCAGCTGGTGGAAAAAGTCACCCACCTGGAATTTGGCATTCTTGCCGAGCTTCAGATGTTCGAATCCCGCATGTGAGGTTGGCGCGCCAATCCCGTGGTGGAACAGCAGGAAGATCGCATGGATCGGATGCGACGGCACAAGGAAGAAGATCATCGTGTCGAACATCAGGAAAAAGCTTTCCACCGGGTGCATCGCCAGACCCGACCACGGTCCGGTGTTGATGTTGCGGTGATGCCAAGCGTGAACCTTGGTGTACAGCGGACCGACATGGAGCAGCCGGTGCAGCCAGTAGAAGTGGAAGCCCGCCCAGACAGGGATCAGGATCGTTACGACCGAGAACCAGACAGGGTTACTGTCAAAGGTGATCATCGTGATCCAGCCATTGGCATAGGCGTACAGGATGAAGCATTCCCAGAAGGTCCAGAAGGTCAGCGCCGGGCCAAGCGTCCAGAACATGTTGTCCCAGACCTGATTCTTGAAGGTAAACACCTTGGCGCCCTTCATCATCGGCCGCATGTCGTAGCGGTATTCATCCTGTTGCGTGCGGACCTTCCACAGCGCCAGATGCAGGCCACCGGCAACAACCATCAGGATGCAGAAATTGCGAAACCAAATCTCCGCCACCCAGTCCCAGCTAAACGTTTCGATCCGGGACAGAGACGGCGTCAGGTACTTCCATGTGATGATAGCAAAAATCAGCATCAGCGTCCGCAGCGCCAACGGGTTCCAGCTTTGCAGCAGGTATTTCAGCGATGCCAGCGGCTTCATCGGCCAGTCCCAATAGGGCGAGGTTTGAATCGGCAGTTGGGGTGTGTAGTTCCAGATTTTCCGCTTGGGGCGCGGAGCATTAGCGGGACTTGTCATGTCTCGACTCTCGTGGCTTGGGCAAGGCTGCAAAGCAGCGGATTTCAGTTCGCTGGCGAAGACACTATGACCGCCCGCCGGATTCTCAGCACATATTGTCTTGCCGGTAAGGATAAGTTTTGCTTAGCCTGTGGACATGAGCAGCCGCATCCCCTCTCTCAACTGGCTACGCGTGTTCGAAGCTGCGGCCCGCACCGAAAGTTTCGCACGCGCGGCTGCGCAGCTGAATATGTCGCCCGCTGCCGTCAGTCAGCAGGTCAAGGCGCTGGAAACCCGGTTGGGCACGCCTCTGTTCCAGCGTCACGCGCACGCGGTGACGCTGACCGAGGCCGGGCGGGCCTATCTGCCATCGGTCCAGCAATCGTTGCTGATGCTGGAAACCGCAACAACCGGACTGTTCGGCGAAAGCCGCGAACAGCGACTTTTCGTTCAATCCGTTCTGCTTTTCGCGCACGGTGTTCTGGCCCGGGGCGTGCCCGAGTTTCAGGCCGCCCATCCGCGGGTCAGTCTGGCCCTGAGCACCGGCAACATGATCGCGGATTTTGCAAATCAATTCACTGACTTGCAAATCGTGTTCGGCAATCCCTCACTGTTTGGCACAGACGGGGACGAATTGATGCGCGAGGTTCTGTATCCAGTCGCGAGACCGGATATTGCGGCCAGCATCCACTCTGCTCAGGACCTGTTCAACCATACCCTGATCGAGGTCTCCACCCATCGGGCCAGTTGGCCCGGTGTGTTTGAGGAACTGCGGCTGTCTCATGGTTTGGCAAGGTACTTCTTTGCAGACAATTCGCTGATGGCGACCGAGCTGGCGGTGAATGGCGTCGGCATTGCGCTGGCGCGCGCACCCGCTTCGGATTCAGCTATTCGAGCGGCCGGACTTGTCCCCTGCCTGCCCGACATCCAGGTACCGGGGCAAGAGGCGTATCACCTGATTTACCCTGATCGCGCGGCCCTTCGCCCGCCAGCGCGACAGTTCAGAACATGGCTTCTGGATTACACATCCGAACTACGGACGCGCACAGGTTAGACAGAAATTTTGACTGGTGGACGTGTCGACGGTCCGCCGATGAAAAACTTTACCGGACTGTTAGCGGCACAACACTATGGCCAATGGGGCAATAAACAACTATTCCACGTCAGGATACTAACAGGCAGAGAATACAAACCCGTGTTCGACCTACCCACGCTGCGCGCAAACCTTTCCGAAAAATACGACCTTTCCCCCTCGCCCGAACTGGCGGCGGAGATGAGTGATGTCTACGACCGTATGAACCGTGTCGTATCGCCTGCGGACTGGGCGATCTATGCGCCCTATGTCAAGGCGATCAATCAGCTTAAAAAGGAACGTAACGCCGTGATTTTGGGTCACAATTATATGACCCCCGAAATCTATCACGGTATCTCAGACTTTGTCGGCGACAGCCTGCAGCTAGCCATCAAGGCCACCGAGGTCGAGGCGGATGTCATCGTTCAGTGCGGTGTGCACTTCATGGCTGAAACCTCCAAGATTCTGAGCCCGGACAAGACTGTCCTGATGCCGGATATGGAGGCCGGATGTTCGCTGGCCGAATCGATAACGGCCGACGGGATTGCCGAAATGCGTCGCCGCTATCCCGGTGCGCCGGTAGTGACCTATGTCAACACCACGGCCGAAGTTAAGGCCGCATCCGATATCTGCTGCACCTCGTCCAATGCCGCTCAGATCGTTGCCGCACAGGAAAGCCATACGGTGATCATGACGCCGGATCAGTATCTAGCGCAAAATGTGGCCAAGGATGTTCCGCAAAAGAACGTCGTGTGGTGGGAGGGGTCGTGCATCGTGCACGAGCAATACTCGCCTCAGGACCTGCGCGATTTCCGCGAGTGGAACCCTGGCACCCGGCTGATCGCACATCCCGAATGCCCACCCGATGTGGTGGCCGAGGCGGATTATTCCGGTTCGACCAGCGGTATCATCAACTATGTGACGAAGGAAAAGCCGGAAAAGGCGCTGCTCATCACCGAATGTTCGATGGCGTCGAATATTGCGGATGAACTGCCCGAGGTCGAATTCGTCGGACCCTGCAACATGTGCCCCTACATGAAAAAGATCACTTTGGAGAAGGTGCTGTATGCGCTGGATACCATGACCGGTCAGGTCGAAGTTGACGCGACCGTCGCCGACAAGGCGCGACTTTCTGTTCAGCGCATGATCGACCTTTCGCGCAAGCTGGGCATCTGAGTCAGGCCATGCAAGAGATCACCACCAATCGGGTGGTCATAGTGGGCGCCGGCCTTGCGGCCGTTTATGCAGCGCTGAAACTGGCGCCCCGCCCGGTTGTGATGATCTCGCCCGATCCACTGGGAACAGGGGCAAGTTCGGCATGGGCTCAGGGCGGTGTCGCCGCGGCGATGAACCCCGCCGACAGCCCCGAGGCACACGCAGCAGACACGGAAAAGGCCGGGGCCGGTGTCGTTCTGCACGATGTGGCCGAATATGTGACCCGCGCAGCGCGCGATCATATTCTGGACCTGACCGATCTAGGCACGGGTTTTGATCGCACCGCAGACGGTGGCTATGTTCTGTCGCATGAAGCAGCTCACAGCATAGCGCGTGTCGTTCGCGTCAAAGGAGATCAGGCCGGGGCCGAGATCATGCGCGCGCTGATCGCCGAGCTGCGGAAGACCCCTTCGGTTCAGGTTATCGAAGGCGCACAGGCCGTTCGGCTGGAAACGCAGGGGCAACGCGTCACGGGTGTCGTTTTGACCTCCTCCTCGGAAGACGGATCGCAACCGGTCGTGTTGCGAGGGTCCGCCTGTCTGCTGGCGGGCGGTGGTTCTGGCGGGCTTTATGCCCTGACAACCAATCCCCCACGCATACGCGGTCAGGTGATCGGAATGGCCGCGCGCGCAGGTGCGGAAATCGCGGATGCGGAATTCGTTCAATTCCACCCCACGGCCATTGATGTCGGTGAGGACCCTGCCCCGCTGGCAACCGAAGCGCTGCGCGGGGAAGGTGCAGTACTGGTCAACCGCGATGGCCACCGGTTCATGGCCGACATCCATCCCGACGCTGAACTGGCCCCCCGGGACATCGTGGCAAGGGCGATCTTTGCCGAAGCTCAGGCCGGCAACCGCCCGGTTCTGGACACACGACAGGCCATCGGTGATCGGATCGGCGTTGAATTCCCGGCTGTGGCCGACGCCTGTCGTCGTAATGGCGTGAACCCTTCCCTATCCCCGATTCCCGTGGCCGCCGCTGCCCACTACCATATGGGGGGCATCGCCACCGGCCTTGACGGGCGCACGTCGTTGGATGGTCTTTGGGCCTGTGGCGAGGCCGCATCCACCGGACTGCACGGCGCAAATCGTCTGGCGTCGAACGGTCTGCTCGAAGCTTTGGTTTTTGCGCGCGCTTGTGCATTGGACATTCTGGGCAGCGTTGAGGAATCCAGTGACCTGCCCGAGGTTGTGCTGTCCTTTCACGATGGCGGCTCAAAGACCGATACTTATGCGCTTATGGAACTTCGGCAGACAATGACCAGAAATGTCGGCGTTGTCCGGGACGAGCCGGGGCTGAAGGCTGCGCTGAACGACATCGCGCGGCTGGAGGCTGATGGTCGATCCGACGACGGGTTTCTCAACATGACCGCAACCGCCACCCTGATTGCCGCCGCAGCACTGTTGCGTAAGGAAAGCCGTGGCGCGCATTTCCGGTCCGATTTTCCGAGCCCCCTGCCCGACCCCGGCCAGCGGTCGCGTCTGACACTTGACCGCGCAGTTGCGCTGCGGAGCACCATTGCAAAGGAAGCAGTATGAACACCGCCACCCTGCCCGACCTTATTCTTGAACCTCTGGTGCGCAACGCGCTGATGGAGGATCTGGGCAGCTATGGCGACATCACCACGCGAACGGTGATTCCTTCGGGCACCACCTATACTGCGCGGCTGAACGCACGCGAGGACGCCGTGGTATCCGGGATGCAGGTCGCGGCGCTGGCCTTTCGGCTGGTCGATCCGACGCTGGAGGTCACAACTTTGGCCGCTGACGGCATCACCTGCGCAATGGGCGACACACTCATGGAAATCCGGGGCAGCGCGGCCTCGATCCTGAGCGGTGAGCGCGTTGCGCTGAATTTCGCCGGAAGGCTAAGCGGAATTGCAACCCAAACCGCAGCCCTGGTTGCCGAAACCACGGGTACAAAAGCGCGCATCACCTGCACCCGCAAGACTACGCCGGGTCTGCGTATTGTCGAGAAACAGGCCGTTCTGCACGGTGGCGGGTTCAATCACCGCTATTCTCTGTCCGATGCGATCCTGATCAAGGACAATCACATCGCCGCGGCCGGTGGCATCCGCAAGGTGCTCGAGGCAACCAAAGCGACCGCCTCGCACATGATGAAAGTCGAAATCGAAGTCGACACTCTGTACCAGCTATCAGAGGTTCTGGAAACCGGCGGCGCGGATGTGGTTCTGCTGGACAACATGTCGCCGGATACGTTGCACAAGGCCGTCGCGATGATCGAGAGTCGCTTGGTAAGCGAGGCATCCGGCAACGTCACCCGTGACACCGTGGCTGCAATCGCAGCAACCGGGGTCGACTACATTTCTTCAGGCGCGCTGACACATTCCTACAGAACCGTCGATCTGGGCCTGGATTTCTGACCGGCAACGACCCAGGGCTACCCTTCACCCAAGGCTTGCGGACTGACTGAGGTGGTCTAGGATCACCTTATAGTTCAATTCATGTCGGGTCCGTCGTGTCAGAATCTTTATTCCTCCGCATTGTGCGGGAACCATTTGTTCATTTCCTGCTCATGGGCGCCGGTATTTTCGCGCTGTACAGCTTTGCCGATACTCCTCAGGCGCAACCTGAAGCCTTGGAGATTCAGATTACCCAAGCCGACATAACGGCCTTGGAGAAACAATTTGAAGCAACCTGGCGACGCAAACCCGATCCGGATGAGCTGAAAGCGCTGATCGACAATCAGGTATTCGAGGAAATCCTTGTTCGCGAAGCGCGCGCATTGCGGATGGATGAAGGGGACGCCGTGATCCGAAACCGGTTGCGACAAAAGATGGAGTTCATTGCAACTTCGGCGGCAAGTGCTGAAACCCCGGATGACGAAGAACTGATGGATCTGTTTCTGACTGAAAGGGCGGAGTTTGAAATTCCCGGATCGGTTGCCTTTGATCAGGTGTTGCTGGACGAGGACTTTGCAGGTTCTGCGGACGCGATTCTGAAAGAGCTGAACGCAGGGCGCGTTCCGGACGGGATCGGAGCGCTGAGCCTTTTGCCCGCTCAGGTCCCACCGATGAACGCCCCCCGGATTGACGGTATATTCGGTGTCGGTTTTGCGGCTTCGCTGGATGATTTGGAACCCGGGGAATGGGACGGCCCGGTCCCGTCTGGTTATGGCCTGCATCTGGTTCGCATTCTGGAAAAGGCCGACGCAACCTTGCCAGAGTTCGAGACCGCCCGCGCGGCGGTTCTGTTAAAATGGCGGGAGGGTCGACAGGCAAATGCGCGGGATAGGCTGAATGAAGCACTTTTGAGCAAGTATCAGGTCAAAATAGACGAAGAATGATGTTTAACTATTTGTTTTTAAATGTATTTTTGGCCGCATGCATTGCGATCGGCATAAATTTCGTTACTCCTGCCGATCTCCGAGCCCATGCTCTGGATCCGGGATATCTGGAAATAACCGAACTTTCACCGGAAACGTACCGCGTTTTCTGGCGAAAGCCTGACGTTCAGCAAAAGCCGATGGCAATCGAAGCCAGACTGCCGGAGATTTGCGAAGTCACTGCCCCCCCTGCCCCGCGATTTGACGGCGCTGCGTGGATCTCAGAGTGGACGACCCGGTGCCCCAGCGGCCTTGCGGGTACGACGATTGAAGTTCCAGGACTTGAGGACACCCGTACCGATGTCTTGCTGCGCGTAGACTTGCTGGACAGCCCATCATCAACCACACGGCTTGTTCCTGAACAGATCACTTTCGTAGTCCCAGAAGACACAACCGGCCTGTCCGTTTTGCGCACCTACATCACCTTGGGCGTCGAACATATTCTGGAGGGGTTTGACCATCTGTTATTCGTCTTTGCCCTGCTCTTTTTGATCCGCGACTTCTGGCGGCTGCTGGGGGCAATCACGGCTTTTACTGCAGCCCATAGTATTACGCTTGCCCTTGCCTCTCTGGGCCTGATCCACGTACCCGCGCCTCCCGTCGAGGCGGTCATTGCCTTGTCGATAGTTTTTCTTGCCGTCGAAATTGCCAAAAGGACCGACGATGCGCCCCGCTTGTCCGAACGGGCGCCTTGGGTTGTCTCATTCTCGTTCGGGCTGTTGCATGGGCTTGGATTTGCCGGAGCGCTGAGCGATATCGGATTGCCTGAGGGGGATATTTTTGTCGCCTTGCTTGGTTTCAATCTGGGTGTGGAGATCGGTCAGATCCTATTTGTAGCTGCTGTACTGGTCATTGGCTGGACGCTCAAACTTGTTTTCCCGGTCGGGAAAGCCAGCCTGCAGGTGATGAATATAGCAGTCAGCTACTTTGTTGGGGCTGTTTCCGCCTACTGGCTGGTTGAACGTGTCATTGGGTTTTGGGCATAACCTGACATTTGGCTGGCAGTGCACCAGCCGGTTACAAATGATCCTGCGGCCCATGGCCTAGTCAAAGGCGTCCGGTTCAAGCTCCTCCCAGAATGCAAAAATCGCTTTGGCGTTCAGACCTGACCGCCAGCCATGAGCCCGAAAGTGCTCGCGGTCCAGTTCGTCGTTCAGGCCAGACATGAACAGACGCTTATCTGCATCCCGTTGTGTTGGGTTTCGCCGCGAAACCAGCTCTTCCACGATTGAGAGCTTTCTTGACCGATCGGCCCGTTCCGCTGCGCGCATTTCATAGGCCTGGTCCTCTTGCGCCTTCTCTGCCTGCCGCATTCTGGCGGCTTCCAACGCTTCCGGGCTGGGTTCTTCCGGTTGCGAAGGCTTATCTTGCGCCTGATAGTCGTCGCGCAACGCAGCCGACAAATAACCCACGGTCGACTTGATACCCCCCTGCCCGACAACGTAGTTCAGTTTTTCCTGCACGTATTCTTCGCCGTGTTCCGCAATCCATTGCCGCGCCAGCCGATCCGAGACCCCTTGCTTGCGCAACGTCTTGTAGACACCCAGATTGCGCACGCCATCACTGTCGTCGATTTCGAACATCGCTTTTTGCGGATTGCTGCGGATCAGAAAACGAATATCGGTTACTGTCCGTCCCTTTTTCTGAAACTGGGGCTCAATCACAATGTCAGAGCTTTTGTTCACCTCTGCCACAGCGGTTTTGATAATTTTGGCGTTCAGGTGCTTGAAACTGGCATAATAGTCGCTGCCATCGACGCCCATCAGTTTTCGAAACACGTCCAGTGTCCACCATCCAGTGGAACCAGTCCGAACAAAACGATAGCAGTTTTCATACAAGGCCAGCCCGTGACCCGAGTTGAAGTTTCGCTGAATATGCACATTGATTAGCGCATAGATCTTGGGATCATAGAGCTTTTGCGCCAAGGCCGGAGAATATGCGTACTCGCACACTCCGTTCTTGAGTTTGGCGAAACTCAGCAGGGAAGAAACACCCCACTCCTGTCGGCCCTGTTCATCCAACATGTCCCACTCGGCCACAGTCTCGGCCAACGCACGCAAACTGGCGCGCAGAGTATCGAAGTCGTTGGAGTTGTAGCCAACCATCATTGCCAGCGTTCGCGCGTCAATTGTGTGCGTCGCAGCTGAGGTCAGCGCGTCATACGCATTGAGCAACAGGACGTTTGAAAGCTTACGCTGCAATAGCGTCAGCTTGCCGCTGATGTGAATCGCGGCGACGTTCTTTTTGACCGTCTCCCGGCGCAAGGCGCCCGCTAGGTGGTCCATGTCCAATTGTGTATCCGGCATGATTCTGCCTGGCTGCTCGTTTTGCTATTTGTGACATGAAAGGTACCTTCCAATCAAATGGATTTGGGTACCCAAATACGGGAGAACCGCAATCCCGCAGACAGGTACCTTAAATCAGGGCCACCTGAGTTATCCACAGAAAATGGTCTTTCCTGGACTCAACACTGGCAATATCGCCGCCGACTGGAAGGCAACAGTGTCAATGTTAGACCCTAAAGCCTCAATAAATTCAGCCTCCTGCGAATCGGGCCTCTTGTTCCTGCTTCTTGGTCCATTTTGTCCCGGAATCAGTCACTCATTATCCTGCAAGCGGGTACCTTTCATCCTGTATGTTGGTACTCAAGATAGCTTATCTTATTGTTATTGCAGGATAAAGTTCCGCTAAAGAATCTAAAGACCTTAAAAAAATAAAACCTTTGTCGGTGTGTCTTTTGTTATTTTCCATTGGTTTCGCGGCGAAACCCCACTGATAAACCCGTTTCTGTGGAAAACACGGGAAAGAAAGATAGCGCTGCGCATAAATGTTCGCTAGATTGTCGAATATACGCCGGTAAGGCGAACATATTCAGAGGCATCGACAGTGAACAAACCTACGCAACCTCCCCTGCCCCCCTATCTGAATCTGGATCCTAAGGCGGCAGCTGAAAAGTTACCTGATCCTATTGGCACTTCGCGATTCGCAAAAGCGGCTGCTTTCTGCGGCAAGGGTCGTGAAGACCTTGCGCGGCGCGGTTATGCACCCGACGGCGAAAAACGCCTTCGCAAATTTTCAACTTGGGAAATTACCAAGTATTTGCTTCCGGTTGCTCCGGCTCACCTGCGCCGGGTACTCAAAGCCAATCCCGAGCTTCCCCAGGGAGAAGGTGAAGGCGGATCCAAGTGGTTCTCTCTCGAGGAGGTTCTGATTTTGCGGCAGCACTTTGCGGCCGAAGGCGTCAGCACCAAGGAATACCAGCCCTATCGCCCTGAAGGACAACCTGCAAAGGTTGCAGCGGTGGCTAACTTTAAAGGGGGTGTCGGCAAAACCTCCACCGCTGCTCATCTGGCGATGTCAGCGGCTCTGGATGGATACAAGGTTCTTGTTATTGACTTGGATAGCCAGGGATCGATGACGTCAATTCTGGGCGGTAGTGTTGCCGATGAATGGCAAACCGTCTTTCCGCTGATCGCCAAGGACTATGCGCGTGCGGTGCAGGAAGAAAACCGGGTGCGTACAGCGGCAGGACAACCGGAAATCCCATTGGATGAAACCCTGCAGGAAGCACTGACTACGCAACCTCGTGATGTCATCCAGAAGACGCATTGGCCCAATATCGATCTGATTGGCGCTCAGTTGAACCTCTACTGGGCCGAATTCCAGATACCTGTTTGGCGCATGGGATTGCGCAGCTGGCCGTTATGGGATGGCCTTACCAATTTCCTGGAGGACGAGGGCATTCTGAACGACTACGATGTCGTATTCCTCGATACGCCTCCTGCTCTTGGGTACCTTACGATCAATGCGCTGGCGGCAGCGGATATCCTGCTGGTGCCGCTTGGAGCATCGTTTCTGGAGTTCGATTCGACGGGCAGGTTCTTTGACATGCTCTATACGACCTTCGCCAGTATCGAGGATGGCGAAAATGCAGCACAGCGAGCAGCGGGTTTACCTGAACTTAAATTCGAATGGGATGTAGTGCGTGCCATCATCACGCGGTTTGACGCAAGCCAGCAAACCGATATGGCAAACGTCATTCAGGCTTACTTCGGGGATTTCATGAATGCATACCGGCAGGACTATACAGCGCTGGTGGGGCAGGCCGGTGAGCAGGTCAATGGCATCTACGAAGCCGACTATCGCGATTTTAACCGAGACACCTACGTGCGCGGACGTGAGGCGTTTGACCGGACATATGCCGAATTCAAGGAACTTCTGATCGGCTGCTGGTGGCGTGATGCACAGATGGAGGAGCAGGCAAATGGCTAAGCGTAGACGACTTATCGCCCCGGACGCGACCGAACTGGAAGAGCTGGAGGCGGGTTTCGCGGCGAAACCGTCTGTTGGCCCGTTCGAAACCAAATCCGCAGCCCCGCCAATTGCGCAGGTAGCGGGTGAGACGGCGGCGCTGAACGGAATGGCAGCCGTTACCGACCGTGTCGCGCTGGCTCAGGACCAGGGGGATGCTGCACGTTGGCGTGAGGCACAGGATGCCGGGTTAGTTGCCGAAATAGTGGCGCTGGACCAGATTGATGCGGATTTCATTCGTCGTGACCGAATGGTCGATGATGAAGAAGCAATGGCCGAGTTGTTGGAATCGCTACGTGTTCATGGTTTGCGCACGCCGATCGAAGTCACAAGAACGCCAGAGGGATACGGCCTGATCTCAGGTTACCGAAGGTTGGACGCGTTTAAACGGTTGGCTGAAACGGACGAGCGGTTCCGGGAAATTCCGGCTTTTGTTCGCGAGGCTGGGGCAGGCCAGGGCGCCTATGTCTCGATGGTCGAAGAGAATGAGCTGCGATCCGACCTCAGCCCGTATGAGAGAGGCCGTATTGCAGTACTGGCGGCAGGGCAGGGGGTATTCCCTTCGATTGAGGCGGCCGTTGATGTGCTGTTTGCGGCGGCATCCAAGGCTAAACGGTCCAAGGTGCGCAGTTTTGCCGTTGTGCATGAGGCGCTGGGGGATCTTCTACAGCATCCGGTAGCCCTGTCTGAAAAGGCCGGGTTGCGATTGGCGGCTGCGCTGCGGGAAGGTGCCCAGCCTCAATTGCGAGAGGCGTTGGCGGGGGCTGATGTTCTGGACGCAAAGGCGGAATGGGCGCTTCTGGACAATCTGTTGACGCAGACTTCTGCACCCCGAAAACAAAGGTCACGAGGAGGGCGGCCGCAGCAGATCGAACGCATCGCACGCCGTGCATTGCCTGGCGGCGGCGGCATCAGTGCCGAGGTCGGGCCCGATGAACTCCGTATCCGGATTGATGGCAGGGCGTTCGACCGCGAAGCAGCCGAGGATTTCCTCAAGCAGCTTTCGGATGCATTGACCTAGTTTCGCGGTGAACCTCGGATCAGGGCCAATAGGGGCGCCATTCGGACAGGGATTGGCGTCCTGTACCTTTCCCGTAAACGGGTACCTAATGTGTGTGCTGGCAGTTTTCGTCTCATTGTTTCAGCAAGAAAGCTGTCAGGTTTTTTTTAGTTGTTCACATCTCTGCTTTGCTTCTGGGCCCGTGTAGTCACACGACGCGAAGGGAGGTCTTTGGTGGCCGGGATTTCCCGGCCCGGGTTCTGCCGACGGGAGGACCGAAATTCTCGGGCACCTCGGTCAGTTCCAACTAGATTATTGTGGTCTGAGAGAACTTGTCTGGACTAAAGCGCTGGCTACAGATGCGACTTACTTTGATAAGGGACCGGAACTGCTATCCGCTGGGAATACCCAAACCCCGAACAAATGTACCGATCATTTCGGATCTTTCTGGTGGACATCGTTCGGTATCAATCCGGTGATATCGGATCGAAAATCCATCGGGAAAAAACCTGTGGGTTAACGGAGAGGGGGCTTAATGGCCTGCATCATGGGGGATATTTCCGGTCAAATCAATCATAAGTGATAAGCGGTACTTATCGGATATAATAGCTAAGTCAGAAAATGGCTTATGTAATGTGCAAAAAGTACAATTTATGATCGTAAAGAAAGTAGGTGGTTGCAATAAAACCCACAAACACTTTTCAAAACTGGCTGTTGACGTGTTCCAGAGCCACCTTCAATTGCACAACAAACTCACTTACCAACGCAGATGGAGGGCGATGTGCAGGTTGCATTATTGAGACGTTTAAAACGACATGGGGGTGAAACGCCCGAAAAACGATGGGTCTCGGCTCGGGTTGCATATTGACGTATCCGGCTGCGGTAATCGGATCGCAGATACAATAGCAAAGCCCTTTTTCCACCAGAGTTAACGCTGGGTGAAAGGTCCTGAGTTCGAACCGTTGTTCGAAACTGGCCTTTTGGCTGGCGAATGCCCTTTGGGTCGCAATCAGGTTTGGGTGACCCTCCTGCAACCCGGCCATCGGACGACCAGACAGGTGATGCGCTTGGACTATATCAAGTTCAGCCAATGGATCACCCGCAGGGATCGCACATACGCATTTCATGTCGAAGTCGACTGTATCAATTGCTGCGGTGGATTTTGGGGTTTCTCCCAATCCGATATCGTATTGCTGAGAGGCAACCCATTCCTCGATCACCGGGGATGCGCGCATCATCAACGAAGCTTTTACATCTGGTTTGTCCAGAAGAAACTCACCCAGAAGTTGCGGCATCAAAAGGCTGGAGGCGGCCGGCATGCAGGCGATGTTCAAGCGCCCTTTTGTCAGCGCCCCAATCTCGCGCATCGTCCGGGTTGAAAGCGACAGGCGATCTAGGATCGCCTCAGCTTCGGTGAGGAAATATTGCGCCTCGGGGGTAGGGGCCATTTTCCCGCGCTGTCGGCGGAACAGAGCAATATCCAACTCGGCCTCGAGATTTGCGATCAGCGCGCTTACAGCGGGTTGAGTCCGTCCGAGGATTCGGGCGGCGCCTGATACTGATCCTGTCCGCATAACCTCTCGAAAGGCTTGCAATTGGCGAAAGCTGAGATTCATGCGCCTCTGTTAATCCTCATCTTTTTGCCACTCCATAAACTATCTTTATTCAACAATCAATTTATTCGTTTTGACTTAATATGCCCGGCTCGTGATCTTCCCGCCACGAATACACCACATGCATTCGCTATGACGGAGGGGGAAATGACACGCTTTGCTAGCGTCTTGCTGACAGTCCTGATCTGCCTGGTTGCTCTTGGGCAATTTGTGCAGGTAATCACACGCTATGTGCTGGAAATCCCCGTTATGGGATTGGAAGAAAGCCTGCTCTATCCGACGCTGTGGTTGTACATGCTGGGGGCGGTCAACGCGTCGCGTGAAAACACGCATATTCGCGCCAATGTGCTTGAAATTTTTCTGTCCACCGAACGTCAGCATCAGGTTCTGGCAGTCATAGGTGAGGTCATCAGCCTTATCGTAGGTATCTGGCTGACCACATGGGCTTGGGATTTCACCAAGTACTCGATGCGTGTCTGGCGCGAGAGCCCGACCCTGTATCTGCCGACCTTCTATGTCGATGTCGCTTTGTTTGTCGGGTTGGTCCTGATGATGATCTTCACCGCCTGGCACCTGCTGATGCATCTGCGCGCGTTGTTTTCCCCTGTTACCGAACCCGCCGTTGAAGGAGGTCTGAAATGATCGAGATCGCGCTTCTTGCCGTACTGGTTCTGGTCATTCTGCTGACACTGGGTGTTCCACTGCCGTATTGCTTCGGTGCCGGTCTGATGGTGATGTACTTCGCCGGTGACGTGGTCATGAAGGGCAATATGCTTTGGGGTTTCCAACAGTTGGGCAACCCTGTGCTGCTGGCCATTCCGTTGTTTGTTCTGGCGGGGACGATCATGTCTGTCTCCGGTATCGCGGCGAGCCTTCTCAATTTCGTCAACATTTTCATCGGCCACCTGCGAGGTGGATTGGGTGTTGTAGCCACAGTTTCTTGTGCGTTGATCGGCGCGATCTCTGGCTCGGGCCTGACGGGCGTCGCCGCCATCGGCCCGCTGCTGATCCCAGAAATGGAAAAACAAGGCTACCCCCGTGAATACGCAACGGCGTTGATCGCGAATGCATCGCTTCTTGGCCTGCTGATCCCGCCTTCCGTGACGATGATCGTTTATGGCTGGGTGACGGATACGTCGATCCTGGCCTGTTTTCTGGCGACGCTTGGACCCGGCCTGCTGATCATGGCCAGCTTTTCGGCGGTCAATATCCGAATGGCCCGCAGGTTCCCCCTGCAACTGAATGAGCCCCTCAAAGGCGCGGCATTCATGTCCGAGGCAGCCCAACGCGGCTTCAAGGCCACGCCCGCACTGCTAATGCCGGTGATCATTCTGGGTGGTATATATGGCGGCATCATGACCCCGACCGAGGCTGCTGCTGTGGCAGTGATCTATGCAATCCCGGTCGGGTTCCTGATCTACAAGGGGCTGGATGTTCGCACGTTCTTCGGTGCCGGCAAAGAGGCCGCAACATCGGTTGGAGCGATCATGCTGATGATCCTGTTCTCGATGATCCTCAGTCAGATGTTCGTGCTGGAAAGCGTGCCGCAGGCCATCGTGCAGGCGATTTTCTCTGTGACCGAAAACAAGGTCCTGCTGCTGGTGCTGATCAACATTCTGCTGTTCCTGGTTGGCATGGTGGTCAATGACGTAACCGCAATCATCCTGATCGCACCACTGCTGTTGCCTCTGATGCAGGCTATCGGTGTCAGTCCGATCCAGTTTGCCGCGATCATGGGGGTCAACACCGCGATGGGAGGTGTGACGCCGCCCTATGCCTCGATCCTGTATCTGGGCGCACGCATCGGTCAGGTGCCGGTCACCAAGGTGATCCGACCTGCCATGACCCTGATCCTATTGGGCTATTTGCCAGTCGTGTTCCTGACCAGCTTCTGGCCGGACCTGTCGATGTGGCTGCCCCGCTTCTTTGGCTACTAAGCCGCCCACTTCATCACTCACGGAGGAGACTTATCCATGATGAACTTTCTGAAATCCACCTGCATGGCCGCAGCCGTTGTGGCAACCGCCGGGATCGCCGCCGCCGACACGCTGAAGATCAGCCATATCCGCCCACAGGGTGCGACCATCGACAATGAATTGCGTGCCTTTGCCGAAGAACTGAAGACCGCAACGAATGGCTCGGTTGAGCTGAACCTATTCCCGGCGTCAGCGCTCGGAGACTATACCTCGGTTCAGGAGCGCATCTCGGTGGGTGCCATCGACATGGCCGTGCAGCCTGCAGCCACCGCCGTTGATCGTCGCATGCAGATCTCGGCCTTTCCCTATGTGGCGGCAAACTGGGAAGAGGCGAAAGAGATTTACGGCCCCGGCGGCGCAATTCACGGCGCGATGAAGGATCTCTATGCCAAGCAAGACATCACCATGCTGGCGGCCTATCCGGTGTATTTTGGTGGCGTTGCCCTGAACACCGACGCCGTGAACCCGGGCGATCCGACAGCCGCCAAGGGCATCAAGGTGCGCGTTCCGGGGATCAAGAGCTTTCAGCTGACCGCCGATGCTCTGGGATACATTTCGTCGCCCATTCCATTCTCGGAAGCGTTCACTGCCGTACAAACCGGTGTTGTTGACGGTGTCGTCGGCTCGGGTGCCGAAGGTTACTATGCCTCGTTCCGCGACGTGACCACGTCTTACGTGCCAGTGAACACGCACTTCGAGGTTTGGTACATGATCATCAACTCGGGCACTTTGGCCGAGCTGAGCGATGAAGACCGTGCAGCGCTGGAAACCGCAGCACTGGCGTTCGAAGCAAAGCGTTGGGAAACCGCCGAGGCCGATCAGGGCGCGTTCGAGCAGAAGTTGGCCGACAACGGCGCAGTCATCGTGTCTCTGACAGATGAAGAGCTTGCGGCCACCGCCGCGCACGTGCGTACGCAGGTCTGGCCGCAGGTCCTTGAAGACGTAGGTCAGGATTGGGGTCAGGCCATCCTCGACCAGATCGATCAATAAACCGACCCGACCCTGAAATCGGGCAAGGCGTGTTCTTTCTACGCCTTGCCCTGTTTATCCCGGAGATCAGCCAATGTTCAGATCCCTGCAAGATCATGACCGCGATCTGGTGACGCTGTGCGTCAATGGCCAGGTGGTCAAGGCTCGCAAAGGCCAGTCCGTTTGGTCTGCAATGGCGGTGGCCGGTCAGGTCGTGACCCGCAAGGCGGCCCTGTCGGGCGAAGCCCGCAGCGCTTATTGCGCCATGGGCGTCTGTTTCGAGTGCATGGTCGAAATCGATGGCCTTTCAAATCAGCAGGCCTGCCTGCGTCAGGTCCAGGATGGGATGAGCGTTAATACGCAGAACATAACCGAAGATACCGAGGCCGCCGATGCAGGCCTTTGATTGCGCCGTTGTTGGGGCGGGCCCAGCAGGCATGTCCGCCGCCATTGAGCTGGCGCAGGCCGGAGTCGATGTGGTTGTACTGGATCGTGCCGAACGGGCAGGGGGGCAGATTTACCGGTCGGCGGCCAGCAGCCCTTTGCCGGACATCGCAAGCCTTGGCCCGGACTACGCGGCGGGGGCTGACTTGATCACCCGGTTCGAACGATCTGGCGCGAAACACATTGCCGGGGCCGATGCTTGGCACCTGGGGGATGATGGTCGCGTTCTGTTTTCCTGTCAGGGCGAAACCCGCGAACTGCATTGCCGTGAGATGCTGTTGTGTCCAGGGGCGATGGAACGGCCCATGCCGATCCCCGGTTGGACTCTGCCCGGGGTGATGACCGCAGGCGCGGCGCAGGTGATGCTGAAATCGGATGCCGTCGTCGCGGATGGGGCTGTTTTTGCCGGGTCCGGTCCTTTGCTGTATCTGATTGTGGCGCAATACCTGAGGCTGGGTGTGCCCGTGGCAGCGCTGGTCGATACTACGCCGCGACAGCATTACCTTGACGCGGCCCCACTGATGCCACGCGCGGTGCGGCAGGCCGGACAGTTGCGTAAGGGCCTGTCTTTGTTGCGAGAAATTCGCGCTTCGGGCGTGACCATCCACCGATATGCCGAGAACCTCGAGGTCATCGGCGATCAAAGAGTCAAAGGGCTGCGTTTTGTAGCATCGGACCAGCAGCACCTTGTTTCAGGCGATACCGTTTTCCTGCACCATGGCGTTCAACCCAATTTAAACATGACCCAAGCGATGGGGCTGGCGCATCACTGGAACCACGCCCAGATGTGCTGGCAAGTCACTGTTGATGTATTTGGCCAAAGCTCTGTCGCGCATGTTTCAGTTGCTGGCGACGGGGCCGGAATTGTTGGTGCCGACGGCGCACGTGCGGCCGGCCGCGTGGCCGCGCAGAATATCCTGTTTCGCCTTGGTCGGATTTCCGAGGCTGACAGGGATCAAAGGGCACGCGCTGATCTGAAACTCTTGTCCGCCTTGAAACCGTTTCGCCGGTTCATCGACCGCCTGTACCGCCCGACCGAGGCGCTGAGATTGCCGCGTGACGCGGAAACTCTGGTATGTCGCTGCGAAGAGCAGTCTTTGGGCGACTTGCGAAAAGGATTCGAACAGGGCGCGCGGGATCCGAACGCCCTGAAATCACTGACTCGGTGTGGAATGGGGCCATGTCAGGGGCGGCAATGCGGTCATGTGGTGGCCGGGTTGTTGGCGCAATGGCGCGCAGAAAGCCCCGAAGCAGTTGGGTATTACCGACTGCGCAGCCCCCAGCGCCTGCTGACCTTGGATGAACTGAGCCGGTACGACACGGTTCCGGCGGAGGCGGCGGAATGAAGGCGGATGTTCTGATCATTGGTGGCGGCATTCAAGGCTGCGCAACTGCCTACCATCTGGCGCGCAAAGGTGTCTCAGTGATTGTGGTCGAAAAAGACTACACCGGACGGCATGCATCGGGTGTAAATGCAGGTGGGGTGCGGCTTCTGGGGCGTGACATGGCCGAGGTTCCTTTGTCGAAAGCGTCGATGGAGATGTGGCAGACACTGGATGAAGACCTGGGCCATGATACCGGGTTTCGCCGTCAGACGCTGGTCAACATCGCAGTTGATGAGGCCGATCTGGCAACCGTGCAGGCCCGCGAGGCCACGATGCGTGATGCTGGATACACACATGAACGGATCATAGATCAGGCCGAACTCAGGGAAAGATTGCCTCATGTGAACCCCGACAGCGTTGGTGGCGTGATCTCGGAACTGGACGGGTATGCAATCCCCTACAAGGCGACATCTGCGTTTCGTTTGGCCGCCGAAAACTTAGGTGTGCGGGTGATCGAAGGCGAAGAGCTTCTTGGGCTCCGGCGTGTGGGCGATACTTGGTTGGCGCAGGGTGTGCGGCACACATACGAGGCTGAAACCGTCGTCAATTGTGCTGGCGCATGGGCTGATAAAATTGCTCTTATGATCGGGGACAACGTTCCACTCAGCCATGCTGCGCCAATGTTGATGATCACCGCCCGAATGCCGCATTTTGCCAAGCCGGTCGTTGGAGCGATCAGCCGCCAGCTCAGCTTCAAGCAATTCGAGAATGGCACGGTGTTGATCGGCGGCGGGGCCAAGGGTTTTGCCGATCGCGCCAAAAATCGCACACGGCTGGACTATGCCAAACTCGCCGCTGCTTGCCGCACTACGGCCGAGTTCTTCCCGATCATGCGCAAGGCCAGTATCAACCGAATGTGGGCCGGGCTGGAGGCTTATATGCCGGACAACCTGCCCGTGATCGGTCCGGCTGTGAATGCCCCTCGTGCCTTCCATGCATTCGGGTTTTCGGCGCATGGATTTCAGATGGGACCTGTCGTGGGGCAGGTTTTGGCGGAACTGGTGACTGGTGGCCAAAGCCGGTTCAATCTATCGCCTTTCCGAATTGATCGATTTGACCGTAAGGTCCTTTAATGGAGATATCCGACATGACAATCACCCGTATCGAAACTGGCAAACGTATGAGCAAGATCGTCAAGCACAATGGCGTTGCCTATCTGTGCGGCCAGACTTCTGACGCTGCTACGGTCGCGGAGCAGACCCGCGAAATTCTGGCCAAGATCGAAGACCTTCTCGCCAAGGCAGGCAGCGATAAAACCCGGATGCTGCAATGTGTGATTTGGTTGGCCGACATGGCGGATTTCGCCGAGATGAATGATGTTTGGGACGCTTGGGTGCCGGAAGGTCACGCGCCGGCCCGCGCCTGTGGCGAAGCCAAACTGGCACGCGAGGCGCTCAAGGTCGAGATGATTGTCACTTCTGCTTGCGACTGAGTTGAGCTGGTCAGGGTTATCGATTTTCGAAATAGGCGAACCCACATGGCCTTAGCAAGGCGCGTGGGTTTACCTCTTCAGTTCCCTAAATTGAGGTGAGCTGGTTCTGATAAACTGCGTTGCATTTAGACATGAACAGGGCGGATGCCCGGGGCTGTAGCCTTAGTGCCGGTACACGGTATTTCAAAACTGCCGGAAGACTATCGATATCGACTGGCTGCCGCCACGTAATCACCTCTCCAACTTCCGCGAATGAGTGCTTGCGCGCACCATCCTGATCAAGTGTGAAGTCGCCCGAACTTGGCTACGTGCTGCATATTGTTTGCCCGAAATACGCTTTGTTCATCCGATGGTTCTTGTTTTCTGTCCGCTCATTCTTTCAACGGTCCTATGCATTGAAAAAACTTGAAAAATAGCCTCACCAGCTCTGGATGGTTTTTCATTTTGGTGAATATATGACGTGCTGCCGTTGGCTACGGGTCATGTGGTAACTGCAAGAGTCGACATGGTGTGTATCGCATCGAAAGAAAGGGATTTTCGGATGACTGGTTTGGAAGAACTTGAGGCGCGCGTTGCTGAGTTGGAGAAGCGACGTGCTGGCCAGTCGCGGTTACTGGAAGACATGCTTGAACAACTGAAAGCGCTCATCGAAACACAGCCGATGACACAGTTGGAAGCGTCGCACCAGGTGAACGCGCTTGTTGTCATCCAATCGAAACTGCTGATCATGCTGCTGAAGAAAGAGCTAATCGCCCCCAGCGATATCAACGACTTTATCGGTGACGTTGAACATCACGCACGTGTCCTGCGCGCTAACCCCGAGACTTCGGCCATCGGCTGGATCGTTGCCGATCTGGCGCTCAACATCAGCGGCGAGATCTATAAATCTTCTGACGACCTGGGTTAGCGGCAAAAAAATATGCCATCATTGGGTCGATTTGGATCGGGGCAGAAGTCTATCACAAGACATTGAAAGACACCGCAAAGTCAGGCATCGCGTTCCAGAATTTTTGGGGAAGTACATCTGTTACTGGTACTCCTTAAATCTCTCGCGCCAGTACTTTGTTTCTGCAATTGATGATCGAATTGCCTGAGGGTCGCTGACATCCACATTTCTGGCTGCCATCAGGTGCGGAATAAGGGCTAGGTTCTCAAATCCTGCAACGACCCCATAGTGGACAAAGTGCGGATACAAGGCATCTTCCGCTGCACTCAGAGTTTCTTCGTCATCAAAACCCTGTTCGTCGAAATTCTTTGCATTTTCAGTGAACTCCAACGAGGATGCATACGCTGCCCAAGGGGCGATAAGCGTCGATAAATGCCGAGGTTTGTCGAGAAAAAAGTCAATGAGCACCGAGTGAACATTTTCCGGATCTTCAAAGACCTGCTTTGGAACAATAGCATTTTTCAAAACAACTTGGCTCCAAGCGCCGTCGACAAATTCGTTACCCCTGATTAAGGCTCGACGGGCGATTGCGACCACCGGAATGGTAAGCCATTCACCAACAGATTTGGTCCAACCTGTCTTTGGATAATTCAGGCGATCAGCCAACCCAGCTGTTGAAACGCATGTACGCCATTCCTCTGGGGAGACGACATTGTTTAGGTAATCTCCTTCCTTACGGGTGGCAAAAATCTCTTGGGTTTCGCCATCGGTCTGCAAAGCATGTATTGCTTCCTGAAAGATTGGAAGCGCCGCTTCATAAGCTGTTTCCCAATCAGCGGATCGAAACTTCATTACGCTGCTCCAAGGTATTTTCAGAACCCTCTTGTCACCGAGACGTGCCAACAGGGGCAATCGCGAATAGCTGCTAAATTCGGTGCGATTGCACCAATGACCGATTCAAAAAACTTGATAACGTTGGCAAACGCAAAGGCCTATCCACAGACAACCAGAATCTCGCATTCTGACGGGTCCACATGCACACGAGCTGACCTTTCTCGTTAATTGTAGTTTGGAGCTCTGACCTAGTAATTTTCGGTGTGATATTCGTTAGAATGCATAAGCAAAAGAAAGAAGTGTTGCGAAGCCTTCTGTCGTATTTCGGTTGTCGAACTCCTTGCCTAAACGAAGTGCAATTTGGGCGCCGGGTAATCCTTTTGGCTTCCAAACGCCTTCCGCTCCATAAAGGTTTATTTCATACTTTGACGGATCGCCTCCAGGCGTCCCTTCTTGTCTTGAAACCTGCATAGAGCGTGCCGCCAAAAGGCCAATATTAATTCCTTGGGCAACTTCTTTTCCAAAGGCAAACTCCAGAGACAGCACATTCCCCGGCCGGATATCGGTGGTTTTCTGTCGCCCAAAGGTTTCGTACCGCGCCTGAAACGTAGCCGCCCAAGGCAGGCTGGCATCCTGCCTCCAGGTTGCACCTCCAAAAAGCATATGGCTCCACAATCCTTTACCGGTGTTTGTGGTCCCGCCGGCATCAAATTTTCCAGTCGGAGCCCAAAACGTATACGAAGTCTGAAAATGCCAGTTGTCACGATGCCACCCCAAAGCAATGGGTGTTACGACGGTATCTCCAAGGTGATAGTCAAATTCTGATCCCGGCTCTGGCCGCAACACCTGATCGCGGTAGGTCAGTACTATTCCCGCAGAATAATCAGCACCCAATATTTTCACATCGCGAAATACGTAGCGGAAGGTCAGGCGAGCGGCGTTCACCGTTGCCGATAGTGCGCCGATATCATTTCCGTTTTCATCTACATATCTTTGGATTTCGTAGTTTATCCAACCGTTCTCGATCACTCGGGTGCCTTGTGGTGGCAAGATGGCCGACGTCTGACCCAACCCGGCACCCAGCCCATAATTTCCCGCTATTGGGATTTGTGCATTCGCGGCGCTGCCAAATGACAAGAAGATAAATATGTAGAAATTCCTTAGGAACAGCGGGAAACCTGTCGTTTCCTTGGTAGCCATTTCTTTTTCCCCCTGACGATCAGATGCCTCTGCCGGTTGCCGGTTTGGTGCGGAGGCATGCAGCCCCTTTGAATTGCCGTTTGGAGATGGAAAAGCGTGCTGAAAATGAGGGACCACTAGACTAGCCAGGCGCTTTTTTGCGCTATGCCCCTGCAACCAACCTTCCGGTTCAGCGGCAAGATAGCTGACAATGTCAGAGGATAATTGTGCAAATTACCGGAGAGTTCCCCTTAAATTCCATCCGCCCTTCGTTTCCAGACACCGTAATATCACAAAAATCACATTAGAATGATTTTATTTGATGCGCTCGACTTCTGCCCTTGTCATCAGCTGCGGAGGAAGGGTGCTCCATGCTTTTCCAGACTTGTACTTGTTGAATCCGTAGACATACAGCGCCTGCATATATTCCTGATCGAAGGGAGCAGGCGGCGTTTGCGTAAATCCGGTTCCAATCCATGTTACCAGAAACCTGCCGCCGGCTTCCTGTGCACCCAGATACAATTCTAACAGATCGTCGGTGCCTTGTGTCTTGACCAGCGTCTCGAGCGACCTGCCGGCAATCTTCAACAATTTGGCCTTGGTGATGCTGGCTTCTGGCAAAACCCGGAAATTTCGAATGACATAAAGCGTTTCACGCTGATTGGGTAACTCCTGACCGGGGCGAGCCAAATACCATTCATCAAGTGCCGTCATCGTCGAAGATATCGCGCCGTCGACATGCATCTCGTCTCGGGGGCCATCGGGGGTATCGACCTGGACCAGAACAGGAGGGAAGGCACCGGGTATAGACGCGGATGCAAGCAAAGCATCCTGGAAAACAGTTTCGGCATTCGGCGCGTTACTAGAGGCAATCACACCCAGATTCCACAAAACGGGACGTTGTGCGTCGAGGCTCAGAGATTGAACAAGAAGCCGTCGACCTTTGGCGTGTTCTCTGGCTATAGCGGCCAAAAACTCCGGTGTAACCGTGTCGTCTATGATCCGTTTCAAAGGGCTTGAATCCAGAGCGGACACATTGAAAACGGTTCCAATGGCCCCACGTGATCTGAAAATCTGATCGGCTGGTGTGCCGCTGTAGAATTCTCGGAGCTTTCCATCATACTTTTCGCCAAGAAATGCAAAAGGGGCGATCAGCGCACCTGTGCTGACGCCGGTCACCGTCGTGAATTCAGGGCGCGTCCCGCTCTCGGACCAGGCGTTTAACAGTCCGGCGGCGTAGGCACCGTTTTCGGCACCACCCGATAGCACCAGAACTTCACGCCCATTTCGACCGACACCAGATCTCTGGCGCTGTTCAAACGTTTCCCGGATCAAATCTTGTAGTTCTTCGGGAGGTGAGTCCGCCCAGTAACGTGCGCCGGGAATTCCCGGGACCTGGGGATTTTGCAAATCTCCGATACCCACTGGATCTCGTTTGATTGATCCGCAGACAGACAAAAACGAGCACAAAAAAACACCCGTCAGAAGTGGGAAAAGTTTGGCCATATTGCCTCATCATTTGCCAATCCGTTGACCTGACACAAGCATTTCGTTGTATGGTTAATCAAGTGTTCTGATCGCGCCCGACAGCTCAAGCGCTGCATCTGCAGGCATTTCCGGTTGGAAGCTTGTTTCATCTCAGGCCATCAAAATCATTGCGAATTGGACCAAATGAATGAGTTTCTCACGGCAAAAACGCAAAGCCCCGAGGCGCGCAGCGACGATCATGATGGCGGTGATAGGCGCCAGTTTGTTTCTGCTATTTCTATCCCGCGATCTTCCCGACGGCTTGCAGGATGATTGGGCGCGCGAGAATTTCGGGTTGGTTGCACGCTATGTGATCGCAATGACATTGGGCGGCGCGATAATGGGCTTTCTACTCGCCTCGTTATTCGGTCGCGACGGCATTGTCGGGTGGTTCGTTGCGCTTGCAGGAGGGTTATTGTCAACGCTGATAGCTGGCGCCTTTGGAAGTTTCATTGGTCTGCTGCCCGATCTTTTGGCAGATGGATGGCAGGTTACGGATTTCGTTGCGATTGCGTTTGGATTTTTGGTCTTGCCTCTTGCCGCAGCAGAAAACACCTTTTCCTTGCTTATCTGGGTCGCAATGGTGGCCGCCACGCACTTATTGTCGAAAGTCGAGCGAACGAAATCCGTTCAACATGCTTGATGCTCACTTAGGGATATTTGACTGAGTGTCATACTGAATTTTACCCGGCAGAGCACGGTCTGAACTGACCGAATATTCTGCCGGGTGATCATTCAAAGTTAATGCGGGCCAGAGTTTGATAAAGGATATACCGTTACACGAGTTTGCAACGATTGATCGTTCCTTCCTCGCCCGATTCCCCTGACAATTGACTGTTCGCTTTTCACCTGGGCGATAGCATCGTTCAGTATGGATACGTCTTTTGTAATTGCTTCCAGCAAATAGACCGTGATGACCGGCCAGACACTGTTCCATCTGGGACAGGCCAGCGCGAACTGAGCAAAGAAGTTTGCCGCAAATTTAAGCAGTCGATCTGGACATTCCTCACGCGATTCCCTTGCCGCCCAAAGGAGCGTTTCCCAGAGCGCATTGTTGAAGGCGACCTGTGCCTTGTTCAACCCCTGGAAATCCACCCAATTCTCGTGGGTACGCGCCCGTTTCAGGTCAGATGCCCGCATGACAAGATCATGGGCCGCTGCGGTGGTCGAAGGGTATTGTTGCTGCAATACTGTCAGAAGTTCGAATTGAGACATCACTCACTCCATATTTCTGTTTTCGCCCAACAGAAATGAGGAAGCCTCACCAATACCAACAGGTGTTTTACAGTAGTGAAACCGTTAACGGGCGTTGTGCAGCTGCGGCAGTCTGGCAAGTGATTGAACAACTGGGCGCAAAAAATTTGTTTGACATGCACATATTGTGTTTCATGCTCTATTGGGGGTTGGGAGTACGTGCAATGAAGTGGGCGATGATAGCAATCGGGTTCCTGTCCACTCTCGCCACCAGCGCGATCGCCCAATCAAACCGCCTAAACCCGACAACGAACTACGCGCTAATTTCCGAGGTTATCCATACGATGGACGAGGCAGGTATTGCGATCGTCCATGATTACGGCGTCCAGGGGCTCGGGGCTGAAGAAGGCTTTCAGATTTTCATCGACCTCGAAGAAGTCGGAGAAATGTCTCTGCGTTTGCAAGGATCTTACTACTGGAATTATGCTCTTGTTTAAAAGACCGATTGCCGTAGGGGGCTGTATGGAAGTTTCGGAACATAACGGGACGGTCAGGAAAATCTCGGGGCGTTCGACCCAGCTCGAGACCTTTGACCGGCACGAGATTATTATTCCCAATCAGGACCTGATCGCAAACACAGTAAAGAACCTTACCCTGACATCGCGGGTTAGCAGATTAATCATACCAATTTGCGTGGCCTTCGACAGCGATCTGGAACGAACCAAATCCATACTTGAAGAGTCTGCCGTCGATCACGTCGAAGTCCTTGCAGACCCGGCGCCCAAAGCTTTGTTTCGGGGCATAGGTGAAAGTGCTCTGGAATTTGAACTGCGGTGTTACCTCAGGAATGTCGACGATATCCTGATGGTCCAGTCAGATCTGCTTTTTCGCATTTTTGCGGACCTGAATTCCGCAGGAATTGAGATATCCTTTCCGCGGAGAGACGTTCACCTTACTGACGCCTATGCTGGTCGGGAAAACTGATGGGGGTTTCGACGAGACTGTTCCTCATATTTGGTCTTTTGCTGACCGTCCTAGGCTGCACTTATGTTCCATTTGATACGCCTCGTACGCCTTCTCGCGCCTTGACCCCGGATGGCACCCAGGCCGAACGGATTGTCACTGAACTTACAGGCAACGACAGTCAGAATTTGGCGATGGCCACCTTGTTCGATGGCAATGACGCGCTTGGCGCCAGGCTTCGGATGATCGAAGCGGCGGAAAGCTCGATTGACCTGCAAACCTTTTTGATAAAGCCCGATTTGGCGGGGTCTTTGATCTGGCTGGCACTAAATTCTGCGGCGGAACGAGGTGTGAAAATCAGACTGCTGTTCGATGACGTGTTCACCACCGCGCGCGATGATCAGATTGCAACCCTGAACGCGCATCCGAATGTTGAGATCCGCGTCTTCAATCCTCTGTCCCGAAACAGCCCTGTCGCTGTCAATTTCCTGTTGGATTTTGGCCGCGTGAACCGGCGCATGCACAATAAAGTTCTGATCTCTGATGGCAGTTTTGCGATCGTGGGCGGCAGGAATATCGCTGATGAATACTACAGCATTGGGACAAAGTATGACTTTGCCGATTTCGATCTGTTTGTCGCAGGCAAAACGGTTCAGGAATTATCCGAGTCATTTGACATCTATTGGAACGACGGTTGGTCCCTGCCAATTGCAGTATTCGACGACGGCGATATCGTTCCCCTGAACGAAGCCTACAAACAGTTTCAGAACCGCACACTCGGCGAAGAAGTTTCTGTTTATGACCGTGCGCTCGGCTCGAGTTACTTGCGCCAACTCCAGTCAGGTCAAGTGCCCGTCCATTTCGGTCATGTGCGAACCGTTACTGATAATCCGAGTAAGCTGCGCAATCGACCGGGCATAGGTCCATTTGCTGTCGGGGATGCATTTTATACCGTTTTGGGGCGCGCCACCGACAGCGTGACGGTGGTGACACCTTATTTTATCCCAGAGAATTATGGCGCCGAGTTTTTTGAAGGTCTGGTCAATAAGGGTGTTGAGGTCACCATCGTGACCAACTCGCTTGCCTCAACCAATCATCCCTACACGCATGGTCATTACGCGCGCTACCGTGATCGGCTATTGCGCGCTGGCGTAAGAATTGCCGAAGTTCGGGCAGATGTCCCCTCGTCGGTAGACGGTGTTGAAACGCCACTGACCCTACACACCAAAATAACCCTGATCGACGAGACATATGTTTTCGTTGGTTCCGCGAATGTCGATCCCAGATCTATCCGGCAGAACTCTGAAATCGGCTTAGTTATAGACAGTCCTAGTCTGGCGAAAGAAATCAGCGCGCAGCTGGATGTTGCGGTGCCAATCTACACATATAGGGTGACGCTATCAGATACTGGAAAGACACAATGGGAATATCTGGCGTCAAGCAAAGGCGAACCTCTGACGAAAGAACCTTCGGCAGGTTTGTGGCGCAAGCTGGTGGCCAAAATTTCAAGTTGGTTGCCAATCGAAAACCAGCTTTGAATGCAATTTACCCGAAACCACACCTCTGGTTAACTTTTGAACGCCGATCTCAGAGTGGTTCGGCGGCCTAGACGAACCGGTTCCCTTAGAGGTCTGGCTACTCCCCGGTTTCGGTTGAACGCAGAATCCCTGTTCCCTCACGAAGCATCTCCACGAGGCCGGAGGAATACGGAAGATCATCAAGATATTCCTCCAAGGTGAAATGACGGGTCGGAATTTTCGACAATGCCTGTCGTGCCAGTTGCGTTTCACCGGCCAGTCCGTGGATAGCAGCGATCAGCAGCCAATCGCTTGCATATTCACGAGCATCAATCAAACGCACTTTTTCGGAAGCTGATATGTAATCGCCGTTTTCAACATCTTCGAGGCACAGGGTGATATTCGTCCAGATGGGCAGCATGGGATTGGCGTCCATTGCTTGTCGCACCATTTGCCCACCCAGTTTGATGTCGCCAACAAGCGCAATCCATGCCCCGGTCAACGCTGTCAGCAAAGCTCCGTTGGGATTGGCGCGACTAGCCGCGTCAATCAGCCGTTGGAACCTCGGGTTGTCTCCCCCCACTTGGGAGTAAATCGCAGCCGCATACAACGCCTCGGGACATTGAGGTTCAAGCGCGACGGCCTTGTCGGCGTGCGCCTGTCCTGCGCTCAGGATTGCGCCCAGACGCTTTTGCCCCAGCGCGACTTCTTCTATGTACCCTAGTGCCATCAGCGCATGCGCCAGTCCGCTGGCATCATTGCCTTGTACCGCGATCTTTGCCAAATCTACCATCTGCTTCAGGCTGCCCGATCTGGACGTGCGAAGGTGGGCGTGAAAGGCCAACAACGCCTCAAATACCAGTTTGTCAGAGGCCTGTCGGCCTGCAAATTGTTCCGCGGCATCTGTGGCAACGACACCATAAGCATCAGCCAGTATCACCGCACACTGTTTCGATATCTCTTCCTGAGCTCCAAATGTATCTGTGTCATCCTGATTGATATCCCGCCGACCAGACCAAGCCAGACTGCTATCACTGGTTCGCTTTAGCTGGACGATCAGGCGCAAACTGGTCGCTTCCTCTCGCACCGTGCCACCCAACAAATAATCACAATGTGGCCTCAATTGTTCCGGTACTTCGTTTGCAAGCTCACCCGGATATCCAGTCAGAACGCGGATATAGCCAAAGCGTGAAAGCTCCAGACCGATTTCTTCGGGAAGGCCGTCGCGAAAAAGCCTGGCTCGTGGTGTATCCGATCCGGTAAAGGCGCAGATTCCTAATATAGGCCAAGCTGACTCCGGCGGAGATTGAATGTCTGGCCCCGACTTTTCTGAATTGGCATCAAAATGCGGGCGGTATTGCCCCTTTGGGATCGTAATCAATACAGGGTCGGCAGACCCGGCCGCGAGGTAGTAATTATATAGTGCCTTGCGAAGCTTGACCGCCTCGATCCGAACGATCGGATCTACATTGGGATCAAAATCGGCGCCTCTTCCAAATACGTCCATGGCCAGAGCTGTTCCGCGCAACTCATCGCCCCGTCCCTCAAGCTCCAGTCGAACAAGGTATTCTAAAAACGATTTTGTCCGTGCGCTGCCTTGGAAATCCTTGGATGAAACAATGCGTTCCAACTGGTCCAGAACGCTGGCTTGGTTGACGGTACTGGCCATTAACATTCTCCTGATCCGTCTCGATACCAAATCTGTCAGCAAAGATTACTGAAACGCAATATGTAAATACCTATCGACGCGAGGATCGCCGACTCTCTCTGCTTCCGCGAGCAAAACTAATTGGATTGTGATTTCGATCAATCATCGACAAGAGTGCGCAACCACTACTTATGCGGGCATTCAGCTAGGATCACACGAATGTAGACTTACAACCTGTTTACTAGTCAGCATCATCAAAGCGCACTCGTCTGCTCATGAAACGTCAGGCAATCGGATCCTACGCTTCTTAGGATAGCAGGCTCAATAAGATCGGTGTTTTCAGGATACGGACCGGACATTTCAAGTGCTGCCCGCAGGTTCGTTCCGGGTGGTACCCGACGCCAAACCACTCTTGTAGCGTATGGTGCGCCGCCCAACCGCCATGAACTTCCATGCATCAAGCCCGTCATAATATCGGGTCTGTAAGAATGAGGCGCATCCAGAGTTAACTGGCACACAGAATGCGGCGGTTCCGAGTTTTGTTCCGTTACATACACGCGTCCGTTTATGAAAACTGCAGAGCCTCGATAGCGTGCTCTTTGTCGTGTACCGACCTTGCGGTCTTCACCGCGTTCCGACGTCCAAACGGCGACTTGACCGTCGATTTCTTTCAGCACAGTCACACCAACTTTGATAGCGTTGGGCCATGACGGGGTGCGGTAAAACGTGTTGTAAATCCCCAGTATGTACCGCCAGTCCTTGAGTGGGCTGACCCCAACAAATTGCCTCTGTTGTTCGAAGGTTTTACCTCTTTCAGTAGAAGTTTGTCGATCATTGGTCTTCAAAGACGGCGCAAACTCAGGCGCGGCAACAGCGTTTCCGGTTCGAGAGACATTGGGGCGAACAAAACGCAGGCCTCGGCCATATTCCCATTGAATGCAACGCTCTGGCCCCTTGTCATCTGCGAGTGCCTTTCGCAATGCAGTGACCCGATTGTACATAGCGGCATCGGAAACTTCGCGACCATTCCAAACGGCTTCGATGAGTTCGTCTTTCGTAACCACGTCGCCCTCACGGCGCACCAGGTATTGAAACAGTTGCAAGACGCCCCGCTGCAACCGCACAACCTCGCCGCCGACATGCAGCAGATTTCGCGCAGCGTCGAAACTCCAGGGCCCATAGCTGATCAAATGGGGATTATAGTTCATACTGCTCTATCTCTTGCCGCTCTACTTTGCGTTTAGGTGTAATTCTCGTGTGATTCCACATCTAAACTCAACTTCAAGTTAGAAAAATGGGATTTGCGAGTGGAGATTCCCAAGGCGTGTGGCGTGTAGAAAACACAAGCTACTTCGCGCTTAACGGGCATTGAACGAGTAGTCTGAAGGCACAGGCAAAGGTGGTTTCAGGACCCTTGAAGATGTCGGTTTATGAGTTTGTCCTTACGAGTTCTTCCGGGAGTGCCGGTTTTCGCGAGTGGCGCCGGTCTGGGTTGACGAACTCTTTGACCGGTTAAAACGACAAAAAGAATTCCAAGGGGATCAGTCGGTGAATAGTACCAAATTGAAGCGGCACGTGAAAAATCACGTGGTCCGTGGCGGTCGAGTAGTGAAATGGAAAGGGACAGTGGCAAGTATGGCACCTTCGCTGTTCCTGGCGTCGGTGTCGGTGGGCGCGCTGTCGGTTGGAATGGCTGCAGCGGATGTCATTTCGTCTCCACAGAATACACCTGAAACGTTCACTACTGACACAGATCACACGATTACTTCCGATGGCGCCGTCAGCTTAACGACCGGCGTTGGCGCATCGGTTGAGATTACTACCGACTACAGCAGCACCTTCACCAACAATGGTACAATATCCAGACCATCTTCCAGTGGTTTATTCGGGACGGGTTTGTTTGTGTCCGGCGATTTGGAAACGACCGGTCAAATTGTGAATAACGGTACGATTGAAACTGACTTCAACGGCGGAGCCCGGGCCGAAGCGTATGGCGTCTCTGTTTTGGGCCAAGTCGATGGTGTTCTTCTTAACATCGGCGCAATAACGGCCACGGCAGACAACGCCACGGCATTGGTATCTGCCGTTGGGGTTTTAGTTGGCGGTCCCGTCACTTCAACCGCAACGATTCAGAACTCCGGGGTTATCTCGGCCATCGCTTCAGGCGTGTTCAGCCAAGCGTCCGCAACAGGGATGGTTTTCTTTTCCAACGTTGGTACCAACGTCGTCAACAGTGGCACAATTCAGGCAATAGCTGACAACGCCTCGACGATGGCTGCGACCGGCATCCTGATGAGGGATGAACTGAACGGGAACTTCGACAACTCGGGCACGATCAGCGCCATTGCAACGGACAACGGCAGTTTTGCGCAGGCGGCAGGTGTTCACATCCGCGACGATGTTACCGGCAATGTCAACAACAGCGGGACTGTTACGGCACATGCGGCGGGCAACTCGTCGACGGTTAACGCTTATGCGTTTCATCTGGAATACAACCTGAACGGAAATTTCACCAACAGTGGGAGTTTGACCGCGACTGCGATTGAACAATTTTCTCGACCGGGGCCGCCTCCCTCTCGCGGGATACCAGCAGCCGCTGCAGTCTTTGTTGAGGAATACCTTAATGGAGACATTATCAACAACGGGTCCGTCACCGTTGAAGCGACCAATGTCAGCAGCGGCAGCGTGGTGGCAAGTGGCTTTTACATTGCCGAAGATTTGGGCGGGGCTTTCACGAACTCTGGCTCGATATCTGTTGTAGCGAGCTCTCCAAGCGACGACGCCAAAGCTTACGGGCTTTTTGTCGGCAATGACCTTGACGCGGCCGTCTCGAACTATGGTTCAATCACGGTATCGGCAACGTCAGTCGACGACGATGCCGATGCCTATGGCGTCTATATAGATGATGATCTGGAGGCAAATTTCTCAAACTCTGGTTCTATCACAGCATCAGCGAAAACGACGAACGATGATGCCGAAGCTAATGGCATTCGCATCGACGACAAACTGAACGGGAATTTCAGAAACTCAGGCACGATCAGCGCAGCTGCGACAGTTATTGATGATATCGCACGGTCGAGCGGAGTTCTTATCGGCGATGATGTCACGGGTAATATCATTAACAGTGGGAAAGTTGTGGCAACTGCCGGTGGCTATAGCTCAGCTAATGCAATAGCGTTTTATCTCCGAGAGAAGCTGACGGGTAACTTCACGAACAGCGGAAGTCTTTCTGTAACTTCAAACGGGAAGTATTCTCCCCCGTTCCGGACACCTCCGTTTCCACGAGATCCGATGGCAGCCGCTGTTCTTGTAGAAGACGTTGTGCAGGGCAACATAACCAACAGCGGGACGGTGACTGTAAAAGCGACCGTGGCCTCAAGCGGCCTCGTGACGGCCTCAGGCTTTCATTTTCAAAATGATCTGAACGGGAATTTCTCGAACTCTGGCTCTATCGCAGTTGCGGCAAGCTCGGGAGACAGCGACGCTGAAGCTTATGGGCTTTATGTTGGTGGTGAATTGAGCGGAAACCTATCAAATTCCGGATCGATCACGACGACGGTAAATTCTGTGGGTGATGACGTCGAAGCCTATGGCGTGTACATCGTCGGTGACCTGAACGGTGATCTGACAAATTCCGGCGTTGTCTCGGCTTCAGCGAGTTCCCCAAGCAATGATGCGGATGCCTTTGGCCTGTATTTGAGTTCTGGATTGAACGGGTCTTTGTCAAACTCTGGGGTGATCACGGCAACCGCGAATGCCACTGACAGTGATGTTAGGGCGTTCGGTGTCAATATTACCGGAGACGTGAACGGTAACGTTACAAACAGTGGCACCGTTTTTGCCAAAACTGACAAGGCGACATCGGCGGTGGCTGCTGGTTTCTATTTCAGAAATGACTTCACTGGCGATTTCACCAATTCAGGTTCAATAACCGCAATTGCCACGGATCAAACGGACGAAGCTTATGCCTACGGCGTTTATGTCGATGGTAATGTGACCGGAGACATCAGCAATTCGGGAACCATCAACACGTCCGCGGGATTAGATAGTGGTGCAACTGCCACTGCCTATGGAATCTTTATTGAAGGGGATTTGAACGGTACGTTCGAAAACTCAGGAACAATCCTGACAACGATCACCGGAAAAGGGGATTTGGCAAGTGCGGCGGGGCTTAGAATACGCCAGGACCTCGGCGCAGATGGCGGTATCCGCAACACCGGGTCAATCATAACCCGCACCGAGAATGAGAGCGGCTCTGCCGCCGTCGCGTCGGGGATTCTGATCCGTTATGACGTCGACTCTGACATTGAGAACTCGGGCACAATCAGTGCAGCCGCCACAGGAAACCAGATCGCTTCCGCCACCGCACTTGGTATCAACATCAGCGGCGATATGAATGGCACATTGTCCAACAGCGGCACGATTTCGGCTTCCGTTGATGGAGCGTCTTCCGCCTTTGCATATGGAATAGGGGCGACTCGCAGCTTGATCGGTGATCTGGTCAATTCCGGATCCATTACCGCAACTGTCGAAAACCTTGATAGCGGTGTTGGAGGAAGTGCCGGGGCCGTGACAATTGTCGGTACGCTAACTGGAAATGTTGAAAATTCTGGCACGCTGGTCGCAACCGCCAGAGGCGATGGTTCCTTCATGAACGCGGAAGGAATCAGCATTACCGATACGCTTGACGGGGATTTTACCAATAGCGGCACGATCCTGGCCATTGCGGCGAATGCCCAATCCGGCACGGCATCCACCACGGCAACTGCAGTTTTCATCGGTGAAACATCTGGTGCAATCAACAACAGCGGATCAATCAGCGCTTCGGTTTCCGGGGCAGGGGCGGACGCCTTTGGTATCCATGTTGTAGACATGCAGGGCGATCTAACCAGCAACGGCGCAATTTCGGCCATGGCGTCAGGTTCTGATGCAGATGCTATGGGAATCTATCTCGAAGGCACGCCGGGCCAAATTTCCAACAGCGGTGTGATCAGCGCATCCGTTTCCGGCGACGAAGCCAAGGCCTTTGGCATCCACGTTGAGGGCATGCAACATAACCTCGCCAACAGCGGCGAAATAACTGCGTCGGCCTCGGGCAACGGAGCGGATGCCGTTGGAATTTATGTGGGGCACTTTGACGGCGAAATTACCGATGTGGGCACTGTCACCGCGACATCGGAAAGCGGCGATGCCTACGCGATCTTCCTGGAAGGCGGGAACGGTACTCTGAACGTCGACACCGAGGACCGGGTGACAGGCACGATGCGGGTCGCCGGGCATGATGTGAACCTCGACGCACGCGGCGACAGCACCGTGTTTTATTTCGAGGACGCGGACACCAATACCGGCACTTTCACAACAACAGTGTCAGACGGCAGATCAGCGTGGTTTGTCGAGGATGAAGGCGGGTCCAATCCGATCTACGCAAGCGTCGATTCTGCCAACTTGTTCATACCGGGTGACGTCATTGCAACTTACGGCGAAGTGGTCGGAAGCGCCGGGCAGGCGCTTAGCTACAACGCACCGGCTCAGGTCACTCGCGGCCTTGCATTCGAGGACAGCTTTGTGAACACGTTCCGTCCTTACGTGATGGCCGACGCGCAGGCGAAACAGTTCGAGCAATCAGGTAGTCCCGACACGGATGTCGATATCCTGAACGGAAGCTTCGGCTTCTCGGGTCAGTTGGACAACGGAACGGCTTTGGCATTTGGCATCGGTGTGTTCACCGCCGATGGGGATAGTGACGGATCATCGTTCGATACCAATGCTTTCTATCTGAACGTTGCGGCTGGCCGCCAGTTTGGTGCCTATACGGTCGAGGCGGATCTGGGCGTGGGCTTTTTGTCGACCGACAAGACCCGGGAAATCATCGGCAGCCCGGATGCCAAGGGTGACTATGACTCAACCTTGTACACATTGAGCGTCGGTGTTGAACGGTCGTTCGATTTGCAAGGCAATTTCGATCTGCTGGGCTTTGGAAACGTTCGCTACACCCGGCAGGATGATGACAGATATAGTGAAACGGGCTCACTCGCGAATGCAACGGTTGGCGATGTAACAACCGAGGTTGTTGAGGCCCGGCTTGGGGTCGAGGCTGAAAAAGCTATCGGGAAAGGTAGTGCGCTGATCGGCCAACTCAGCGGTGTTCTGAGGCGCAATCTGGGTGACTCGTCGACCAATGTCTCTGTTTTCTCGACCACGAATTCTCTGGTCTTCCCAAGCACGGATTTCACGGGGGGAAGCGTTCTGGTCGGTTATGAAAAGGACTTTGCCTCCGGCCTGAAATTGGAAGTCAATGCAGAACAGGAAGTCGGCTCCGATGCACAGGGACCTTTTGTCAAAGCCGGTTTGAAATGGTCGTTCTGAATCGGGGAATAGGTAGTGAGAGTGCCACTTGAACGGTCTGGCGATGCAGGACGGGCGACCCCGTTACGTAACATCGATCAGCCGGTCGGACACGATTGATGGTTGGCGCGACAGGCGTGCTGATGGGGGCATCGTAATCGATGTCGATACCAACCAGATCATCTGTAAAGGCCTCTCGATGCCGCATTCACCACGTTTGCATGGCGGGAGACTGTGGGTGCTCAATTCAGGCCGTGGCGAACTGGGAGAAGTGGAGATTGGCAGCGATGGCATGGGGCGTTTTGTTCCGCATGTCTTTTGCCCCGGTTTCGCGCGCGGGTTGGCCATTCATGGGCGGTACGCTTTTGTCGGTCTGTCAAAGCCGCGTTACGAGCGGTTCGAGGGGCTGGAATTGGACGCCCGTCTGGCCGAGGCCGATAGCGACCCCTGGTGCGGGGTTCAAATCATCAATCTGGAAACCAAGTCCTGCATCGACTGGCTGCGCATCGACGGAGCGGTGTCCGAGCTTTATGATCTGGAGCTTTTGACGGGCCACCTGTGCCCGCTGGCCGTGGCACCAGGAACATCGGAAGCCACATCGTTGGTGACCATACCGAAACCGGGTTAGCCGCTCAAATGCACAGCCAACAACCTCATAAAGCTAAAAAATCAGGGATAGTAGCTATGAAAACCACGAGCAGTGACACCGCGCAGGCAGACAGACCGATTACCCTGCTCAGGGGTGGGCGGATGACCAAGCACAAGGGACAGGTCGCCAGCTATGCGCCCACGTCAGGGCGTTTTCTGGGTGGTGTTTCGGCCATTGCCCTTGGTGTGACGGTTGCATTTGGCGGTGGCGCTGCGCAGGCGGGCAGTTGTACGGATTCCGGTGGTGGAAACGTCGTGTGCGTTGGCCCTGCTGTTCCGGGTGCGGATACCACTCAGTCTTTTTCAAACAATGGTCCCCTCACGGTTTCTACTACACCGGGTTTTGGGTTGGATGTCTCAAGCGGCGGCGCACTTAACTTGATTGGCGAGGAGATCACCTTCAGCGATGCCAGAAACTCGACGATTACAGCCGGTTCCACAGGGATAAACGCGCATATTGGTGCGGCCTACAGCGGCGATCTGACGATTACGACAAACGGTTCGGTCAATGGCGGTGTCACCGGAATTTACGGCAGGCAGAATGGTTCCGGCAGCCTGACCATCAATACAGCCGATACGCGCGGAACCGCATACTACGGTATAAATGCAAGGAATTATGGCGGTTCAGGCAGTCTGTCCATTACCTCTACAGGAATTGTTCAGGGCAATTTCGCAGGAATAATTGCCGTCAATGACGGCAATGGACCAATGACTATATCGGCCGCTGACGTAACCGGTACTAGCGGAAACGGTATCTTTGCGGCGAATGATTCCGGTGATCTTTCAATCACTGCATCAGGAACTGTTTATGGTTCCGACAGCGGGATTAACGCGACCAATTATGGAACAGGTGCGATGACAATTGTAGCTGCGGATGTCTCGGGCCGCTCATTCAGCGGCATACACGTTCGAAATTATGGCACCGATCTTTCAATTACCACGACGGGCGACGTATCGGGTAGAAACACAGGTATTCAGGCGGCAAACTATGGCTCTGGCACACTGACCATAACCGTGTCCGGCAATGTGCGCGGGGGGCGTGCTCCGGCTGTATCAGCCCAGAATGGTGTGGGCCAACTGACAGTGATTGATCTACAGAATGGCGCATCGCTCTCTTCCAGTTCCGGTAACGCATTAACGGTCAAGGACAGCGACAGCCAGGTGACGTTGCGGTCGGGATCAGCCGTCAGTGGTGCGGTGCTTTTAAGTAATGGCAAAGATGCCCTGACGATTGAGGGCGGTGCCGATATCAGCTCCGCGACTCTGTTCGATGGTGGTGGCGGTACCGAAGACGATCTCACTCTCTCGGGCTTCACTGGCACCTTCGACGGAGCCTTGTTCACCAACTGGGAAACGCTGAACGCCAATAACGGCAGCGATCTGACGCTGAACAGCGCAGATACGGGGGCATTGCAAACGATCCAGATTGACAGTGGTGCGACTATCACAGCGCAAAATGCGGACTTTGCCTTTGGCGGTGACTTGCAGGTGAATGCGACTGGCCAATTCCTGGCCGGGGCCGCTGGGTTGGGCAACGCTGTGCTGAGCGGCAATGTCCTCAATGACGGTCTGATCTCGCTGGCCGATGGGCAAAGCGGCGACCGGCTGACTTTTGGTGCAGACCTGTCTGGCAACGGCTTAATTGGATTGGATGTGAACCTAAGCACTGGCGCGAATGATCAGGTTTTCGTGCAAGGTGACAGCGCAGGGGCCCGTCAGGGTTTGCAAGTGACCAAATCCGGCAGCGGCAATGGAACCGTGCATGATTTTACGTTGGCCACGGTTACCGGCGCGAGCACCGAAGGAGATTTCCAGCTGGTCAACGCCGATTTTGTTACCATTGACGGCGATCAGGCGATCAGTGACGGAGAGATAGCGTATGTTCTGGAATATGATACCGCCGCTGGTGAGTTTATCCTGACACCGTTCGGCAACCCTGGCTCGAATAGTGGCGATCCCAGCGAGGTCAATCAGAACCCCGGCGGTGAATTCTTGGCCGCAGGCATACAACAGGTCAGTGACCAATTAACCTTTGGTTCAGCGCTACGGCGAATCATGAGCGCCACACGACAGGGCGCATCCGAGGCCAACACAGTCAGTCGCGCGTTGAACGAGCTAACCTCAACCACACGCCCTCTGGTCTGGGTGGAGGCTCAAGGCCAACGCGATAGCTACACTTTCGATGATCGCGATGTGGAAACCAATAGCGGAGGATTGCGCTTTGGCGCGGGTCTGCCGCTGGCCGGGGTTGCAGGTGGTCAGTTGATCGGCGGGTTAGAGTTCGGCTTCAATAGCCTGTCGACGAATGTAACCACAACGCTGACCAGTGCAGACATCGACACTGATGCTTATGACGCAACGCTCAGCGCGCTGTGGATCGCGAACAGCCAGCTCTATATCGACGGGCAAATTCGCTACGCTTATTTTGACAGCACCACCCGACCAAGCGGTGGAGTTGGGGTTGATACCGATAGCCGCGGCTATGGCTTGTCTGTTGAGGTTGGCAAACCCTTCAATCTGCAGAACGGACTGACGTTAGTCCCGCAAGCGCAACTAATGTACAGCGACATCAATACTGACGATGTCATCAATCTGGCCGGCGGTGGTCAAACCGGTTCGCTGGAAGACGGGGACACCCTGACCGCGCGCCTTGGTTTGCGTGCCGAGCGCGATTTTGTGGGCAAGTCTGTGCTGTATGGTCAAGTGGATTACTACCATGCTTTCGACAATGAAACCGCTGTGACCTTTGCCCGAAACACCATCGTGACTGCGCGCGGCAAGAACACCGCTGCTCTGACGGTTGGGGGGCATTTGGCATTATCCGCCAGAACAACGCTATTTGGAGAGATTAGCGGAGAATCGGGATTGGGCAGCAATTCCAGCGACTATGCCTTTGGCGGGAATGTCGGGTTTGAAATTCGGTTCTGAGACCATCGAAACAGCTCAGATTCTTCGAGTTCCCGCACAAAAACTCGAAAATTGAGATTGGAAGCCAAGAGCTTTTGCTTTTCACGTTAGACGTATGTCCGCTAAGGGCTGCGACCAGTCAATCATGCAAGCTGCGGAGAGCGGCAATACTGAGCCCACCGTGACCAATGCTGTACGATGCACCAATGACAGGGGAGCGCGGATAGCGGACTTTGCATAGTTTATGGCCATGTCCTGAAGCGGACATTTGTACAGGCGTACGTTCTCGCCGAATTGAGTCCGGAGCGTCTGCGGGCGCATGGCTATGTAACCTGCAAGAAAACCCTAACCTTGCGTCTCTTTCGAAAGCCTTGGTGCTAGTGAGCTGCCTAAAAACAGCTCAAAACGTTATTTAGCCTCGAAAACCGCTTCGCCCTCGACGAACGTCTTTAATATCTGCGCCTCACTGACTTCCGCGATCGGGATTTCAAAGAGGTTGCGGTCAAGTACGATGAAATCTGCAAGCTTGCCAGTTTCGATTGAGCCAAGCTCCTCGTCCGCAAAATCCAGGTATGCAGAGTTGATTGTTCGGGCCGAAATGGCCTCCTTTAGCGTGATCGCTTGACCCACCGCAGGATCGGGTGGACTCGTGTCGGCCACAGGATCGATACGAGTTACGGCCGCCTCTATCGATGCCAATGGTGTTTGCATGAACAGCGGACCATCAGAAGCGATAACGACCCGTCCTCCGGCATCAGCGACCGAGCGCATTGGGAAAACCCTCTGCGCGCGTTCCGGACCAACCACGCGGTTGACGACGTCGTTGTGAGGGTTCGAAAACCATAGTACGGGCGAGAATTCCGGTGTCAGATCGAGTTCCACCAGTCTAGGCATGTCTTCTTCGGATATGAAAAACGAGTGGGCAAGCTGGTAGCGGCCTTTCAACTCACCCAGTTGGTTCCGTGCGATTTCCATTGCGTCCAGAACAAGCCGAGCACCGCGGTCACCCACAGTGTGGAAAACCATGCCTTTCATACCTTGTTCTTCAAACCGTATGATGTCGGCCACAAGTTCTTCTTCGGTGAAGAAGATCAGTCCGTAGTCCCCTTGACCAGAAGCAAGAGGATCATACTGTGAACCCGCGTCAGACTGGGACTGTTCCACTTCCGGGTCGTTCGTCAGGAAAGGTTCCAGCATCGCACCGGTCTCAGTCGGGATGCCATCGATATTGACCTTTATAAAGGTTGGATCGAGCCGCGGCGCGATCATGTCTTGAAACATATCGATTGCAGCACGTTGATCTTCCACGGATTGATATGCCCGCGTCGGAGAATCGTAGGTCCACGCCACGCTGACCCTGATCGGCAGCCCCTCGGTTGTGGCAAGTTGGTTTAGCGCCTGCACCTGAATCAATTCGCTGTGCATGTTCCTGGCCGATGTCACCCCCATTGAGGCAAGCAAGTGTAACACGTCTCTTGTGCCGTCAACGTGGGTTTCAAGTTCCAGACTACGTAGAAATGGCATCGCATAGAGACCCATCGCAGCCTCTTTCATGTAGCCTGTTGCTTCTCCTGTTTCAGGGTCCCGCACGATGATCCCGTTCCGTGGGTCCGGCGTATCAACATCAATACCGCTATCGATCATCGCCGGTGTATTCAGCACGGCCTCATGCCCGGTCGCGGTAATAATGTAGACCGGAATGTCAGAGACCGCCTCGTCAAGCCAGGCAGTGGTCGGTTCTCCATCAAACAGCTCGTTGGCCAATCCAGATCCAAAAAGGAACTCGAGTTCTGGTCTCGCGGCTACAAAATCGCGAATTAGCTCCGCTGCTGCTTCCGGATCGGCATCGCCGGGGAGTAGGATCACCTCGTCAGACAATGCCGCGGCGACATACCAATTGCGGAAATGAACATGGATGTCATAAAGGCCGGGCAGCACCATCGCACCCGCGAGGTCGATCGTTTCAGTTTCGTTCCCAGCCAGCGCAGCGACTTCTTCTGCTGAACCGACAGCAATGAAACGTCCATCCTCAATGGCAAACGCCTCGGCCCATTCTTGATCAGGGTTGACCGTATAGACCTGCGCATTGGTGTAGATGGTGTTGGCGGTTTGCGCCTGTACAGCCGTCACCGCAAGGACGATTGATGCAACGGACGCTGTAAGGAAGCCAACAGAAAAGGTCATGAGTGCGATCCATTCATTGTACAAACATTGATCCTCGCTAACGCAAGGATCGGCGGAACGGGTCCCTCAAGCAAGCTTCCAGGCAATGTACGCGCGCCCCATCTGATGCACAGCGTTGAGTATCTTAATGCCAATAGCAACTTTAGAAAGTACCAATCACCTCTGAAATTGACACTTGCTGTGTCCGCAAGTGGGTCCTTCGGTTCTGGTTCGTCGAAGGTCAGCTTTCCTCAATCTGGCGTAAATAGCTTGGCGCTTTGGACGGCTAACCACTCCTTAGACGATCAATTTTACTAAAGGGCAGTTGTGCAGGGTTCTACCTTGCGAAATCATACCTCAGATTTGAATACCGCCCACTCGTCTGGCACACCCTTCAGCTTGTGGGTGCCAAAGCTCGAAAACCGTATCCCAGAACCTGCGACCAAGTCCTTGACCGTGCGCGATACAAGAACGTCTGCTTCGTTTCCTAGATCGGAAATCCGGGACGCAATGTTGACTGCGATTCCACGAACATCATTGCCCGTAACTTCAACTTCGCCTGTATGAACGCCAATTCGGACATCCAACCCGATCTGAGCAACTCTGCGACAAATGGCCTGTGCGCAGTGGATCGCACGTGCAGGACCATCAAAAGTTGCCAGAAAACCGTCACCTAGTGACTTGACCTCTCGGCCTCGAAACCGAGCGAATTCCTGACGAACGGTCTTGTCGTGCACAGAAATCAAGTCGTTCCATGCCTGATCTCCCATCGCTTCGGCCTTTGCGGTGGAACCAACGATATCGGTAAAAAGTACAGTGGCCAGCACACGGTCAAGTCTGGGTGTCGAGACCGACCCTGTTACAAAGGACTCGATATCCGATGCGATCTCGTCGGTGTTATCACCCACGAAGATAATGTGGTCAGACCCCGTATACTCCAAAATGCGCGCGTTTGGGATCAGGTCTGCCAGCATACGACCTCCTGCCACATCGACACTTACATCTTCGGTCCGATGAAGCACGAGCGTTGGAACCTGGATGGTTGGGAGCACATCGGATATGTCGATCTCACTGTTCATACGCATAATCTCCGCGGCAGCTCCCGGATTTGCGCCGAGCCTTTCGAATTTGCCCCACCAATTCTGGAAGGCGGCATCGCCCACCATAGATGGAGCGAACATCGGAAGGCTTTCCCCGCTTCCCCATGCTTTATCGATATACTGAAAGAGCCGTTCCAGTGCTTCATCAGTTGGGAACCAAGACGTAAACTTGGCGAATGCGCCATATAGAATAAGGCCTTGGCACCTTTCGGGATGGTGCGCCGCAAACAAGGATGCCAACGAACCGCCTTCGGATATTCCCAAAACGATGGCTTCTTCCATGCCTGCCGCGTCCATAACGGCCCGAACATCGTCCATGCGCTGATCCATGCTCGGTAGGTTGCCGGCTCGATCCGACAGCCCGGTCCCTCGTTTATCGAAGATTACGACACGCGCGAATGTCGCCAACCTATCTAACCACCGGGCACATCTGGGTTCGTCCCAATAGTTTTCGATATGAGAGATAAACCCCGGAACAAAAACAAGATTCTTCGGCCCACCGCCAAAAAGCTGATAGGCGACATGCACATCTCCACTTTTCGCATATCGCGTCGTTGGCTGCATTTCTTCCTCGGCTCGATAGCTTCCAACTTAGCCAAGGTGTATCAGGATGCGACCACAAAAAATAGCACGGTGACATATCAGTTTAATCAGGTTGTGTCGCACCCGGTTTTGCCATTGTCAGTATGACGCCCCAAGGATGAAAGGAATGACCAATTTCCGCCCTTGTCGACGAATGCTGCTCCTGTTTCCAAAGTCGTCTGTGGGCTCTTTAGTGCACCGGTATGCTCTATAGACGGAGTACATGCACAGAACACTGAGCGTGGCGAACGACGAGAGCGGCTGTCGATCCCAGAAAAAATTCCTTCATCCCGGGTTTATGTGAAGCGAGGACGATACAGTCGACGCTACGTTTATTGGCGTATTCAGTGATCGCCCGACCTGCCGACTGGCTTTCGATCAGGACAGAAGAGACCTCGGCTTCATCTTTCAGTCGTTCGGCTAAGCGTGCCTTTGCTTTTTGGAGAGATTTTTGTGCGATGCCTTCATCCATATAATACATTATTTGCCTGTTTGGTGGTTCGTGAATATGTGCTGCTGTGATCTTTCCTCCTTTGGATACAAGGGCGTGTGCCGCTGAAAGTGCGTGATCACTGATGCCGTGTTCTAGCGAAAGCGCGACTAGGATATTTTTGTACATTTCAGACCTTTGGATTCAGGTTTCCGATTTTCCGCTGCGAACTAGTCTCTCCAACTTCATCATTGAGAGAGAGCTCAGGCACCCCAGTTGTCAGAGCGGGGTGCGTGCTTTTTTTGTCTTGTGCGTTTGCACTTTCCCGCCGCTACCTGCTGAGAAGGAGGTCCGGCAGAAAGAGGGCCAGCTCTGGTATGAATGTTGTCAGCATCAGAGTGGGAAGCCAGGCAAAGACAATGAAGATCAATGTCGGCCACAGCATGCGCGAAACCGGCTCATCACAAACCTGAGCACCAAGATAGAGTAGTGGCGCGGTTGGTGGAGTGATGTTCGCCATTCCCAGGTTCACGCCAATCACAGCCGCAAAATGGATGGGATCCATTCCAGTGCTCTGCGCGATGGGCAGCAAGATCGGTGTCGCCAGCAGCAGACCCGAGATATCGTCCATCAACATTCCGATCAGGATCATCACGACGTTGATCATCAGAAAGATCACGATCGGGTTGTCCGACACTGAGTAGACCAGATCCTTGGCCAACTGAGGGGCGCCTTGCGAGATCAGGTTGTCCGACACGATCAGAACCATGAAGATCATTACCATGACCACGCCAATCGTAACGCCTGAATTCTGGATGGTCTGTGCCAAGGTTTTCCAGGTCAGCCCACGATAGAAGTAAATCGCTATCGGGATTGAGTAGACCACGGCAATACCCGCAGCCTCGGTTGGCGTCATGATGCCACCATAGATTCCACCCAGAATGATGAGTGGCATCATCAGCGCTGGCCCGGCCAAGCGCGCCTGAACTCCGAACGTCGGCAGAAACGGTTTAGGGCGTTCCGTTAGGTTGATGTCGTCATATTTCCGCAGCATGAACTGATTAACCACAATCAGAAGCGTAATCAGGATGATTGCGGGAATGACCGTGGACAAGAAGCACTTCAGGACGTGCTGTTGCGCCACCCAGCCATACAGGATGTGCGACGAACTTGGTGGGATCAACAGGCCTAGCGGACTTGCTGCCACGATCAGAGCCGCCGATTGCCCGCCTGGATAGTTGGCCTTTTTCAGGTGGGGCATCATGATACCGCCGATACAGGTCAGCGTTGCATTTGCGCTACCGGAAATGGAGCCGAACACACCACAGGCCAGTACCCCGGCTGCGCTCAAACCCCCTTTGATATGGCCAATGAACATTTCAGCCAGAGAGACAAGAGGAGCCGCGATTTTACCTTTTTCCATGATGCCGCCAGCGATCATGAATAGCGGGATCGCCAGAAGTACCAGTGAGCGGATGCCCGTAGAGCCGGTGGGCAGGTAGCCGGTGATGGATTGATCGCCAACAAGGGCAATAAAAATCAGTACAGATCCGAATGCCACATAAACGCTGACGCCTAATAGCAGCATAAAACAGACAATAAGGAGACTCCCTCCGATGATCATTGGGTTTCTCCTTTTTGCATGTCTGATCTCAGTGGAAGTCCGAGCCCTTTGCGGATGTGCACGTACAAATATGCCGCCGTGAACGTTGCCATGAGGCCAAAGGCAATCATGATTGCAATCCGCCAGGTCACGAATGGAATGCGCAGCACCGGGGTTGCGCGCAGTCGAGGGAATGAGAAGTCATCAAGTAGCGAAACGTAACAGGCGTACATGAGAAACAGGATCACGAGCACTTCAACCGTCAGGACGACAAAGCCGCGCCACCAGATCAGCCTTGGGTTTTGGATCACAATGCCAAGAATGTCTGCGTTGATATGCAGGTTGCGGGCAGAGGCCAGAACGGCGCCTGCGAAGAAGCCGATGATGCTGATGCCTAAAAGCCATTCTTCATAGGCAAATAGATCGCCGCCAAATCCATACCGAATGACAACGACAGCCCCGAACGTGAATGCCATCAGAAAACCGGCAAATGTAACGATCTGCCTCATGACAAACGCCACTACTTTCAATGGATACCCGATAACAACTGGCAACTCGTCAGTGATTTTTTGTGAACTCTTCTGTTCTGCACTTTCGACGACCAACGGACGCTCAGCTTCAGTGCTAGACATCTTTCTCCCTCCCTTTGTCGAGCTTGAGACAAAAAAGGGCCAACTGATTTGCTGGCCCTTTTCGCAGTGTTTATTGCTGTTCTTTTGCTGAAAGCAGGCGGTCAATGATGTCCTGACCGACGTTTTGCGCCATTGCGGGCCAGACCGTTTCCTGAACATGAGTGGCCATTGCGGCCTGTTCTTCGTCGCTCAGGCGCAGGATGGTGTAGCCCTTGTCGAGCAGTTTCTGGCCGAAGACTTCGTCGTTCTCACGGTTGTAGGCAAAGAAGTCTTCCGAAGCTTTGGTCATCGCGGCTTGCAGCGCCGCACGCTGTTCGTCGTTCAGCTTATCGAGTGTGCGCTGCGACGCGTAGAAGGTTGTCAGTTCCGAGATCGAGTTGTACTCGACAAAGTGGGTGCCAACATCCGACTTGGCGAAGATCGAATAGGTTGCAGTCTTGGTGCAGCAGATCGCCCCATCGACGATACCGGCCTGAAGTGCTGGGAAGATGTCGCCCCATGCCATTGTTGTCGCTTGGTAACCCAGTTCTTCAACCATCGACTTCACGACGCTGGACGACCAGACACGAATATTCATGCCCTTATCGTCAAAACTGTTCCAGTTCTCGGGCTCTTGCGACGCAACAATGCCGATGAAGCCTTCAGGGTTCTGCGCCATGACGCGGACACCGTATTCGTCTGTGATCTCTTGCAGGATGGTGTTGAACTCGGAATCCATGTTTAGAAGCGTGTTTTCCATGTCATCCCATCCTCCAAGCAGGAACGGCATTGACAGGAACTCGAGACGTGGATCGGTATCGGCATAGATAAACGCCGATGCCAGGTCGATATTCCCGCGGGCGACATCTTCGAACAGCGCTTCGCCCGAACCCAGCTGGTTGGCCGGGAAAACTTCGATTTTCAGGCCAACATTCGCAGCTGCAACATCCGCTGCGACCTGTTCCATCATCTTCGTGCCCTGATGATCAATCGGGAATACGCCGGCAAAACGCAGAGTCATGTCTTCGGCTGCGGCTGCCGTTGAGAGTGTGGTTGCAGCAAGCAAAGCAGCGCCACCCATCGCGCCGAGGGCGCGGCGGTTAATCTTAGTAATCATTAAGGTTTCCTCCTCAGTGGTGGGTGTCCCGACACATTGCTGGCGGCGGGACGTTTCTTTGCTTCAGGTCAGCAAAGTTCCGGGGCGACGAACTCGTATCCGAGGTCATCGGCCACAGCCTTGTACGTCACCTTCCCGTGGGCCACGTTCAGGCCATTCATCAGGTGACGGTTGTCCGCCAGCGCCTGCTTCCAGCCATTGTTGGCAATGGCCAGAGCGTGCGGCAGTGTGACGTTGTTGAGCGCATAGGTCGATGTGCGGGCGACTGCGCCTGGCATGTTGGCGACGCAATAATGTACAACATCGTCGACAACGTACGTGGGCTCTGCGTGAGTGGTGGCTTTGGACGTTTCAAAGCAGCCGCCCTGGTCAATCGCCACGTCCACGACGACCGCACCGGGTTTCATTTTCGAAATCAGCTCGCGTGTTACCAGTTTGGGAGCCGCAGCACCCGGGATCAGAACCGCGCCGACAACCAGATCAGCATTTGTGACTTCTTCCTCCAGCGCGGCTTTGGTCGAATAGACAACCTTGGCCGACGCCTCGAAATGGTTCTCCAATTTCTCCAGAACTGCTGGGTTGCGATCCAGAATGGTCACGTCCGCATGCAAGCCGACAGCCATTTGCGCAGCGTTGAACCCAACAACTCCACCGCCGATGACGACAACTTTGCCGGGTTTCACACCGGGCACACCGCCCAGCAATACGCCCAGTCCACCCTTTGCTTTCTCCAACGCGCTGGCACCGGCCTGGATCGACATGCGACCGGCAACCTGGCTCATCGGTTTCAGCAGAGGCAGACCACCATTGTCGTCGGTGACAGTTTCATATGCGATGCAGACCGCGCCCGAGTCGACCAGATCTTTGGTTTGCTCCGGATCGGGGGCAAGATGCAGATAGGTGTATAGTATCTGACCTTCGCGCAGCATGGTGCGTTCCACGGCCTGGGGTTCCTTTACCTTCACGATCATCTCTGCATTGGCAAAGATATCGGCCGCAGTTCCGGCAATTTCCGCACCAGCAGCCCGATAGGCATCGTCATCAGCCCCTATGCCGATCCCGGCATTGGTCTCTACTATGACGTTGTGACCATGTGAAACCAGCTCTGCGACGCTTTCGGGGGTCAGGCCGACCCGGTATTCATGGTTCTTGATTTCCTTGGGAACCCCAATGAACATGTTCTTCACTCCTTGGATCGGATGATCATTTTGCCGTTGGCATGACGAACTCGGCACCTTCCGAGATGCTCTCGGGCCAGCGCTGCATGATGGATTTCTGCTTGGTGTAGAAACGAACGCCTTCTTCGCCATAGGCGTGCATGTCGCCGAACAGGCTTTTCTTCCAGCCGCCAAAACCATGCCAGGCCATCGGCACCGGGATCGGAACGTTGACGCCGACCATGCCGACCTGAACCTGCTTACCGAATTCGCGCGCAACGTTGCCGTCACGGGTGAACAGCGATACACCGTTGCCAAATTCGTGGTCGTTGATCAGTTGCAGGCCTTCGGCAAAGTTCGAGACGCGGACGCAGGACAGCACGGGGCCAAAGATCTCTTCCTTGTAGATCTTCATGTCTGGGGTGACGTTGTCGAAAAGGGTACCGCCCAGGAAGAAACCTTCCTCATGTCCTTCGACGGTATAGTCTCGGCCATCAACCAGAAGGTCTGCCCCTTCTGCGACACCGGAGTCGATGTACCCTTTGATCCTGTCTCGCGCGGCGGCGGTGACGATCGGGCCCATTTCGGCGTCCAGCTCAAGACCGTTTTTGACCTTCAAGGTTTCGGCGCGTTCTTTCAGGATAGGCATCAACTTGTCGGCGGCATCACCAACCAGCAGGGCAACCGAGATCGCCATGCAGCGCTCTCCGGCCGAGCCATAGGCCGCGCCGATCAGTGCATCGGCTGCCTTGTTCATATCAGCGTCTGGCATCACCAGCATGTGGTTCTTCGCACCACCCAGAGCCTGCACGCGCTTGCCGTGCCGCGCACCGACCTCGTAGATGTAGTTGGCAATCGGTGTCGAACCGACGAAGGACACGGCCTTGACGTCGTCATTTTCCAGCAACGCATCCACGGCGACCTTGTCACCCTGAACGACGTTGAACACGCCATCGGGGAAACCGGCCCTCTGCATCAGATCCGCGTACAGCAAGGAGGCTGACGGGTCGGTCGGCGACGGCTTCAGGATAAAGGTATTGCCTGCGGCGATGGCGATCGGGAACATCCACATCGGCACCATGACTGGGAAGTTGAACGGAGTGATCCCGGCGACAACACCCAACGCCTGACGCGTGGTCCAATTGTCCATGCCGGTGGAGACCTGCTCGGTGTAGTCGCCCTTGAGGAGTTGCGGAATGCCGCAGGCAAACTCGATGATGTCAATACCGCGCTCAACTTCGCCCTGCGCATCGGTGAAAACCTTGCCATGCTCGACCGTGATGGCGCGCGCCAATTCGTCCTTATGCTCGCGCACCAGGGCCAGAAAGTTGTTCATAAGGCGGGCGCGGCGGATCGGGGGCGTGTTCGACCATTTAGGGAACGCAGCTTTGGCAGCGGCCACTGCATCATTCACAGTCTGAACGCTCGCCAGCGACACCTCTCCGGTTTGCGCACCGGTTGCGGGATTGAAGACCGGCTGGGTATTTTTATCGGTAGGAGCAGTGATTTGGCCATTAATGTAGTGGCCGATCAAAGCGATCGGGGATACATCTTTCATGATGTCAGTCCTTTTTGGGGTTAGAAGTCAGGGGTTATGGCAAGTCAGCCAATACCTCTCCAAGTGTTTGACAGAGCGTCGTTATTTCAGGTTCCGAGATAATCAGTGGTGGCGACAGCGCGATGATGTCACCTGTGACCCGGATCATTATTCCGGCGTCCCAAGCCCGTTTCATCGCATCATAGCCCCTTGCACCTGGCGCGCCCTCTCGTGGTGCAAGCTCGACTGCACCCACCAGTCCCAGATTTCGAATATCGATGACATTTGGCAGGCCTTTGAGGCTGTGAAGCTGATCCTCCCAAGGCACCGACAGCAACGCAGCGCGGCGGAACAGATCGTTCTGCTTGTAGCTTTCCAGCGTAGCCAACGCAGCGGCACAGGACACCGGGTTGGCGGAGTAGGTATAGCCGTGGAACAGCTCAATCGGCGCATCGGCGTTTTCCATCGCCGAGTCATAAATCTTGTCCGAAACGATGACCGCACCCATCGGGATGACACCGTTGGTAAGGCCTTTTGCCGTCGTGATGATATCTGGCTTTACATCGAAATACTCCGATGCTGTAGCTGCGCCCAAACGACCAAAGGCGGTAATGACCTCATCGAAAATCAGCAGAATGCCATGACGGTCGCAGATTTCACGCAGCCGCTTCAGGTATCCTTTCGGCGGCAGAAGCACACCGGTGGATCCGGCCATCGGCTCAACGATCACTGCCGCAATGGTCGATGCATCGTGAAGCGCGACCAATCGTTCCAGATCATCCGCCAGTGCCGCACCGTGTTCCGGGCAGCCGCGTGAAAAGGCATTCTTCTCTGTATCATGTGTGTGGCGCAGATGATCCACTCCTGTAAGGAGTGTCCCGAAATGCATCCGGTTTTTCACGATACCGCCGACCGAGATGCCGCCGAAGCCGGTACCGTGGTAACCGCGCTCACGCCCGATCAAACGCGTGCGCGTGCCGTCTCCGCGCATCCGGTGATAATGCAGCGCGATTTTGAGTGCCGTGTCGACGGACTCGGAGCCAGAGTTGGTGAAGAAGGCGTGGTTCAATCCCTCAGGCATCATCGCTGTCAACTTAGCCGACAACTCAAACGCCTGAGGGTGGGAGAACTGGAAATTCGGTGCATAATCCAACTCGTGCACCTGTTTCTGCACCGCTTCAACGATCAGCGGATCACGATGACCTGCGTTGACGCACCACAGCCCGGCGGTGCCATCCATGACCTTCCGGCCATCGGAACTGGTGTAGTACATTCCGTCGGCCGATTGGATCATACGGGGCTCGCGAAGGAAATCACGATTGGCTGAAAACGGCATCCAAAACGATGACATTGTGTTGGGTTGATCGAGCACGTCCATTCCTCGTGAAGCAGATTTTCATTTGGTGACAGATCCTTGCAGAGTTCAGGCGTTCCGCACACCCGGCTTTATGGGTTTCTGTAAGTTATTGAAAAACAGACTTGGTCCGCCTAAAGTGCTTTCGATCAAAAGCAGGAAATCACAATGGGTGACTCTTCGACATTCGATCTTGAAACCGCAAGACGGCTGCGATTGATTCGCACCTCAAAAGGTCTCAGTCAGCGTGAGATGGCCAAACGCGCGGGAGTGGGCAGCGGGACGATTTCTCAAATCGAAAGCGGTTCGACCCAACCTTCTGTGGCGTTGCTAAAAAAGATCCTTGCAGGCGTCGATGTCAATCTGGGGTTCTTTTTCAGCTTCGAGCTCAAAAACGACGAGAGCTTCTATTTCCCCCACAGCAGCATGCGTGATCTTGGATCACCCGGAGTTTCCTATCTGCTTGTCGCGGGTGAGCGTCGAAACAGAAAACTACAGATGCTTATCGAAGAGTACGATGCCGGCGCTGACTCGGGGCGTGCTGAGCTGTCGCACGAAGGAGAGGAATGCGCGGTGGTGATAGAAGGCCGTCTCGAAGTGACGGTAGATGGGCAGTCCAGGGTGTTGGGGCCCGGAGACGCATACTATTTCTCGAGCATACTGCCACACAGGTTTCGAAACGCTGGAGACACACCATGCAAAGTCATTAGCGCATGTACTCCATCGTCATTCTGACTAAACCACAAGAGCCCTCTTCTGGAACTGTTCGGTATTTCTTGGGAAGAGCCATATGGTAACCGAAGCTGCGCAGTTTGCGAATGTCAGCTTCCACTTTACGAGCCAGGTAGCGTTAGTGATTGCGGCGGCAAGTCGCCGCCGCAATCGAGCACTCAATCCAAAAGCACGATGGCTTCGACCTCGAAAAGCATCGCGTCAATGGCGAGCTTCGGAACAGGGATCAACGTTTGCGCGGGCAATGTGTCGCCAAACATCCGCAGCACATTTTCGGCCAGCACACCCAGCTTCGACATATCGTGGTCGACCACGAACACGGTCAGCTTCACCACATGACGAGGGAGAGCGCCGAGCGCGTCGAGAACTGCAGCCAGATTGGCATAGGCCCGCTCAACCTGCTTTCCGAACTCCGGCGATAGGTTGCCGAGCTGATCCTGTCCGCCCTGTCCTGAGACAAAGGCAAGCTGTCCTGCAGCAGGAGACACGACTGCCGTGCTATAGCCGTTTGGCGTGGGATCATGCAGATGCGGCGGATTGACGATGATCGGCAGTGCACCACTGGATGTATTCTGATCTCGGGACGTCATGTTCATTCTCCTTGTTGAGTGGTCCGGGATCGACTTAGAACTCAACGGTGACAAAATTTGTCACCAAATGTGCTAAGGTGAGTAAATGAACATCCGTCTCCGACATGATGCCATCGTGCGCGCACTTCGCCGTAACGGAACAGCAACGGTCGAGGAACTTGCCAGTCAGGTTGGTGCATCCAGGCGAACGATTTTGCGCGATATTAAGGCGTTGCGGGACCAGGGCTTTGTTATCCATTCCGAATGTGGGCGCGGTGGTGGCGTGCAACTTGATCCGCAATCCGTGCAAACCACCGCGCGTCTCTCGGTCTCAGAGGTGTTTGCTCTTCTCGTCAGTGTCGCAGCCATGCGTGCGGCGCGAAGCCTTCCCTTTTCTGGTCTCGCCGACGCGGGGCTTGCCAAGATTGAGAAGGCTCTACCGTCGGACAAGGTGCGAGATCTGCGCAGGTTCCTTGACTGTCTGCATGTCGGACAACTTTCGCCTAAACAGGACATCTCGGACATGGGCACTATTGACCCTGCGCTTTTGCCAGCCTTCGAAACCGCGTTTCTGCAACAGCAAAACCTGCGCTTCGGCTACCGGGACGCCAAGGGTGCGGAAACGAGGCGCGAAGTCGAACCGCAAGCTATGCTCATCCTGCCGCCGCTCTGGTATCTCGTAGCTTGGGATTCCAGCCGTGAGGATTTCCGGCACTTTCGCATGGATCGGATCAGCCGGCCCGAGATCGTCGAGGGAACATCGTTCCGGAGACGGCATGTTCCGTTCGAGGACGATGTCTGTCCTTTCAGTGAACTACCGCGCTGAACACCAGAAACGCGTGAAGTCCGGGCGGCAGTGTTCCAGTATCTTGAACCGTCAACAGCCCCAAAATTGTGGATCGGGGTCCACGCACAATTCCTTCACCCCTTTTCGGGTCTCTTTTTGGAACGTTTCTCATCGACCTGCTTCTTCGTCAGCGCAACACGGATGATGCGCTGAAACCGAGGGCAATCCAGATGGTTTTCGGCGGTGCAGGTCACGACATGGCGGAGGCCGTCCCGTAAGGCCGTCAGTTCCTTAATCCTCACGTCAATTGCATCGGCCCTTGCCGCCAGAACCCTACGATCCAGATCGGGCCTGCCTTCTGAACCTATCGTCTCTTTGATTTCGCCGAGTGAAAACCCGGCGGTTTGCGCAAGAGAAATGAGGGAAATTCGCGTCTTCACCTCATCCTCATACAAACGTTTCAATCCCCGTCGACCCACCGACCGGATCAGGCCAACCTCTTCATAATAGCGGAGTTTTGACGGTGAAAATCCGCTTTCGCGAGAGAGTTCGGAAATGTCGAGCATGGTCTTGACCTCAAGTGGGCTTGAAGTTGCATGTTGCTTCTCCACTGTAAAACATCAACAGAAATTAAGGTCGATACCTCCATGACAACAGAAATCTTCTTCAGCGCGGTTTTGATCGGCATCGGCGCGACAGCCTTCATGGATATGGTCGCCCTTTTCCAAAAGCTGATCTTCTCTCAGCAATCGCTCAACTACGCGATGGTGGGCCGTTGGATCGGCCATGCCGCGAAGGGGCAGATTGTTCACAGGCACATCACGGCCAGCGACCCTGTTCCGGCGGAGCGTTTGTTGGGCTGGAGCGCACATTACCTAACGGGAGTCGTGTTCGCGCTGGGTTTTCTGGCCGTGGTTGGTCGGGGCTGGCTTGAAGCGCCGAGTCTGCTGCCTGCGATTGTGTTTGGAATACTAACAGTGCTCGCGCCTTTTCTGATCCTTCAGCCGGGCATGGGAGCGGGGCTGGCGGCACGGTTGACGCCCGACCCTCGAGCTGCGCGGCTCAAGAGCGTCTTTGCACATTTCAGCTTCGGAATTGGGCTTTGGGTCGCGGCAAACTGTATATCCAATTTGTTTTAACATTTCGCGAAGAGTACACAGAAAGCAGACAAAAGCACCACGCGGCGCTTATGACTGCTTTGTTGCGTGACCCGGTCGGAGCGAGAAGAATTTTCCCAAAGTCGCTGGGCTGCCACTGAAACCCGCAATGAGCTCAAAGCGGACATCGCGATACATATCTGGTACTCTGTCATTCGGTACCAGCCCTTGAGGTTTCACTAATGGTCGATCTGGAAAATCTACTTGAAGTGCCCTTCAGAAAAGCGACGGAACGCGACCTGGAGCAAGTTATACTTCTCGCCAAATACACAGTGCCGGGGTTCGTTGAACGACTTTGGCAAAGGTTGGCAGAAGAAGACGAAACGGCAGACGACTTTGGGCGCCGGGCACAATGCGCATTCATCCATGAGGGAAACACAATCGTCGCGGAAATTGAAGATAAGTTGGGTGCGATGCTGATTTCCTATCCCATGGCGGAGACGCCAAACCCACACGTTCCCGGCATAGATGAAATGATACAACCCCTTATGAGATTGTTCTCGAAAGCCAAAGGGACATGGTATTTACACGGTATCGCGACCTATCCAGAGCACTCAGGTCGCGGGTTTGGTTCCAGCCTGATGAATATCGCTGAAGAGCTGGGAAGGGCCGCCGGAAAATCGGGGATCAGCCTGGTCGTCATAGACAGCAATCATTCTGCTATTAAATTTTACGAGAGACGCGGCTACATCAAAACTGCAACTGAACCTGTGGTTCGGAAGGGATGGGAAACGAATGCCAATAAGTGGCTCTTGATGGAAAAAGAGCTGTCCTGAACGTGGTTTAGAACCGGCAACGTTAAGAGGTAATTTAGTGAGGTCGATTGAAGCGGCCAGACCAAGAGTCATTCGAATAGCAACCCGTTTGTCCGCATTATCCGCGACACGGTCGTACGTCGCGCGCTGCCGGGCCGTCTGCCCAAAGTGGCTTTTAATTCGCGATGGAACAACAAACGTTCAAGGGGGCACGAATGTAGACCTTGAGGGTCATTGCCTCTAACGTAACTTTCGCGGAGGGCTGACAGTGAAGCGGAAACTTGCGGCGATCTTGGCAGCCGATGTCGTTGGCTTTTCACGCCTCATGGGGCGTGATGAAGAAAACACGATTCTGCGTCTAAACCGTTTGCTTTCTGAATTGGTTCAACCCCAAATACGCGATTCCGGAGGGCGAATTGTCAAGTTGATGGGCGATGGTCTGTTGGCCGAATTCGCCAGTGTTGTCGACGCGGCGGACTGCGCTGTTGCCATTCAACGGGCTATGCCGGACCGAGAGCCTGACGTTCCCCGCGAGCAACGCATTCAATTGCGGATCGGTATTCATCTGGGAGATGTGATTTGCGAAGGTTCAGATGTTTTTGGGGAAGGTGTCAACGTGGCCGCAAGATTGGAAGCAATCGCAGAACCCGGAGGCGTTTGCATTTCCGAGGATGTATACCGTCAGATCAAAGGAAAGGTCTCCGGTAGTTTCAGGGATCTGGGTGAGCAAGATCTAAAAAATATCGAACATCGGATTGGCGCCTACAGCATCGATCTCGACCCGGCGCGCCTGTCGCCTGAGTTCTACGAAGTTCTAACCGGTGAGCCGTTGGAGTTGCCGGACCAACCGTCAATCGCAGTCTTGCCATTTCAAAACATGTCGGGCGACCCAGAGCAGGAATACTTCGCGGACGGAATTACCGAAGACATCATCACTGCCTTGTCGCATATCAATGGCCTCATCGTGATGGCGCGAAATTCGACATTTGCCTACAAAGGAAGGTCTGTCGATGTAAGACAGGTCGGACGAGAATTAGGTGTTCGTTTCGTTCTTGAGGGGAGTGTCCGAAAGGCGGGGCAGCAGGTTCGCATCACCGGGCAGCTTATCGAATGTCAAACCGGCTCGCATTTATGGGCCGACCGGTATGATCGTCAGATTGAAGATATTTTTGCAGTTCAAGATGAAATCACACGCGAAATTTCCGTTTCATTGGCGGTCAACCTTACACACGGACAAGAGCTCAGGCTTTGGGCTGAACAAGCGCCTAACTTTGAGGCGTGGGACTTGATGATGCGTGGCATCAGTGAACAGTACAAGTTTACAAAAGAAGGGAACCTCGCCGCGCTTCAACTTTACCGGCAAGCAATCGAACTTGACCCTGAGAACTCGTCATTCAAAACGGGCCTCGGCTGGGCATTGCAAAGCGGTGCCCGCCTTGGGTTTCATCAAGACCCGAAGGCGTCAACTGATGAGGCCCAGTCAATTTGCAACACGTTGTTAAAGAGAAACGATGTCTCAGCTGATGTCTATGCGCTACAAGGGTATATTTTCACAAACCAATCTCGTTTTGATGAAGCCAAAGCTTTCTGCAAAGAAGCTATCGAACGGCAACCCAGTGTCTCGCTTTCTCACGCGATGCTGGCAATTGCGTACAATAGTTGTGGTGAATTTGAAGAAAGCCTGAATAGCATGCGAAAGGCCATTCGGCTGTCTCCCTACAGCCCGGACTGGTATTTCAGCCATTTGGGGGATGCCAATCGCGGCTTAGGTCAGCTGGAGCAGGCAAGAACAGTTTATAGGCACTTGGAAACCCGCCTGCCTGGAACCTTGTTGTGCCAAGTCCGTTTGGCAGTGATCCACGCTGATTTTGATGACACTGAGAATGCTAAGAATGCAGTAAACGCAGTTCTTTCAATCGACCCGCAATTTTCAGTGCAAACCTATACCGGTAACACCGTCTACAAGACTGACGCCCTGCGCAATTTCTGGGCGGATGCTATGCTAAAGGCCGGTCTACCAGAGTAGTGCCGCAGTATTGTATTTTGTTTACCGAGATCAGAAGATTGCATCGTGCGCTCGACTTTTGAGGGAAAACGGCGGCCCCTGAAGAAAATCCAGAATATGCTAGTCTTCGTTTCGAACGAAAGTGAAAGACGCAGTGATGGGTGGCCGAAAACGGCAACGAGTTATTGTAATTGGAGCAGGTATGGCCGGTCTGATGACCGCAGCTGTACTCGCAGACCAATTTGCTGAGGTCATAGTCATTAAAAAAGGATGATTTGCCTCGCACATCTCAAGTTCGAAAAGAAATCCCCCAATCCCATTGGAAAAACTGGGGTCGGCCAGATCAAATCTAAACGAATTCAACTGATTGACCCGCGAATAGCCAGTTTTCTCCAGGTCAACTCCTGCGGTCCAGCCACTCCCACCGAATATCTCTCAGCAAGCAAGATTTCAGGGCCGCTTTGTTTTGATCCGTCATGGCCTGAATCAGCGCTTCGTGCTCATCGCTCCAGGAGTCGGTTGCGTGTTCACCTTCAAGGCCATTGCGTAAAGACGGGCCTGTTTGCATCCAAAGCTGCTCGATCACCGCGATCATGTCGGGGTTGCCGCACAGTTTGTAGATCAGAAAATGGAACTGGTGATTTTCGACCATGTATTGGGTGTGATCCCGATCCGCAATTGCGGCCTTCATCAGCGGAATCGTGGCGTTGAGCGCTGCAATATCCTTGGGTGTGATGTTTTCAAGCGCTTGAACGGCTGCTTCCGACTCCAGCAGAGCGCGGAGGTTGAACAGATCGGCGGCACGCTTCCGGTCCAGCACCGGGACGATATAGGACCGCTTTACAAGGCTGCTCAGAACACGCTCGGACGCCAGACGCTTCAGTGCCTCGCGCACTGGTGACATGCCGGCGCCCACTTCTTCGGCGAGTTTGCGGATCGACAGTTTCTGGCCCGGTAGATAGGCACCAGTCATCAGCTTGTATTTGAGCTGACCATAAAGCTCTTCGGCCTGCGTGGGCTGATCTGGAACCGTCAAAAGCATGACGGGAAGATTACCTGTCAAATCAGCCCTTGCAATGCGACGAGTTCTACACCCCGATCTGGCGCGACATATAACCGATGAAGTCGCGGATCGTGCCTTCAAAATCATCCGGGGCCAGGGGGCCGCCCTGATAGGTGCGGGTTTTCAACGCCTGCTGCAATGCCTCCAGCTTTTCTTTGTCTTCGGCGTTGAATGACCGGCAGAGCGATACGTAGTCCCGAACCTTGTCCGATTTCGGATCATTCTCCAGCCCGGTAACACCCCAGCGGATTTTAACGCGATCCGGCCCCGCAGGGCGCAGGCACATGAACAAGGTAAAGTTGGTCGCCATACCAACCACCAGGTTCGGAAACACACCGTACATTGGAGAATTGGTTCGCTCTTCCTCGGTCATGTCGGGGTGGAACGGCCCGCGCGGTGGGTAGTCCGGATCGTAATAGGCGTGATAGCCCGTCCAGCCGTCACCGCTTTTCATCTTTTTGCACAACTTGGTCGGCGTGATCGGATGCAAGGTGTGCAGGTGCGTCGCGCTTAGGTGATACCCTTCCATGAAGTTTTCAAACAGGGCCTTCCAGTTACAGGCCCAGCTGTCTTCTTCCATGAAAACCAGAAAGCGATCCTCGGGGTGATAGTTCCTGACTATTTCGCCCAATCCCTCGAGGCGCGGCGCCAAAGGTGTCGCGTTTCCGTCGAGATTGACAAAAATCCAACCCTTCCAGATTTCGCTGGCAAATTCCGGCAGACCGCAGCCTTTCTTGTCGAATTTGGTTTGCCCCTTCATCAAGGGGGCGGCGACCAGGGCTCCGGTCGTGTCATAGCTCCAGGTATGATAACGGCAGATGAATTTACGCGTGTTACCAGCGCCTTCGGCAACACGGTTGCCCCGATGGCGGCAAACATTGGACAGAACGCGTACCTGTCCATCCATATCGCGGGTAACGATCAGCAACTCCTCAGCGAAATCGGTGGTGAAATAGTCGCCGGGGTTTGGGATTTCTCCAACGTGACCGACGCACATCCATTCACGCCGCAGGACTTCGTTCGTCTCCAGCTCAAGAAAATCCGGCGACGTATAGAATTCCGCGGGCATCGCATAACCGTCTTCCGGCGCGAGATTTCCGAGTTCTCCCAGACGCTCGCGAAGAGCGTTCACCTGATCTGCTTTCCCATCCAGCATCGCAAAAATCCTTTGACAGAAGAATCAAACTGTGATCACAGATAGAGAATACTGGTTGCTGTGACTAGTCCGAATCTTTGCACACCCAAGACGCGGACTGGACCGGATAGGCCGTCATGTTTGTGTGCGTGACTCTGAAAAGGACCAAGACTGAAAGATGTTCCTGAAAAATGCATGGTATGTCGCCGCGTGGAGCGATGAGATCACTGATGAGCTTCAGCAGATCGTTCTATTGAACCAAAAAGTCTGCATGTATCGCGACGGGCAGGGGCGCATAGCCGCGCTGGAAGACGCCTGTCCGCACCGCAAGCTGCCGCTCAGCAAGGGGCGCCGAAAGGGCGACAATGTGGAATGCGGCTATCATGGGCTGACCTTCAACTGCACCGGCCAATGCGTGCGCGCTCCGGGCAAGGGGGGGATTCCGTCAAACGCCAAGGTTCACGCCTATCCGGTGGAAGAGCGGTATGGCCTTGTCTGGATCTGGATGGGAAATCCGGCACTGGCGGATGCGTCCGAGATTTTTGAGATTCCGGAATTTGGCAAACCTGACTGGGGGATGAACCGGGGCAAGGCGCTGGAGATAGACTGTAACTATCTGTTTGTCACAGATAATCTGCTGGACCCGACCCATGTGGCCTGGGTTCACCAGTCCTCGTTCGGGCAGGCCGCGACCGAGGATACGCCGCTGCGCATTACCAAGCGGGATGACGGTATCACGGTCTGGCGCTGGATGATGGATGTGGAACCCGCCCCGTTCTACAAAAAGATCGTGGAATTCGACGGCAACTGCGATCGCCTGCAGCATTACGAGGTCCGCTATCCCTGTCACGCGCTGATCCGTGCGGTGTTCACCCCGGCTGGCACCGGAGGTGAGGAGGGGCCTCTGCATGACAAGACGTTTGTCATGAACAGCTACAATTTCATGACCCCCGAAACCGAAGGCCGCACTCGGTACTATTGGTTTCAGATGCGCAACATCCGGCCTGATGACGAGGGCCTGTCGCAAATGATGAGCGACGACGTCAAACACGCCTTCGAAGAGGACCGTGAAGTCCTGAACGAAGTTCAGAAGGGCATGGCCAATAAAACCAGCCCTCATATCGATCTGCCCATAGACGGCGGACAGCTGCGGTTTCGCCGCCAACTGGAAGTGCTGATTGATCAGGAGCGTACTGCAGACAAAGCGCTCGCCTAGTCAACGGCAACAACAAAACAGCGACTTTCCCAACAGGAGCTAAAAGATGAACACCGACAGAACTGCCCATCCGGCTGCAGATCAATGGGCTTCAGAATGCAGAAACGGCGAGATGAGCCGACGTGAATTCCTTTCCCGGGCCACGGCGCTTGGCGCCTCCGCCGGTGCTGCCTATGCGTTGATCGGAATGCCATCGCCCGCGCAGGCCCAAACCTCTGCCAAACAGGGTGGCACACTGCGCATTGCAATGCCGGTGCGTGAACTGCGCGCGCCGCGCATGTATGACACGGTGGAAATGGGCAATCTTACAACCGGTTGTTTTGAAAGCCTTGTCGAGTATCAGGCGGACGGTACGTTCCGCCCCATGCTTCTGGAAAGCTGGGAGGTGAACGAAGACGCAACAGAGTACGTGCTGCACCTGCGCAAAGGTGTCAAATGGGCCAATGGCGAAGACCTGACAGTCGAACAGGTTGCGGGCGCAATCGAAGGATGGTGCGACAAATCCGATGAAGGCAACGGGATGCCGAACCGTGTGACGTCTTTGATTGATCCTGACACGGAAAAAGCGGCCGAGGGTGCGATCACGGTAAAGGACGACAGCACAATTGTTCTGCGTCCACGCATTTCGGACATCACCCTGATCCCTTCGATGGCCGACTATGCCGCCGCAATTGCACACCCGTCCTTTGACCCCAGCGATCTGTCAACAGCGATCGGCACTGGGCCGTACCGGTTGGTTGATCACGCGGTGGGCTCGAAGCTGGCGATCGAGCGGATACCGGATTTTGCTTGGTGGGGTACCGATATCTACGGTGGTCCCTACCTTGACCGGGTCGAGTTTCTGGATTTCGGCACCGACATGGTGACATCCGTGGCGGCCGTTGAAAGTGATGAAGTGGACATGCTTTTTGAATCCACCGGTGATTTCATCACGGTCCTTGATGATATCGGCTGGACCAGATCCGAGGTCGTCACTGGCCAGACCGTCGTGCTGCGGCCTCAGCAACTGGCCGAGGTGGAAGGGAACAAACCATATTCCGACATGCGCGTCAGGCGGGCGCTGGCACTGGCTGTCGACAACAATACCGTTTTGGAACTGGGGTATTCCGGCTTGGGTACAACCGGCGAAAACCATCACGTGTCACCGGTTCATCCGGAATATGCAAAGCTGCCGGAAGTCGAGAGAAACCCCGAGGAAGCCCTGCGTCTTCTTGACGAGGCCGGAATGGCCGACTTTGAACATGAGCTGGTTTCGATCGATACCGGCTGGATGAAAGACACGGCAGACGCCACGGCTGCGCAACTCCGGGATGCGGGGATCAAGGTCAATCGCAGCGTGGTGCCGTCTGCGGCATTCTGGAACGACTGGAACAAGTACCCGTTCTCGACAACCAACTGGAACCACCGCCCGCTGGGTGTGCAGGTACTCAATATCGCCTATCGCGGTGGGGCGTCCTGGAACGAATCCGGTTTCAACAACGCCGAATTCGACAGCCTGCTGGATCAGGCGCTTGCCATCGCCGATGCCGACAAGCGTCGCGAAGTGTCCAAGCGCCTGCAAGAGATCATGCAGGAAGAAGGCGTTACGATCCAACCCTACTGGCGTAGCCTCTATCGCCATCACAAGCCTGACGTTGTGGGTGCAGACATGCATCCGGCGTCGCAGATATTCCCGTATCGGCTGGGTTATTCAGGCTGAGACACAAGGCATGAACCCGTCTGACAGGGCTGTGTTCATGCCGTTCAGGCCTGATTGGTTGAAATCCACCGCTTCACGCTTCCTTTCCTGAAAGCGTTTTTCGCAAATGTTCGAGAAACAAACGGACGCGGTTTGGTTGGAACGCCTTATCTGGGTAAACGCCGAAAATGCCGACGTCTGGAAATCTGTCATCAAGATAAATTGGAGACAGTTGTTGGGTCTCAACCAGATCCAAAGCCATGATCTCCGGCATTAGCCCGATCCCCATTCCTCGGATCAGCGCTTCTCGGTAGATGTGGGTCTGGTTTATCACCATGCGCCAGGGTTGCCGCAATTTGCGCAGGCCAGTCTTTGTTAACAGCGGCCAGCTGTCTCCAAAGCGTGAGCCGCCGAATACAAGACAGGCATGGTTGTCGAGCTCCTGAACGGTGGTCGGCACACCGTTACTCTCAAGATAGGATGGGGCAGCAAACAAACTCAGCCGGGTGCCGGCCAGCTTCGTGACAATCAGGGAACTATCTTCAAGCGATATTGCCAGCCGGATCGCAAGATCGACGTTTGTACTAACAAAGTCAGTCTGATCATTCTCGATCACCAGATCGAACAACACGTCCGGATAGAGCTTCTGGAAGCTTTCTACGGCATCCATCAGTGGAGTTCCCATGCCTTCGGGCGCTGCTACGCGGACAATGCCCGAAGGGCCGACGCCATTTCTATCCGCGACTTCCTGTTCCAGTTCCGCCATATGGTCCAGCATGGTTTTGCACCCGTGATAGTAGCGTTGACCGGCATCTGTTACCTCCATCGACCGGGTGGTGCGGTTGATCAGCCGCAGACCCAGCATTGCTTCAAGATCGGCCACATGGCGACCTACAATGGCGGGTGTAACGTTTTGGTCGGCGGCAGCGGATGCGAAGCTGCCCAGTTCAACCACGCGGGCGAAAATAGCCATCTTCCTGAGCTTATCCATTCGATACCTTTAGTAAGTTCTGTGTTGCATAACGATCTAATTATGCCTGCTGAAGTAAAATATATATTGCCTCCCAGACAATAGGAGGCCCTTGCCATGAAACGCATTCTCACCGCCCTTGCGGCCGCAACCGCCTTTGCGAACGCCTCGGTCGCCGCAGAAGACGATATGAAGCCGGTCATGACCGAGCTGAAAGACGGTGTCTATCAGTTCCACATGGCGCATTATTCAAGCCTGATCGTGATCACCGATGACGGCGTAATCGTTGTGGACCCCAATCAGGAATTTCGTGCCGCAACAATGCGCGCCGAAATTGCAAAGCTGACGGATCAACCTGTGGTCAAGGTGCTCTACTCTCATCCCCATTTCGACCATTCCCGCGGGGGACAAATCTTCAAGGACGAAGGCGCCAAATTTATCACGCACGAGGGGTGCACGGAGTTGCTGGGCCGTGATCTTGAAGACCAGGTTGTGCAGCCTGATGTAACCTATGAAGGAGACGAATACCGGATCGAGCTTGGCGGCAAGATCGTCGAAATGCGCTACTACGGCTCGAACGATGGTCAGTGCAACAGCGCCATCTACATGCCAGAAGACAAGGTACTTATGGCGGTCGATTGGCACCTTCAGGGTTTCGTGAACCTTCCCGGCCGCCTGAACACGCATGACTACGTAGGCTCGCTGAACACCCTGCGTCGCGTGACGGCCGAACTGGATTTTGACACGGTGGTGTCAGGACACATGCCGATGTCGTCGCCGGAGCAACTGGCCGAGGATTTGGCTTTCAACGAGGCGCTGTTCAAAGCCGTGTCGGAAGGTCTTGCTGCAGGCAAGACAGTCGAGGAATTGAAGGAAACGGTCGAGCTGCCCGAGTTCAGCCACTGGTTCATGTATGACCAGAACCTGCCTGCCCATGTAGAGCGCATGGCCTATTCGATCTGGCACGGCCACTGACCTGAACAGCACCGGGCAGGCTCACTGCCCGGTGCTTTTGCTCTCAAATGACCCGAAAACGGAGGATGACATGTCCAAGAAAACCGAAACCACTGGCAAGAAGACGGTCATCAGCGGCTGGCATGAAGGCCGCAAGTATTTCATGGCCGAAAACGAATACACCTCGGTCACTGCCGGTAAAGAGGACACGCAGTCAGAATATGTTTTCGGTGCGGGTGAAATTGCGCCCGGCAGCTGTATCCCGGATCACTACCACAAATGGGAAGACCAGACCTTCCACATCATCGAAGGTGATCTTGAGGTCAAAATTGGTGATGAGGTTTTCAGGGTCGGGCCCGGCGCCAGCATACAATGCCCGCGCGGCGTCTCCCACTACATGAAAAACGTGGGCAGTACGACGGCCAAGATCATCAGCTATATCTTCCCCGGCGATTGGGCCGAGGATTTCATGGCCGAAACGTCTCGCCAGAATGAAACCGGAAAACGGGACCTCAAGCTGATCGAAGACCGTTTTGGCGTTGTCTACCTGTAAAGGCGATGGTGTGGCTACAATGAAACTCTATATCTTTGAAACCTGCCCGTTCTGTGTGCGAGCTCGGATAATGGCCGGCCTAAAAGATCTGTCGCCCGAACTCGTCTATATGGAGCCGGGGCAGATTCCACCCGAGATTGACGGCCGGATCGAAAAGTTGACCGTTCCGATTTTGGTGGATGGCGAGACTCTGATCCAGGGCAGCACAGAGATCATTCGTTATATCGGCGCAATCGGCAGTCCGTTATTGCCCTCTTATGGCACCGGCCCTGAATTGGAGGAATGGCGCAAGGCGATTGCCACACCGCTAAACGCCCTGTGCTATCCGCGCATGCCGCACTTGAATGTTCCTGAACTGGCATCGTCCGAGGCCCGCGCGTTCTTTGAAAGAGCAATGCCAGAGCGGATCGGAATGGCATTTGCGGACGCACTCGCGAAAACTCCGCAGCTTGTTGCTGAGGTTGAAGTTGCGCTTCCCAGAGTCACTCCCTTTCTGACCGGCAATTTCAGTTTCGACACACTGGCTGCGCTGTCGGACCTACGAAGCCTTACCATGGTGGCGGAACTCGATTTTCCGGAACAGATTTCAGCGCCATTTCATGAATTGATGACCCGCGCCGGTATAGCGCCGTTCACGCCTGTGGAGGCCCCTTATGCAGATCTGACGGTTACCGTCGATGTATGACATGGCATCGCTATCGCGCGGTGGTCAGGTCCAGGACAACTCGGCCAACCAGGATTTGACTGTGGCTACTGACAAACGCACGTCATCTGAATGCGATAGCAGCCATACATCCCGCGCCATGGATGACTTCGATGACTCTGCACCGATACAACGAAACCGTTTGTCATCCTCGCAAACGAGTTTTGGCAGGACAGCTTTCCCATAGCCCCTCGCCGCCGCCTCCAGAGCGGTATTGACATCTGAAACCCGGAAACCGCATGGGCGGAGTTTGTGCTGCTTTCGAAGCTCTTCTGTCCATCTCGCCTGCGGAAGAATTGCTGAGGCATCATCGTAGCAAATCCAGTCAGCACTATCCTGCTGTTCCGGTGCCAGCTGTGATCCGCAAAACACATCAAACTCAAGTCCGCCGAGTTTTTGGGCCTTTGTCGCCAAACCGCCCTGTTCGGGGCGGGAGAAACGGATGGCCAGATCGGCTTCTCGTTTTGTCAGGTCTATGTTTCGTGCTTCAGGAACCAGTTCGACGGTCAGGTGCGGATGCTTGTCGCCCAGCTTTCGCAGGTGAGGCAATAGAATATGATTGATGATTACGGGAACGGCGCTGATCCTGACCGTCCCTCCGATGCGACCCGAACTCTGGTCCAGTCGCTCACGCAATGCCATGTTTTTGCGTTCCATGGCTTCAGCGTGATCAAGTATCTGATGAGCTGCTTCCGCCAATTGGTGCCGACCCGTTTCACTTCGGACAAACAGCGTTGTTCCCAGCGCCTGTTGCAGCCGTTTCAATCGCCGCGCGACCGTCGTTTCATTCACGCCGCACCGCTGTGCCGCGCCTGACAGCGTGCCTGTTCTGTGCAGCGCGAGCAGATACTTGAAGTCATCCCAATCATGATCCTGCATTTTTGCAGAGTAGACTGGCAAAATGGCTTTGCCAAACAGCAACTTTGCTCTGCCATAGTGGCCCGGCACAGCAAAGTGAGCGTCCTCAATGAAGTTCATTGTCTTGTTTGAAGATGCCGCAGATGCCGATCCCGGCATTCGGGCGGCGCACATGAAAGAGCATATCGCTTTTCTCGAAGCCAACGCCGCGACGGTAGAAGCCGCTGGGCCGCTGACGGATACAGAGAAGGGTGGGCGAGACGGTCTTTGGATTGTCGATGCAGAGGATCAAAGCGAGGTGGTGAAACTGATCCATCGCGATCCTTTTTGGCCGACGGGTCTCAGGGCGTCCTTTTCCATTCTGCCCTGGAAACAGGTCTATCGGAACGGCCGTGGGATGATCCCTGATTGAGGCTTGCTGGAGCTCGACATGATCGTGTCAATAAGCTCTTTGAGTCGACCTACCGGGTTAGCTCTCGGTCCCCTTTACCCAAAACTCGTTTTTGCGGGCGGTAACCCTGTCCGCAAGAAAGTCCACGAACAGGCGCACCCGGGCTGTATTGCGAAGATCACGGTGCAAAAGCAGCCAGAGGCAGCGATAGGGAAGCGGCTTCTGAAAGGGAGCACGGATCAAATCGGGGTGCCGGTCGCCGATATTGCAGGCCAGATAGGCCATGCCGAGACCGGACGCCGCGAGGGTGATCAACGGCACCAGCTCAGAGACGCGATGTTTTAACTGTGCTTTCGGATAGCAGCTGTCCTTCACCCATTTCGCGGTCACATCGCCTTCGGGCTCGTGCCAGCCGATCAGGTTAAGCCCTTCGCCCCCGTTGTCGCGGATACGTGCGGCATAATCCTTGCTGCAATAGGCGGCTTGTGACATCTGAACCAGCTTTCGCCCGACCACGTCGTCGCTCACCTCGTGGGCCACACGTAGGGACACATCCGCCTCGCGCCGCGTCAGGTCGGCCACGTCATTGGTGAAGTTCATGTTGAGGATGATGTCCGGGTAGAGATCTGCAAAGGCCGCCAGATCATCCATGATCGATGTCATTGCCAACCCGTGGGGCAAGGTCAGATAGACGGTGCCGGACGGCTGCGCGTCGCGTCCGATGATTACACGAGAGGCGGCAGTCATTTCTTCTTCGACCCGTTCGGCATAAGGAAGCAAGTCCTCGCCCAATTGGGTCAAGGCGAGCCCCTGTTTCGAGCGGTCAAACAAGCGGCTACCCAGTCGTTCCTCCATCAGGGACAGGCGTCGTGTCAGCGTGGTGTGGTTGATCAGGATACTCTCGGCGCCGCCCCGGATCGTGCCGGTGCGGGCCACCGCCAGAAAGACTTTCAGATCGTCCCAGTTGAAGGCATGGCTTTCCTGCAGCATCGGCAGACCTCAGTAAGCTGGTTCATATTTGACACGCGGTGTCCAGTTTTACCCATATACACGGCGATTTCCAAACACCTTATTTCCGAACGACAGAAAGGACCCCGATCCGGGCCCTGGGAAAATGGCAAAGGAAACGCAACATGAAACCGATTCAATCTGTGCTCATCACCGGCGCCAATGCCGGACTGGGCCGCGAGGCCGCGCGACAGCTTGCGCTGCAGAAAGGCATCGACAAAATCTATCTGGCCTGCCGCAACCGAACCAAAGCCGAGGCCGCCAGAGCGGCGCTGGAAAGCGACACCGGACGTAAGATATTTGAGAATGTCTTGATGGATGTCACCGACCCAGCCACGGTTCGTGCGGCTGTGGCAGAACTCACCACCCCGATTGATGCTGTCATTCTGAATGCGGGCGGTACCGGCGGGCGGCAACCTAACAGCCTCACTGATGACGGCGTAACCAACATCTTCGCCACCAATGTATTGGGCCATGTGGTGCTTGTGGATGAGCTGTTGGAACGCCAGTTGGTGACATCCACTGTCCTATATGCCGGGTCCGAGGCCGCTCGCGGAATTCCAAAGATGGGTATGGAACGCCCCGACCTGTCCGAAGGAACCGTGGACGAGTTCAGGTCAATCGCCGATGGCAGCAAGTTCGGCCCCGAGGGCGATCCGATGAAGACCTACGGCTATGCCAAGCTCACCGCGACCCTCTGGATGGGCGCGATGGCGCGTCAACACCCGCATATTCGCTTTGTCACCATGAGCCCCGGCGGCACCGCTGGCACTGCGGGTTTTGACGATCTTCCGCTCATGAAGCGCATCTTCTTCAAGCATGTTGGCGGTGTACTGATGCCGATGTTCGGCATGATGCACAGCGTTGAAACCGGTGCGAAGCGGTATCTTGACGGGTTGCTCAACCCCGAATTCAAGACCGGCCACTTCTATGCCAGTCAAACAGGATATCCCACAGGGCCGGTCGTGGATCAGGCCAGCATTGATGAGGCCCTGTCGGACATCACCACTCAGGAAAATGCCAACCAGGCCCTGCGCCAGTTCGCTTGAGTCAAAGGAGATTTGAAATGGAAACCACGTTGAACGCCCTCGTCATCCTTGTCACCCTCATGCTGACGGGCCTCGGAATCATGTCGATGTTCGCGCCACGCCGCATGGTCGCCAACTTTGGCATCGAACCGGTGGGAACAGCCGGGCTCAGCACCATCCGCTCGGTAATCGGTGGATTGTTCCTATCTTCTGTCGCGCTGTTGGTGATCGGCCTGATCACCGGACAGACGCTGGGCTTTGTGGCCGTTGCAATCCTGATGGGCGTCGTAGCCTTCGGGCGCGTTGTTGGCATTCTGATCGACGGGTTCGACAAGGCAGTCATTCCACCATTGGTCGTCGAGTTGGTGATCATCGCGGTCCTGCTGGTGGCCTATCAGAACCCGACGGCGTGACCCGCATTCAAAACAGAACCACCCGGCAGAGCGCATAGTCTCTTTGCCGGGTGTCGGCTACTGCGCTGAAATGACGAAAGCTGCTAAGATCAGCAGAGACCGTTTCAAGAGATGGAGGCCACTCAGGTCCACTATTGATCGATCGCCGTTATGTCCACATCGGTCCAGCCAAAATGATGCGCGATACCCTACGCTGCGGGCCGCAGCTTGTCAGGACCCAAGCCGCTTGATCAGGAAATCCATAAAGCAACGCACTTTTGGCGTCAGAACGTTTGAACGTGGGTAGATTAGCCATAGAACGGACCGGTCGTTCAGCTGCCAATCGGGCAGAATGTGAACCAGCCGCCCTGAGGCGATCTCATGCGCGATATTCCAGAGCGAATTAATGGAAATGCCTGCGCCGGCCATAGTGGCGACGCGCTGAGAGGCGCCGTCATCAAAAATCGCTCGGCAATGCATTTCCTCGGGATCAAGGGTAAACAGTGTACCATCCCTATCAATAAGATCCCGAGGGGCCAGATCCGACCAGGCAAGAAAGTCATGATGGCTCAGGTCTTCAGGTTTCTGGGGTGTGCCCCGTGCCTCTAGATAGGTGGGGGACGCGCAAAGGACACGGGTATCGTCTGCCAGTTTTCGCCCCTTCAGGCTGCTATCCTGCAAGGGGGCGCTACGCAGGGCGAGGTCAAAGCTGCCTTCGATCAGATCAAAGCGGGTATCAGAAAGACGTAAATCCAAAATGATGCCGGGGTGAAGCGTTTGAAACTCGGGCAGCAACGGCATGATGTGCAACTGTGCAAAACTGCTGGGCGCGGCAAAGCGCAAGGTTCCGGTGGGCTCAGCTGCACCCAGCCCAAGTGCCGCGCACCCGGCGTCGGCCTGGGCAAGGATTTCACGCGCGTAGGGCAGGAAGGCCTCTCCTTCTTGGCTGAGCGACACCTTGCGGGTTGTGCGATGCAGCAGTTCGACACCCAGTTCATGCTCCAGTTTGGCCAAACGGGCGCTGGCAATTGCAGGGGCGAGGCCGAGGCTGCGTCCGGCGCCTGAAATGTTCAATTGCTCCGCCGCGCGGACGAATAGGCGGATCGACTGCGTGTCCATTCGATTGTCCTGAAATCCCGAATTCTGAAATCAAAAATTGGCAGTTTTTATGGAAATAGCAATGAATAAATTGCCTTCCAAGCGAAATACCAAGGAGCACGGCAAGAGATGAAAGCGATCGGATACGACCGGACTGGGCCAGTGGACGGTGCGGGTGCGCTGCGCCTTTTTGATGCGGACAATCCGCAGCCCGGACCGCGCGACCTGTTGGTGCAGGTAAAGGGGCTTTCCCTGAACCCGGTAGATGTGAAACTGCGCGCCATCCGGGCCCCCGAAAACGGCCCGGGCATTCTGGGTTTTGACGCGGCGGGCGTGGTGGTAGAGGTCGGGCCCGAAGTCGCCGGCTACAAAATCGGCGATGAAGTATTCTATGCCGGGGACGTGACCCGCCCCGGTTCCAACGCAGAATTGCAGGCGGTGGATGAACGCATCGTCGGGCGCAAACCCGCTTCTCTGGATTTTGTAGAAGCGGCGGGGATGCCCCTGACATCGATCACCGCTTGGGAAATGCTGTTCGACAGTTTCCGCCTGACCGAAGGCGGCGGAGCGGGCAAAAGCTTGCTGGTTATCGGCGGCGCAGGCGGGGTCGGTTCGATCCTGATCCAGTTGGCGAAAAAGCTGACCAAGTTGACCGTGATTGCAACTGCTTCCCGCCCCGAGACCGAGGACTGGGTGCGCAAGATGGGGGCTGATCACGTGATCAATCACCGTGGAGATCTGGTGGCCCAGACGCGCGCGCTTGGGCTAGAGCCGGACTATGTGGCGGCCTTGACTGCAACCGATCAGCACTGGCCCGCGATCATCGAACTGATTGCGCCGCGCGGCCATGTGGCCCTGATCGACGATCCTGAGAATTTTGACATTGCACCTGCCAAGCCCAAGGCGCTGACGATCTCTTGGGAGTTCATGTTCACACGCTCGATGTTCGGCACAAAGGACATCGAGGTTCAGCGTGAATTGCTGAACAGGGTCTCTGCCATGCTGGATGCAGGAGACCTGATCTCGACCGTCACGGAGCGCGCCAGCGAACTTACGGTCGAAACACTGACCGAAGCTCATCTGCGGCAGGAAAGCGGCCGGGTCATCGGCAAGCAGGTTTTGCCTGGCTTCTAATTCTTTCGCACAACCCTGAAATCAAGGAATATATGCAATGACTTACTATTCGGTTCTGGACGTGACGCCGACAAACGAAGACTGGATTCCCGGCTACCTGCCGACTGCCAATGAACGGGTCGCAGCACATGGCGGGCGCTACATTGCCCGCACAGCCAATCATGAACAGGTCGAAGGCGACTCCCAGTCCGCGGCGCTTCGGATCATCATTGAGTGGCCATCGAAAGAGGCAGCATTGGCCTTCATGCAGGATGAAGCCTACGCCCCCCACCTTGCTGCCCGGACAAACGGATCGGTCAGCAATCATTATCTGATAGAAGGTAAGGATGACCTTGCCTGATGCAATCGGGCTGTCGCCATCTAGACGGCCCTTTTCGCGTCGTGACCTGCCGCAGTTCAGTTGAGGAAACCATGATGCCTAAAACCATTCTCATCACCGGAGCGACCGACGGAATAGGTCGCGCCACGGCGCAGGCGCTTGCCCAACAGGGTCACCACCTGCTGATCCACGGCCGCAACACCGATAAACTGAACGCGGTGTCGGATGATCTGAAGGCGCAGGGCACGGAGGTGGATGCTTTTCTCGCGGATCTGTCCAATCTGGAGGACGTTCAGCGCCTCGCGCATTCGGTGCTTGCGGCGCATAAGCATCTGGACGTGCTCATCAACAATGCCGGCGTGCTCAGAACGCCAACTCCCATGACGCCCGATGGGCTGGACGTCCGGTTTGTTGTCAACACATTCGCGCCTGCTCTGCTAACCCGGATGCTGCTGCCGATCCTACCCAAAGATGGGCGTGTTATTCATCTGTCCTCAGCCGCACAGGCGACGGTAGATCTCGCTGCAATGAACGGTCAACGAACACTTGAGGCGATGGAGGCTTACGCACAAAGCAAACTGGCCATAACTATGTGGAGCCAGGCCTTCGCCCAAGAACTTCCGTTGGGCCCGGTCTCGATCGCTGTCAATCCCGGCTCTTTGCTGGCCACAAATATGGTGAAGGAAGGATTTGGTGTTGCGGGCAATGACATTGATATCGGCGCGGACATATTGATCAGGGCCGCGCTGTCTTCGGAATTCGCCAACGGGTCAGGGCGATATTTTGATAATGACACGGGGAAGTTTGCGGCTCCCCATCACGGCGCTTCCGATCGATCGAGAGTAAGCAGTGTAGTCGACGTGATTGCGTCTCATGTCGGTGAATATGAAACGAGGGTGCGATGAGTGTGATCGCAATGGTTTCTCTTTCTTGACCGAACATTTTGCCAATCTCTGATCTCTGCATGGTTTTCTAATCAAACTCGAATAGCAGATCGAATTCTTGCTTTGTTATGCAATGAAGTTCGAGTGGCCGATTGAGGCATTCTTTGTGAGGGATCAAGCGAGCCTAAGAAGTTTGTTTTATGTGCCGCTGCGATCGTCCAACTGTCTAATCTGAACGCATATTTGTGGGGATGCGGTGAACGGAATGTAATGCCGCCCGAGGTTTCGAGCGGCATTGCATTTCCCTAAGCCGTCAGAAATTGGTTCGCAGCAATGTGTTCGACAGAGTCCAGAGTTCTTGTGCACCGTCCGCATCGTAAGCGTGTGGGACATGACCGCCTTCCATAAGGTCTTTGCCACCCGGTTCGGCGACGTGACAGTCTTCCAGATAGAGGCCGGTTTTGCTGTTCAGGTCGGGGGATGTCGCAGCCCAACAAGACGTCGCGGCGCCTTGGGGGATGGTTTTCCAAAGATCAGGGTAGTCCCTGATCATTTGCTCAAACCGTTCCAACAGGGCGGGGTCCAGATTGCGGCCCAGTTCGGTCTGGATGCCACCGGGGTGCACGGCAAAGCTGGTGATGCCATGGTCAGCCCAACGGCGGGCAAGTTCGAGCGTAAACCAGATGTTTGCAGTCTTTGACTGCCCATAAGCCTGCATCGGTTCATAGTCGCGGTTCAGATAATTCGGATCGTCCAGATCAACGGTCGAATACCAATGTCCCGCTGAAGACAGGTTGACGACTCGTGCCGCGCCCGCGGCCTTGATTGGCTTGGCCAGCAGATTGGTCAGCAGGAAATGCCCCAGGTGGTTAGTGGCGAACTGGCTTTCCCAGCCTTCGGCGGTACGCGTCAGAGGGGTTGCCATGATGCCTGCGTTGTTGACCAGGATGTCGAGCGTGTCATGTGCTGCCAGCCAGTTTTCGGCAAAGGCACGGATGGTGTCGGGCTTGTCCAGTTCCAACGTCGCGGTTTCCACGTCCTGACCGGTTTCCGCTTTAATGGTCTCTGCGACCTTGGCTAGTTTTTCCGGAGACCGTGCTACGATGGTCACTGACGCGCCGCAGCTTGCCAACGCACGGGCCGTTTCGGCCCCCAACCCGGTTGAGCCACCGGTCACAAGTGCGGTTTTTCCGGTCAGATCGATGCCCTGCAGAACATCGCTGGTGGTGGAATTTCTATCGAAGGACATGAGAGGTCTCCTACTTGATTATGTCGAGTTGGATCGTTCAACCGAGGCGATCCTGAACAGCGAGTGGTGATGTCGGCAGTCTTAGGCGTCGGCTCCGCCGTGTTTCCTGAAGAACCCGTCCATGGCCGCGACGGCACGGTCGACATCCTCGGGGATGTCATAGAGCGAGACGTGCGAGGCGCCGGGGATCTCGACCAGTTCCTTGGGCTCGGAAGCCTTTTCGTGAAAGGCAATCGTCAGCGGGGCTGTGTCGACCATCGCTTTCTCTCCATAGATGCCGATGAAGGGCGTGTAGAGATAAGGCGCATAGCTCATTGCATCCGCCAGCATCGGTGCCTCCAGCATGAAGGATGGCGACATGTTGCTGTAGGTCGGATAGGTCATCGCTCCCGCACGTTCGGTCATGTAGTAGTCATAGCCTTCGCGCATAGCCGTGCCCTCGGGGGCGATCTTGGCCGCAGCCATGTTCAGCGCATCCACATAATCGATCACTCCGGTTTCATAGGCTTTCTGACGACCGGCATTTTGTGCTGAGATCAGGCCGGTCACTGTTTCGCGGTCCATTGCACCAAAATAGCTCATCTGATTGCCCAGCATGCCGGATACGGAGGCGATGGCCTTGAGCCGTTTGTCGGTGGTTGCAACCAGCGCCATGTAACCACCAGAGGCGCAGACGCCGAGGCCAAACAGGTTGTTGCGATCCACGAAGGGCAGTGTGCCCATGAAACTTATTGCGTCGCGGATGCTTTCAATCTTGATCCACGAATTCTCGTTATTGCGAATTTCGCCTTCGCTTTCGCCATAGCCGATATGGTCAAAGCCTATAGCACATATCCCAGCACCGCCAGGCGCGGGCCATAGATGGCCATGGTCTGTTCTTTCACTTGGTTAAAGGCCGAAGACATGACAACCGCTGGGTAGCTGCCTTCGGGGTCAAAGCCTTCGGGTGTATAGAGGTTGGCAGCCAACTTCAGGCCCATGGATTTGAAGGTGATGTCGTTTTTTCCGGCTGCAATAGCGTTCATGTTCGAGTTCAACTCTATCGATGATCGAGATGTCTGATCTGCCTTTGCGCCCCAGCCTGCGAAGGACAGCACGGAAGCGGAAGAAGTGAATTGAATAAGACGGCGTCTTGTGAGCTTGATCATCCGAACATCCTTTTGGGGTTGTATTGTAAACTTGTGAGTTTACATTTAGGAAAAGCGGACAGAATGTAAATAGAATTTTTTACATTTTTTCGCCAAGCGAGGTGAAGTGGCGTGAAGCTGACTGAAAAGAAACGACAAAATATTATCGAGGCGGCAATTGAAGAATTCCGGGAGAACGGATTTCTCGCCGCCAAGACTACGCAAATCGCCAAACGGGCCGGTGTCTCGAGTCGCACGCTCTACAATCACTTCGCGACGAAAGAGGCGCTGTTCAACGCGATCACCCAGATCATGATTGCGCGCAACGAGGCGATGAAACCTGTCGCCTACGATCCAGCGCGCGGCTTGGAAGAACAACTGCTTGAAGCTTTGGAACACTACGTGATGGTCATCACCGAGCCCGAAGTCATGGGGCTCAACCGTATGGTGATTTCTGAGTTCTTGCGTGACCTGGACCGCTCACGCGCCTTCTTTGCCGAAACTGCCACGCACGACTACCCGATAACGCAGCTCATAGCTGGCGCGATGGAGGCCGGTGCTCTGCGAAAAGCCGATCCCGCCTTTGCCACTGGTCAGCTACTCGCCCTGGTGAAGAATTTCTTTTTCTGGCCGGAATTCTTGCTGGGCGAGAAGCAGAAAACAGACGGTATCATGCAGGACTGCGTCGCGATGTTTCTATCGCATTACAAGGTGGGACCTTAGTTCGCTGTGGTGAAAACCTCTATATCCTGTGGCAGTCCTCGAATAGAGCGGAAGCCGACAGATTGGGCCGCGTCACCCGTATGTCGTGCGACATTTGCTGTCATTAGAATTTTTTCGTCCAGTTCTTTGCAAAGACCCTGAACGCGGCTGGCCACGTTTACGGCTTGACCAACAACTGTGAAATCCAATCGGTCGGGACTGCCGATATTGCCGAAAGTCACCTGGCCAAAGTCTATGCCGATTACGAATTCAATAGGCTCCCGGTCCTCGCGCATCCCGGCTTCGTTGTAATCTTGTAGATTGGCCAATGACATCTTCGCAGCCTCGACAGCGGACTTGCAGGATTTTTCGGCACTGTCCTCGACATTGAACACGGCAAGAATGCCGTCACCCATAAATTTGAGGACATCACCCCCCATCTGCTGAATGGGAGAGACAACCATCTCGAAATAGTCTCCCATCATGTCCAGCAATTGGGTCTCGGGCCAGGCCTCTGCTTTTTCGGTAAAGCCCCGGAGGTCTGCGAACAGGATCGCGGCAGAGACTGTTCTGTGCTCTCTGCGCTTAATATGACCTTGCCCGATTTCTTCGGCAGGACCGTGACCGAGATAGGTCTGCAGAAGGCTCTTTTGCGAGTTGCGCATGGCAATGGGTTCCAGGGCCGCCGCAAGCGCATAGCGCGTGTCTTCGATGTATCGAATGTGCTCGTCAGAAAATCCGCTGTCTGCATCTGTGGTGAAGCTGGTGCCTTGCACTGAACCGTTGCCATGCTCCAGGGGAATAGCCAGAAAATCGGTGGCTCCTGTGTCGGCAAGCTCTGTATAGACTGGATGTTCAGCCTCTAGGTCGAGGCTGATCAGCCGCTTGCGCAACGGGCGACGTTGAGTGACTACAAACTCGAATGGGCTCCCATGCCATGCGCTTGTTGACAAAACCGTCGTGGGAACGACGTAGCGTTGGGTTTCTTCTGGGGTCCAGATTATGCCCCAGGCACTCAGAAGAGGGTTGGAATAGTTTTGCGCGATCCGTGCGCGCGCCAGCGGCACGCCCAGTCGAACCAAGCCTTCGCAATAGCCCCTGACGATTTCGACTTCATCGCCAAGCAGCCTTCCCTCGGAAATCAGCCATTGGTTCAGTTGATCGATCTCGGGCACGGGTATCTCGCAGAATATTGGGCTTGCCTACATTCTATATATTGATTGATCAGAATGAACCCACGCTGAAGAGGTTGCGAGCCGACAGTTCGGCGTGGGTTCTTTGGCATAGCATAATAACGCAGGTTTTAACTGACTGCGGCAGCCTTGGTTGGATCGTCTTCCAATTGCTTGAGCAGGCGTGCTTGTTTGACCTTGGGGTCCAGATCCGGATCAGTCAGATGGGCCAGCATCTCGGGCACATTTGCTTCGATCTGCTCTTGTGTAGCGAGAGCCATGCCGTGCGCCACAAACGGGCGCAGATAGGTCATGCCCGCCAAATTGGCCGTCTGCTGAAAGGGTTTCAGGAATTCAGCCATCGTGTAGTTGTTGTAGCCTCCTGCGTGATAGCTGTGTTCCGGCCCGCCTGTGGAGACAAGGATCAGAAACTCACGCCCTTTCAGTTGGTCGCCGCCCGGCCCATAAGCGAAGCCATAGCTCAAAACCTGATCCATCCAGGCTTTCATCACTGGTGGGGCGGAATACCAGTAGAAGGGAAACTGGAACACGACCCTATCATGTGCCAACAGCAAGGCCTGCTCGTTGGCAATGTCAAACCGCATCTCGGAACCGCCGATGTCGGTCAAGTCGCGGGTTGTCACGTTGGTCGCTTCGGACAACGCTTCGAACCATGCGCGATTGATGCGCGATCTGTTCAGGTCCGGATGCGCAGTGAGAACGAGAGTTTTCATATGTCTGCCTCTTACAGGAACTTTGCGGAATAGGAGGTGATGAGCGGGCGACCGTCGGGCCGGGTATCAAAGCGCCAGTTTTCCTGAACGCGGGCTTCGATGGGTTCGCCCGAAAAGGTTTTGGCGCGGAACAGAACTTCGAACCGCGCCGTGTCGGGTGTGACATCAATCTTGCTCACATGGTGTTCGGTGGGTCTCTGAAGTGTCTTTAGCACCTCGGCGTACCAGGCGCGCACGCGGTCGTGGCCAGTGAGGCTGGTGTCCGCGTCCGGCATTTCCCATGTCACATCCGGATGTAGATCGCGCAGGAACACTTCGATCGAGTCCAGCCGGTCAAATCGAGCAAACCAGTCAGCGATGAAACCGCGGATTTCAGGGTAGTCATTCATTCATTCATTTCACCATTCGATTGGTTGTCGGTCCCAAAAAGTCCGCCGGTGGGTCCGCTTTCACCAAGGGTGGCCGGGCAATTCGCCGTATAGGCTCTGTCTTCGACTGATCGGGTTACCCCCAAGGCGATATCCCTTGCGACGAGGGCGGCGGCAAACGCGGTAGCTATGGTCATGGCGCGTTCATCCTCTTGGGTCAGGCTACGCGGCGGTGAGGTGAATTTAGGTGTGATACGTTGCTGACATAATTGCCTCGCTTTTCACTTCTTTCATGTATCATATCGAATAATAGCCTAAGTCGGAGCCCCCATGCGTTTGCCCCTCGCCACGCTTGAAATTTTTGTAGCAATTGCTCGCCACGGTTCGCTGCGCGCCGCGGCAGAGGCGCTTGGCATCAAGCCTTCAACCGTCAGTCATCAGTTGAAAACACTGGAGGATCAGCTTGGCACCGCGCTGTTCATTCGCACAACGCGATCAATCAGCCTGACCGAGGCAGGACGGGCGTTGATCCGTGGGGCAGGCCCGGCCTTCGATCAACTCTCTGAGGCCGTCGAAAGCGCACGCAGCACTGGGCACGCTGCCAGAGGCACGCTGAGGCTGGCGATGCCGGAATTTGCCTATCATCTGCTTGTCAGTCCGGTCCTGAAAAGCTTCTGCGCCAAATACCCGGAGATTGAACTGGAACTTTCTCTGACCGATGCACTCTCGGATATTCTGGGTGAGGAACTTCATGCGGGATTCCGTTTGGGGGACCGCATTGCGCAGGACATGGTAGCAGTGCGACTGACGTCACCGTTGCCGCTTGCCGTGGTGGCTTGCCCAGACTACCTGGTGGCCCATGGAACTCCTGAAACCCCGCGCGATCTTCTCGAACACAGCTGCATTTGCTACAGGTTCCAGTCTTCAGGTCGGATTGCACCCTGGAGCTTTCGGGCGCAGGATGGCGAGTATTCCGTTGATGTGCAGGGCAACCTGATCACAAACACCCTTCCGGCCTCTGTCGATCTGGCCAAACAGGGGTTAGGATTGGTCTACACCTTTCGGGACTACGTTGCCGATGAGATCGACTCCGGCGTTCTGAGCCCTGTACTCGAAAGGTTCCTTGGCACAACTCCGGGCATTTTTCTCTACTTTCCACGAGAATACAGATCCATGATGCCGCTTAGGCTGTTCATCGAACACTTGAATGCATCGTCCGATCGCCAAGGATGACGTCTTTTAGACAGCTGAGAATGAAGGGCAGGATAGTGTTTTGCCTTTCTCCCGAATTTTAGCCTTCGCTGCGTCTCCTGCGTGCTGCACGTCGCTGGAGAATTGCAAGGACCCAACCTGCTGCCATCGAACCGGTTTTCGGATGGCGGCTTTGGACCGCCATAAACTGTGACACAGAGAGTTAGATTTGATTGTTCTCAGCCGGGGCGAAGGCGTGCCCTTTCTCAGCAATGGGATGTAAGCGGGAACCGTAAATTTTGTGGGAACGACGATCTTGTCCAAAACGTTGCATGATTTGTCACAACGCGTGAATGTCGAACGGATCGGAAAAACCTTTGATCCTGGTGTCACCGAAAGTCTCCAATATGTTAGCCCCTTCCAGCAGATCGAAGGTTGCTTGATCAATCAATGTCCGGCTGCCAGTTTTCTGCGTTTCTGCTTCAAGGCGAGCAGCAAGGTTTACGGTCGATCCGATACAAGTATACGTCGCCCGGTTGTCCGTACCTGCATAGCCAGCGACGACTTCGCCAGTTGCGATTCCGATGCCGATCCTTAGGTCACTTTTCTCTTCTGCGCGTCGTTCGAGATTTAGTATCTCAATCATGTTGTGCATTTCTTGCCCTGCGGCCACTGCGCTTTGCGCAGAGTTGGGTAATGGCTGCGGAACGCCGAAAAGTGCCATAAGACCGTCTCCCAACATCAGGCTGACAATGCCTCCATTGCTGGTGACCGCCTCGAACATCAACGTGTAGAAGGTATTGAGCAGATCAATCGTTTCCTCGGGGGCGAGGTTTTCCGACAATGTCGTAAAGCCGCGAATGTCACAAAAGAGAACCGACGCGTTGGCACGCTTGCCGCCAATGGCAAAGCCCGACTCTTGCAGGTCCTGAGCAACTTCGGTTGTCGCAAAGCGTTCCAGCAGACGTTTTTGTTCGTCCCGAAGTCTTTTCTTTTCAAGGCCACTTGAGACGCGGGCACTAAGAAGCGTCTTATTGACCGGTTTCGGCAAGTAGTCTTCGGCACCCAGTTCAATGCAACGCACAACATTGTCGAGCCCTTCGACAGACGACGTTACAATTACTGGCAGATCTCGTAGCTCGGTGTCCGACTTGATCGCTTCCAGAACCTGAAAACCGTCCATTTCCGGCATCTCGATATCCAATAGAAGCAGGTCAAATGGCTGGCTGGATAGCATTTCCATTGCGACCAGACCGTTTTCCGCAACCGACGCCTGATGGCCCAAAAGCTCCACACTGCGAGACAAAAGCAGGCGGTTTACCTTGTTGTCGTCGACAATGAGTAAATGGCCGGGGGCATCAGTCATCAATCAAACTCCGTAGGGCCGCGGCGGCAGTATCGAGGGCGACCTCCAGTGCGAGCGCATCCGTAAGATCTCCGGTCACGGGCGGTTCACCGAGTTCGACTTTTTTTGCCTGTTCGGCAAGCGCCATCGCCCCAAATGTATTGGCATTCGATTTAATGGAATGGGCGGCGCGGCGGTACCTGTCGGCATCTGCCTCGCCTGCTGCCGCTTTCAATTCGGCAATCATGCCGGGGGCTTCGTCAAGAAATGTGCTTACAAGTTCGGCGGCAAAATCTTCACCTGTTGCGTCTTTTAGCTCCAGGAAGATTTCATGATCAATTGGGCTTTCAGTCATGGATCACCTTCTTCTGCCGGGGACATTCAAAAGGGCTTCGATTAGGACAGGTACGCGGATGGGTTTGGTGATGTAATCGTCCATCCCTGCTTCCAGGCACATCTCGCGGTCGCCCTGCATGGCGTTTGCAGTCATCGCAACGATGCGAGGGCGGTTTCCATCGGGGAATGCTTTATTGATACGGCGGGACGCTTCCAGCCCGTCCATTTCGGGCATCTGTACGTCCATGAAAACGACGTCGTAGGTTTGACGGTCAACGCTTTGGACGGCCTCGGCGCCGTTGCTGGCCAGATCAGCGCGATAACCCATCTGCTCGAGCAGGCGAAGAGCGAGTTTCTGATTCACCAAATTATCTTCGGCCAGCAAAATGCGCAGCGGATGCCGCTTTGCCATGTCCGGATCGGTCTGGGGTTTGTCCTGAGATTTTGTCGGCTTTACGCGCACCTTTTCAGTCGCGAACAGTGTGACCAGGGTATCGAACAGGTGGGATTGGCGCAAAGGTTTGGCGAGATTGGCATCAAACAGCCCATCATCGAGATCCATATCGCGCGGACCAAGCGAGCTGAAAAGAATAAGTGGCAATCCAAGCTTCTTGGCGCGTACCTTTTTGGCAAGCTCTTCCCCATCCATTTCCGGCATATGCATGTCGAAGATTGCCAGATCGAACTGGTCCGCATTCTCAAGCATGCGCAGCGCCTCAGACGGAGTTTCGCAAGTTGTGGTTTGGGTGCCCCATTTTTCGGTTTGAAGCGACAGAATTTTGCGATTGGTGGCATTGTCGTCCACCATCAGTATGCGCTTACCTTCAAGTTCCGGCTGAACGCCAAGCAGATCGCGAGATGATGATTTGACCGATTTTGCAGGTTTGGCCTGAATCTTGAAAATGAAGGTGGAACCGCATCCCTCGCCATCGCTTTCTGCCCACATGGTTCCACCCATAAGCTCTGCGAGGCGTTTAGAGATCGCAAGACCAAGGCCGGTGCCACCATATTTGCGTGTGGTTGAACTATCTGCCTGACTGAAAGATTGAAACAGACGGCTCATGCCTTTTTTGGTCAGCCCAATTCCGGTGTCACGGACCTTGAATGTAAGTTCAAGTGACCCCTGCACCCCGGCTGTGTGTTCAACCGAAAGAACCACTTCGCCGCTTTCGGTGAATTTCACAGCGTTTGATAGGAGATTCAGCAGAATTTGCCTTAAACGGGTAAGGTCCGTACTGATCGCGGGCGGTAGGGAGTCATCGAATTCATACGCCAAATCGAGCTGTTTCTCGGCTGCTTTGCCGCTGATCAAATCCAGCGCGCTTTCCAGACATTCACGCAAATCGAACGGATGGATTTCGATATCCATCTGCCCCGCCTCAATTTTTGAGAAATCGAGAATCTCGTTGATGATGCCCAAAAGTGCATCGCCGCTATCGCGGATCGTGTTCGCATAGTCGCTTTGTTCCGCATCCAACTCTGTATCCATCAACAGCCCGCTCATCCCGATTACGGCATTCATCGGGGTGCGAATTTCGTGGGACATCGTGGCCAGAAAGGCGCTTTTGGCTTCGTTTGCCTCTTCCGCAGCTTTGCGCGCCTCTTCCGCCTCGCGGAACAATCGCACATTTTCAATTGCAATCACCGCCTGATCGGCAAACGAATAAGCAAGGTCGATTTCATCCTTGGTGAAGGCACCGGCTGTTTTTCGTGCAAAAACCAATACACCCAGACACACCGCCCCCTTCATCAGAGGCAGCAACAGTGCGGCACGGATACCATGCCGATCATACGTGATCTGCTCAAACGGTGAGAGGTCGAGTTTGTCCCAATCCGGGAGGTGGAGCATCTTCTTCTCATGCAGTACCTGCGCAGGAAAGCTGGACATCGGATCGGGGTCGATCGGGAAACTCTGGTTCCCCTCAAGGGTCGCCGCACCTTGTGCATCGACCCGGGCGAGCACCTCAAAGCTGTTATCCTGCGCGGTCATCGTTGCAACCGTATCGCATGAGACCAACCGAACACCCGCTTCTGCAATTGCCTCGAAGACAGGTTTGATGTCGTCAGGGGATTGGCTGATGACGCGCAGAATGTCTGCGCTGGCCGTTTGCCGCGCCAAGGATGCTTCGGTTTCATTGAACAACCGGACGTTTTCGAGGGCGATGATAGCCTGATCAGCGAAGGACTCGGCAATAGCGACGTCATCATCACTGAAAGCCTTAGTCGTCTTTCGAATGAATGTCAGGGCACCGAAACAATCCTTCCCGCGCATCAGTGGCACCATCAGGGAGGATTTGAACTTTTTCTCGCGCATAATTTTTTGATCGCGCCGAGGTAGCTCGTCGTAGTTCCACTCAGGTATATGCAAAGTCTTGCCGCTTTGGATTGCCCAAGACGGCAAATTGTCTTCCGGATCAATTGGTATCCGCTCTGTCCACGTGATTTCTTGGATACCATCAGGCGTTGCAACGGCGACCTGCCAAATTTCAGTTTTGTTAGCTTGGATGGCGATTGATAGGTCGCAATCGATGAGCATCGTTGCGAGTTCAACAATCTTTTCAAAAATCGGTTTGGTGTCGGTCGGGGACTCTGAAATCACGCGCAGCACGTCCGCACTCGCCGTTTGGCGTGCAAGCGCGGTCTGCGTGTCATTAAAAAGTTGCGAATTCTGAATTGCGATTATCGCTTGGGACGCGAAGGTCTCCAATTGCTTGATCTGCTTCTGGTCAAAAGCCGCGGCATTTCGGCTACCCATGCTGATTGCGCCGATTGTATCACCGTCACGTATCAATGGTACGGAAAGAACAGATCTGTAACCCTCATTGTGAGACCTTAGAACCGGATCATAATTTGGATCTGCCTGCGTATCCTCGACGTAGTCGGCCCGTCCGTGAAGAAGAGCCCTTGCAGTTGCCGTTGATTCCCCAGGTTCAAAAGGATGCGCCTTCAAAAACTCTGCAAAACTGTCGGGCACGTTGTGCCCGGCAAAGAAATGGTATTTCCCGTCTTCGGGCTTCTTAAGAGCCACAAATGCATCCTGTAGACGGCAGATACGGGATGAAACGGCCAGCAACGCCTCCAATACAGGCTCCAGCGCGTCAGGAGATCGGGAAATAACTTCGAGTACCTCGGACGTAGCTGTCTGGTACTTCAACGCCTCTTCGACTTCTGCAGTACGCGTTTGTAATTCTTCGAATAGTTGCGTGTTGTTGATTGCGATCAGAGCCTGAGACGCGAAGGTTTCAAGAAGGCTGATCTGTTTGTCACTAAAAGCCGAGGCCTGCCGGTGCGCCATAACGATGACCCCCAGCGTCAGGCCATCTTTCACAAGCGGAACCCCCAGAGTCGTCAGGTAATCTCCCATCTCGGCCGCTTCTTTCCACGTGTATGTCGGGTCGTTGCGCGTATCCTCGATATGGACAGTTTTTCCGTGCAAGGCCGCACGTCCGATGCACGAGCCTTCCTCAGGAGCAATCGGATTGTCTGACAAGAAGTTCAGGAACGCATCGCTGACATTGTGGGACATGACCACGCGGTAGAGCCCGTCGTCAGCATCGCGCATGGCAAAGAATGCGTATTCCGGGGAACAGATGCGCGAGGAGACCTCTAAGATGGCGTCCAGCACAGGCGGAAGATCGTTGGGCGAGCGCGAGATGACATCCAGAACTTCTGAAGTAGCAGTCTGGTATTCAAGCGATTGCACGACTTCTGCGGTGCGTTCTTCCACTTCTCGGAAGAGGTTGGCATTGGTAATGGCAATGATGGCTTGGTCTGCGAAAGTTTCCAGTAACTGAATCTGTTTGGTGGAAAATCCCGAAACCTCCGTTGACCCGATCGAAATTACACCAACAACATCTCCGTTCTTGACCAGGGGCACCCCGAGCACGGATCGATACTCACCGACACCGCTTTCTTCAATCCAAGTATAAGAAGAATCCGTTTCAACATCTTCGATATAGATTGTGCGTTTCGACAGAATGGCACGCCCGGTTACACCGCTTTCATCGGGAGAAATAGGATGAGCTTTGACATACTCCGCAAAGGCCGTGTCCTGTGTAAGTATCGAATGAACATGAAAGAGCTGATCGTCGGGGTTCAGCATTGCAACATAAGCATCCTGCAATTCGCAGATACGCGACGCTTCTTTGAGGATAGCGTCGAGGACGGGCGATAACTCATCTGGTGACGCCGAAATAACCCGCAGCACTTCAGATGTAGAAGTTTGGTATTCCAAAGCTTGCGTTACTTCCGCTGTGCGGTCCTGCACTTCGCGGAACTGACGGACGTTTTCCATTGCGATCACGGCTTGAGCCGCGAAGGTATGGACCAGAGCCACGTCGTCATCTGAAAAGGATGCAACTTCGCGGCGATAGAGCACAATCACCCCCAGGCCTAAGCCATTCTTCATCAACGGAACCGCAAGAACCGAACGGGCCCCTTCGATCTCGACCATCTGAACGCGTCTTGGGTCACGGTCCCTGTAATAAAGTGGATCATCGGCAATATCGTCCTGGCGGATAACCTGCCCATCGATCATTGGCTTGATCGCGATCAATTCAGTGCGCGTCAACGGCTCCGAGAAACCTTTGAGCGCTTCATTAAAATCAGTTCTCGCACCAATGTTGGCTGGGATCGTTGCAAGCCCTCGATCGTGATCAGCGACACACAAGAAGGCGAGCGGTGCTTTGCACAAGCGGCTGGCATTTTCGAGAATGCTTTGGAAGACAGGCTTGTCATCGTCACGGCTACGGCTGATGACTTCGAGGATCTCTCGCGACGCTTTCTCGCGCTCGAGCCGTTCCTGAACTTCACGAAACTGGCGCGTGTTCTCGACGGCAATGACTGCGTGTTTGGCGAATTCTTCAATAAGCTGCACGTCCTGCTCTGCAAACGGGCGCACCTCGCGGCGACTGACCGCGATGGCACCCACCGCCCGATTTCCTTGCATCAAGGGGACTGCAACGCGCGACCGAATGCCCTCGACCTCGACCATCTTGACCGCGACTTCGTCACCCGAGCGGTAGAAATCAGTCTCGACCAAATCGTCCATATGAACGACCTTGCATGTTCGGATCGCGGCGCTCACGGTTCCCGATCCTTCAAGCGGCCATTCCTTTCCGATACCGTATTCGATGTTCTGATGTCCCCAATTTGCTGCCAGTCGCACATGGGTTCCTGCGGCATTAACCAAAACAAGAGCCGCCTGATCTGCGTCACATACCCTGGTGGCCTGCTGAAGAACCGAATTGAAAACGCGCGCATCATCATCACGGTTTTTGCTGATTACGGTCAGAATTTCCTGTGTTGCCGTCTGACGTTCCAGCTGCGTGTGCAGCTCTGTCAACTGGCGCGTATTATCCAAGGCAATCACAGCCTGCGCAGCAAAACCTTCAACCAGAGAAATCTCATCAGCCGTAAAGGCGCGCACTTCACGCCGGTAGATGCCAATGACCCCGACCGGATCGCCATCCGCTGACATCAGTGGAACCGTCAGAAAGGATCGAACGCCTTCTTCGTCAACCAGCTGGCGGCGCCAGGGATCCCCGTTGATGTAGTGGTCCGTCAGCCGCAAATCTGCATTGTGGATGACACGCGCTTCTCGCACGGACTCGGCGATCTGAAGGTTTGAGTCCAGTGACCAGCGATCTACGCCGACCTTGTAGGTAGCCAATTGATCGCCGAAATGGGCTGCATATTCGAGATGCGTTCCCGCCTCGTTCAAAAGGCTCAATGTGGCGACATCCGTTTCGCAAAGTCTGGCAGTGTTTTCCAGGATTGCCTGGAACACCGGCGCTTCATCTTCCCGAGACCGACTGATCGTCTCCAAGACTTCGCGCGTGGCACCCTCACGTGCCAGACGGATCTGCAGCTCGCGGAATCGGCGCACATTTTCAATGGCAATCACCGCCTGAGCGGCGAAAGTCTCGACGAGCTTGACCTGATCGTCGGTGTAGGGGCGCACTTCGTCCCGTGCCAGCATCAGGCACCCGATTGCGCCACTATCCACCTTTAACGGAACAAACAAGTTGCTGCGGCACCCATGCTTGTCGACAATGAGCTTAAAGCGCTCATCGCCTGATTTGTGGAAATGGGTATCCCCCATGTCGACAACGCGCTTGGTCTCGCCACTGAGAATGGTGTCCGTCACGATGGAATTGCCCGGTTCCATCGTGTACTTGCCGTCGGTCCAGAGTTGTTGAATTTCCGGGTGCAGATTAACGCTTGCAACCAGTTGCTGAAGATTGTCCCCTTCTTGCCCGAGGACCAACCCGGCAAAAACGGCATCACAAAGGTCTTTTGCAAGCGTTACAATCAGGTCGCAGACCGGCTGAACATCATCCTTGGCTTCCGAGATGGCTTGCATGACCCGCGCGGTGGCGTCGAACCGCGCCTGCTGATCAGCAGCGCTGAGCCACGAATTTTGCGCGGTTGATGACGTTGAAATTTCCGTCTTTTCTGAAGCCTTCTTTCCACCCACTTGCGCTCAAACTCCCACGCAAACCACTAAAATACATGAGACAGGAGTTTAGAGGGCACATGGTAGAAGTCACTGAGTTTCTTTGCAGCCGGTGTTTCGTGCACTTCGGGCGATACAGGACGGAACTGAATTGCGGCGGTTTTCCAGAAATTGCGAACACCTCAAACTGTGTAGGCGGGAGGTACAAACAAGGGCGCTCCCGCCAATCCAAGCCCAGAGTTTGCGGCACATCCCATCGAGGCGAATTCATCTTACATCTCAGAAACGAGTTGTGCCTAAAATCATAATTTAGTAATTCCCGAAATATGGAAATAGAAGTCTCGAACCAACTGAGCATCCTGGGCCACTCTCACCGTCTTGCCGTGTTTCGGATGCTCATGCGGCGATATCCTGACCACGTGCCAGCGGGGGAGCTGGTTTCCGCGTTGGGATTCAAACCCAGCACAATGTCGAACTACCTGAATGCGTTGCAGAGTGCCGGGTTGATCAGACAGCAAAGGTCGGGAACTTCTCTGCTCTACTCGATTGAAATGAAGAACGTGCAGCAGATGCTCGACTTTCTGATCGTGGATTGCTGCCTCGGACGACCTGATCTCTGCATGCCTTTTAACCAAGGAAATGACGCCATGACTGACCGGAAGTTCAACGTGCTGTTCATCTGCGTGGGCAATTCCGCCCGCTCGATCTTTGCCGAATCCTTGCTGCGCGAAATCGCCGGGGATCGGTTTAATGTATTTTCGGCCGGGACAAGACCGTTTTCCGAGCTGAATCCGTTTGCCCTTCAGGTGTTGAAAGACAAAGGGCACGACACGTCGGTCCTGCGCTCCAAGAACGTAGCTGAGTTCACGGGGCCGGATGCGCCGGAACTGGATTTCGTATTTACCGTCTGCAACCAGGCGGCGAATGAAGAATGCCCGGCCTGGGAGGGCCAACCGATCAGCGGCCACTGGGGCATGGTTGATCCGGTCAAGGCCGAGGGCAACGATGCCGAGAAAAGCCTCGCCTTCCAAAACGCTTACGGCGCGCTCAAGCGCCGTATCGAAGCCTTTTCTTCACTACCGGTCGAAAGCCTTGACCGGATCGCACTGCAATCCGCCGTTGATGAGATCGGCAAAACTCCTGCTGAAAGTACAACATGACAACATACGCTGTGAACGGCTTGGGCCGGATGGGAAAGCTTGCCCTGAAACCGTTGCTGGAGAAGGGCGCAAAAATTGCCTGGATCAACGACGCCGTGGGTGATGCCGCCATGCAGGCGCACCTGTTGGAGTTTGATACCGTGCACGGTCGTTGGGATGCATCCTTTGAACATGATGAGGATAGTGTCACGATTGACGGCGTGCGTATTCCGTTTATCGGAACCGATGATTTGGCCGAACTGCCACTGGACGGCGTAGATGTGGTTATCGAGTGCACCGGGGCTTTCAAGACCGAGGCCAAATTGGCTCCGTATTTTGAAGCCGGCGTGAAAAAGGTCGTAGTGTCCGCGCCGGTCAAGGATGGCCCCACGGCCAACATCGTCTGCGGCGTTAACGAAGATACTTATGATCCCGCCGCACATCGCATTGTTACGGCGGCATCCTGCACGACCAATTGCCTCGCTCCTGTCGTCAAGGTCATTCACGAAAACCTCGGTATCCGCCACGGGTCGATGACCACGATCCATGATGTGACGAACACGCAAACGATCGTGGACAAACCGGCCAAGGATTTGCGCCGCGCTCGCTCGGCTTTGAATTCGTTGATCCCGACCACGACCGGCTCGGCTACAGCTATCACTCTGATTTACCCGGAACTCAAAGGGCGGCTAAACGGCCATGCTGTGCGGGTTCCATTGCTGAACGCATCGTTGACGGATTGCGTTTTCGAGGTCGAGCGTGAGACCACCGTCGAAGAAGTCAACGGTTTCTTCAAAGCTGCCGCCGAAGGAGAGCTGGACGGCATTCTGGGCTATGAGACACGTCCATTGGTGTCCACCGACTACACGAATGACGAACGCTCTTCGATCATTGATGCGCCTTCAACCATGGTTGTGAACGGCACACAGGTGAAGATCTATGCCTGGTACGACAATGAAATGGGTTATGCACATCGACTGGTCGATGTTGCCCTGATGGTTGGGGCTTCTCTGTGACCCAAAAACCTGAAGGTCTGTCAGCCTATATCGCGGTAACGGCAGCCTATTGGGCATTTATGTTAACCGATGGGGCGCTCAGAATGTTGGTGCTGTTGCACTTTCATACACTGGGCTTCTCGCCGGTGCAGTTGGCCTATCTGTTTGTCCTGTACGAAATCGCTGGCATGGTGACCAACCTTGCAGCCGGTTGGATTGCAGCACGGTTCGGGTTGACGTCGACTCTCTATGCGGGGTTGGGCCTTCAGGTCGTGGCTTTGCTGGCGCTGACCCAGCTTGATCCGAACTGGACCATCGGGGTCTCGGTCGCCTTTGTCATGTTTGTTCAGGGGGCAAGCGGGGTCGCTAAGGACTTGGCCAAGATGTCCTCGAAATCGGCGGTCAAACTGTTGGCGCCCACCGATGGTGGTGGTTTGTTTCGGTGGGTCGCCATCCTGACCGGATCAAAGAATGCGGTGAAGGGTCTGGGATTCCTGCTGGGGGCCGCATTGCTGGTTACGCTGGGTTTCCATTGGGCCGTTCTTTTCATGGCGATCGTACTGGCGGCGATCCTGGCGGCTGTCGTGACCTTCATGCCACCCGGCCTGCCCAAAGGGCGCAAGGGAGCGAAATTCTCTGAGGTCTTTTCGAAATTGGCCAATGTGAACTGGCTATCGGCTGCGCGCGTTTTTCTGTTCGGGGCACGAGACGTTTGGTTCGTGGTTGGCATCCCGATCTATTTCTACGCCGTCCTTTCGGACGGCACAGAAGAAGGAAACCGCGCCGCCTTCTTCATGATCGGCACATTCATGGCCGTCTGGATAATCCTGTACGGCGCGGTTCAAGCCAGCGCACCCAAAATCCTGCGCGCGTTCGAGCGCACCGAGGGCGATCTGATCCGCGCCGCGCGCAACTGGGCCGCTGCCTTGTTTTGCGTACCCGCCGCTCTGACCATTGCTGTCCTGCTGTCCTCGGGGCCGCAGACATGGCTGACCATCACTTTGGTCTTTGGCCTTTTGGTCTTTGGGGCGATTTTCGCGGTCAACTCTTCACTGCATTCCTACCTGATCCTGGCATTCACCAAGTCTGAAAGGGTCACGATGGATGTAGGGTTCTATTACATGGCCAATGCAACGGGCCGATTGGTCGGCACCGTCCTGTCGGGCCTGACCTACCAGATCGGAGGGCTGCCCTTGGTTCTGGGAACTGCGGCAATCATGGTCGCTTTGGCCGCGCTGACATCCGGCAAGCTTGCCGAGCAGACTAACGAGGCAATCTCATGAGCATCTTCGAACGCTACCTGACGGTATGGATCGCGCTAGCAATGATTGGGGGCGTGTTGATAGGCCAGGCGGCACCGGGGCTGGTTCAATTGATCGCGTCGGCCGAAGTCGCCAGTGTCAATCTGGTGGTCGCACTGCTGATCTGGGCGATGGTTTACCCAATGATGGTTGGTGTCGATTTTGGCGCGGTCGCGGGAGTTGCCCGCCAACCCCGCGGCTTGATCATAACCCTTGTCGTCAATTGGCTGATAAAGCCATTCACCATGGCGTTTCTGGCGGTACTGTTCTTTGATTATGTTTTTGCGCCCTGGATTCAGCCCGAAGATGCGGCGCAATACACTGCTGGCTTGATATTGCTTGGGGCTGCACCTTGTACCGCAATGGTGTTCGTCTGGTCGCAACTGACAAAAGGGGATGCGACATACACTCTGGTTCAGGTCTCGGTCAACGATCTGATCATGGTCGTAGCTTTTGCACCAATCGTGGCGCTTTTGCTGGGCGTCACAAACATCTCAGTCCCGTGGCAGACGCTTGTTCTTGCAACCGTTCTGTACGTTGTCCTGCCTTTGATTGCTGGCCTGATCACGCGCAAGAGGCTGGGATCGCAAGCGGCGATCGAGGCGTTCTCGGCTCGGGTCAAACCCTGGTCCGTGATTGGCCTGATCACCACGGTTGTCATCTTGTTCGGTCTGCAGGGACAGACAATTCTGGCCAAGCCGTTGGTTATTGTGCTGATCGCAGTACCCATATTGGTTCAGAGCTATGGCATCTTTGCGCTGGCCTATGGCGCTGCATTTGTTCTGAAAGTTCCACATCGGATCGCCGCCCCCTGCGCCATGATCGGGACATCCAACTTTTTCGAGCTGGCCGTCGCTGTTGCAATCAGCCTGTTCGGCTTGAACTCCGGCGCTGCTTTGGCAACCGTTGTCGGAGTGCTGGTCGAGGTCCCAGTGATGCTGTCGTTAGTGGCTTTTGCAAACAAAACACGCAGCCGGTTTGCGGAGATAGTGCAATAGCCCGGTAAAATACTCGCTGACACTCTTGATTTGATATGTGTCCCCAGCCCAACCAGAAAAACGCCGGGAAAAGAGAATAGCGACAACTAAAGGCAGACCCTCCGGAATAAGAATACAGCCAAGCGCAACTAATCCTTTCCGTTGGTGGCCAAGTAGCTTCTCTGTTCCGCCCAAAGCGCCACCGCCTCGCCACCGGATCCTATTGCCATTTCCGCGCCGGTGATTTCAGAACTGGGGAAGCGTTTACACTTGAAGTGACCGCATGATTTTTTGCTCAGGTCACGCTTCGAGACAAAAGGTGAACAACCTGATAGTGCCTGCTGACCGTCGTTCACCCGCAGGTGGCGCGAGCGTCGATGGTCATGAGTTTGCAGTAGATTCTCCAATCTTGACTCCTTGCAAGCAAAGTTGCGAAAATCGTAGCACAGTAAGAATACAGCAATTGAAATGTGGATACATTTCGTCAATATTAATGAATGCGTAAAATAGTTGTGGACAATATCAATAATTCGCAGTTCACTCTTCTGCGTGGAATCACGAAACGCGGTGCGGACATTTCAAAAAGGTCAACCTGCAAGACAGTAACAGCGTGCAATACGGCGCGTGCTTTGAAATCGAAAACAGTCGGCTTCCAGCAGGAAGGTCGCCGGTGTTGATCCGGATGATTTTGTAGCTGGCTGATGGTCCGCTGCAGGCCGCTGACGGCAAAAATGCCGTTCAAACATTAGACCGCCCGGCTCTGATGTCAGAGTACAGCGGCGCGCTGACAGGAGGAAGCCCAGTGCCTAAGGACAATGCAAACAGCAAGATCTATTACGAGAGCTTTCAGGACGCGGTTGAACGCAACCGCCCCAAAATTCCCGCCG
>NZ_JBQFRI010000010.1:0-158354 GCF_056537325.1 Ruegeria sp. CF5 | reverse complement strand
AGAGGCCGAAGAGCGCGCGATGCATTTCCTGGAAAAGGTGAAAATCCCGGAACAGGCCGACAAGTATCCCGGCCAGCTTTCGGGCGGTCAGCAGCAGCGTGTGGCGATTGCACGCTCGCTCTGCATGATGCCGCGGATCATGTTGTTCGATGAACCAACATCGGCGCTGGACCCCGAGATGATCAAAGAGGTGCTCGACACCATGATCGAACTGGCCGAGGAAGGCATGACCATGCTGTGTGTGACGCATGAGATGGGCTTTGCCCGCCAGGTCGCCAACCGCGTGATTTTCATGGACGCCGGTCAGATCGTGGAACAGAACGAACCCGAAGAGTTCTTCAACAACCCACAGTCAGAGCGCACCAAGCTGTTCCTCAGCCAGATCTTGGGGCATTAGCATGGAAGGCGACATTTGTTCATGCCGCTTGCAGACCAAACAGCTAATTGAGTTAACTGCACTTACGTCTCAGAATTGAGCCGTAGTTCAACAACGCTGCCGCTATAGTCCCGTGCAATTTCGGCAAAAGCACATCAGTACCGCTTGCGCGCGACGATCCACACGGGATGATAGGTAAGGCAAACTCCGTTTTTCGTGCCAAACTCCGCTAAATAGTCAGCGCTGAATTGAGACAGACGCGCCCGGGTCCAGATCGCCGAAGCCTTGCCGTTAACACCGGTTTCGCGCAGATGTCTGAGAACGTGGCGCGGCGTTTGGAACCAGAGACTGTTACGATTTTCATCTGCTTTGACGATGTCGAAGCCACCCGGCAAGGCGGCCTCAAGAGCCGCCGCCAACATGCGCGCCGAGCAAAGCCCCGGTGCGCGCGCGGTTGAACCCAGTTGGACCAGTTCCCTATACTGATCCGGGCCAAAGCCGGAGACGGCAACCCATCCGCCAGGTGCTAACGCAAGGGCCGCCCGCCGCAACAAGGCCATCGGATCTTCCATCCATTGTATGACCGAGGCGGACGCGATCAGGTCGGGACTGACCGGCCATTCAACTTTTCGGGCATCACCGTGGACAAAACTGGCGGAAACTTCATCTGCTGTATGGCGCGCCTCGTCCATCAGGTCATTGACCGTCAGCTTGGAAATGGAAAATTGTTCGGACAGGGCGTGTGTCAGGTGGCCAGTGCCGCAGCCAATTTCGAAGGCGTTCGCGAAGGTATCGGGCGCACCAAGACCGGACATGCTGTGAACCAGATTCTGCGCGATGCGCTGCTGCTGACCAGCGGCCGCGTGATAACTTTGAAAGCTGCGGCTGAAACTGCGCTCAACACGATCTGCCAACATTGCGGTCATTGCAGCCAGTCCTGCCAGAGTTGCGCGTCTTCAAACGGCTGGTGTGGTTTTGGAATGCGCCGAATAGCGGCGGCCTGATCCTTCCACGCTGTCATTTGCGCCTGTGCGGGAACGATACGGTCACGCTCGGAAATCCAGATGACATCAAATGATCTGTCTTTGCATGGGCCGCGATCTGCAATCGTCCTTAGTTCTGTCTGTGCCGCAGGAATATCTATGGCCGGAACAGGTCCGCGCATCCCGGCGCGGCGGCAGAATCTGGCAAAGCTGTCGACTGTCAGGCCATCGGCGGTTGCCGTGACGGTTTCAGGCGCAATGCCACGGGTTTCGTCGGCCGGGTACAGTGTTCCATTCACGGCAACCTTGCGCGCGGGTTTCACCCCTGCCCAATCCATCCAGTGGGCTGCCGATGCGACACCAAACGAATAGGCCAGCAAACCAACGCGATCATAGTCATCGGTTTCCGGGATTTCCTGCTCAATCCGGGTGTAGTCATCCACGAACAGAACGTCATCCGGCCCAACAAGCCCGGCGAAAGGAGCAGCACCAAGTCCCCAGCCGCCGAACACCAGCGTCAGATCCTTCGTTCCCCTTCGTGCGAGCCACTGTGTTCTCATGCGTGCTGCCTCGCCAGCGATACCATCGCCGAAGTGACCCGGCTGAGTTCGTCGGGTGAAATGACATAGGGCGGCATGCAATAGATGTTGCGTCCGAACGGGCGCAGCCAGACGCCGGTTTCCGGGGCCAACCGATGGGCAACCTTGGGATCAACTGTGGTTTCCATCTCGATCACGCCGATCGCGCCCAGAACACGCACATCTGCCACGCCTGCGATATCTTGGGCCGGGGCCAGTTCCGCACGCATCTGATCGGCAATACGGGCCACGCGTTGTCGCCACCCACCATCCTCCAAAAGGCTGAGGCTGGCGATACCGGCAGCACAGGCCAGAGGATTTGCCATATAGGTGGGGCCGTGCATGAACACCCCGGCCTCGCTTTGGCCGATGCCCACGGCAACGTCATTGGTTGCAACGGTCGCCGCAAAAGAAATGTGGCCGCCCGTCAGAGCTTTGCCCAGACACACGATATCGGGCACCACACCTGCGAGCGTCATGGCAAATAGTTCGCCCGTTCGGCCGAAACCGGTCGCGATTTCGTCAAAGATCAGCAAGACGTCATGTGCTTCGCACAGTGCTTTTGCCCCGCGCAGCCATTCGGGGTGGTAAAAATACATCCCCCCCGCCCCCTGCACGACCGGCTCAACAATCAGCCCCGCAATTTGCGCGCCTTTGTCTTTCAGCAACTTCTCCAGCGCGGCCAGCCCGTTTACCGCCGGATCTTGCGGCCAGTCGGAACCCAATCTGGTTACGGGACGGGGCAGGAAGTGCTGGATCGACAAAGCGCCGCGGAAAAGGCCATGCATGCCGTTGACGGGATCGCAGACGCTCATCGCTTTCCACGTGTCGCCGTGATAGCCGCCCATGATGGTGGCAAACTCGACCTTGTGATCGTTGCCTTTGGCCTTTTGGTGCTGAACCGCCATTTTCAGCGCGACCTCGACCGAGACAGAGCCGCTGTCGCAATAGAAAATCCTGTCCAGCCCGTCCGGCAACAGGTTGACCATCTTGCGGCCAAGCTCGATCGCTGGGGAATGGGTCAGGCCGCCGAACATCACATGCGGCATCTGACCAATCTGCCGCTGCATGGCCGAGATGATGGCCGGGTGGCCGTGCCCGTGAATTGCGCACCACCATGAGGACATGGCGTCGATCATGCGCGTTCCATCGTCACGGATCAGCCATACGCCGTCGGTTTCCGAAATCAAATGCATCGGTCCGGGTTCAGCGACGTTTGTGTAAGGGTGCCAAAGGTGGCGGGCATCAAATTCCAATGGTGTCATAACGCCCCCCGGATGGCCGCCATATCGATGGCCCCGAACGCGCCAGACAGGGTGTCCGGCGTGAGGTCGGGTATATGGCCGAGCCTGCCAAGGTGTCTGACCTCGCACATCTCTGCGATGGTCTGTTCAACTTCCGGCTCCGGGCCCCCGACAAAGGCGACGCCGACGACCGGGCAACCGGTCGCGCGCAAAGCCTTCAAAGACAACGCCGTATGATTGATCGTCCCCAGCGCCGTGCGTGCAACAAGAATGACAGGCGCGCCCCACTGGGCAAAGAGATCAAGGTAAAACACCTGACGGTTCAACGGCACCATCAGCCCGCCTGCCCCTTCGACAACCAACGGGCCATCGACCTGCGGCAGGTCCAGTCGCGAGGAGTCGATTTCGGTCTGCTCGGCCTCGGCAGACAAGTGCGGCGAGGCCGGAAGCTTGAGCCGGTAGGTCTCAGGCAGGGTCCGGCAACCTGACAATGCCCCGACGGTTTCGGTATCGGTCGCATCCTCGAGGCCCGATTGAACCGGCTTCCAATAGGTCGCGCCAAGGGCTCGGGTCAATCCGGCGGCAAACACCGTCTTGCCCACGCCCGTATCGGTTCCGGTCACTACAAGAGTATTCATGCGGCCTCTGCTTGCTGATGTGCTATGGCCTGGAACAGGGCCGAGATTTCTGCTTCGCTCACGTTGCCGGTGATGGAGATCCGCAACCGGGACGTGCCCTTCGGTACGGTCGGCGGTCGAATGCCCCGAACATCAAAACCCAGCGCCTGAAGTTCGCTTGCCCATTCCATTGCCCGTGCATCCGAGCCGACGAGGACCGGAATGATCTGGCTGTTGAGCGTGCTCAGACCGCAAAGCCTGCCGGCCTCGGCATGGGCAAAGTCGCGCCTGCTCTGGGCGTCCCGAACCAGATTGGGCTGATCCTGCAAGGCATGAAGGCTGGCACGCACCACAGCCGCGTTCAGCGGTGAGGGTGCCGTGGCAAAAAAGAACGGCCGGGCGCGGTTGATCAGCATGTCGATCATCACCTTCGCTCCGCAGATCAGGCCACCCGACGCCCCAAGCGCCTTGCCGCAGGTGTGCAGGGTCAACACTTCGGCATCCAGCCCGTGCGCCAGCCCCTTGCCCATAGGGCCAAAAACACCGGTTGCATGCGCTTCGTCAACGACCAGCACCGCGCCCTCTTCCCGACAGAAAGTTGCTAGCTCACCAAGCGGGGCAAGATCGCCTTCCATGGAATAGACGCTTTCGACCGCAACCCACAGTTGCCCGGTTCCACCATCAGCCCGCCATTTCGCCAGAACCTGCCGCGCGGCCGGGACGTCATTGTGAGGGAAAGATTTGGTTTCAGCGCGGCCCAGCCGCATTCCCTCATGGGCGCTGGCATGTACCAGAGCATCATGAAGGATCAGATCGCCCGCAGCGGGCAAAGTGGAAAAGATCGCCTGATTGGCCTGAAACCCGCCGCCCATGAAAAGCGCAGCTTCGGTATCAAAAAATTCAGCGGCCTCAGCCTCGAGCGCGGTGTGCTCCGGATGGTTGCCGCGCAATAGGCGCGACCCGCCCGCGCCAAGCGGTACGTCCCGCGCCAGCGCATCCGATGCCGCCTGCCTCAGCAGAGTCGAACCGGCCAGACCCAGATAGTCGTTGGACGCAAAGTCCAGCCCCCGCTGCGGCATCAGGTGCCGCAACCGGTGCCGCGCCGCCATCGCCTGCAGCGCGCCATCCAGCCGGTCCGTTGTCTTCATTCGGCAGCGTCCATTTGATTGTGTGCCTCGGGCTCCATCGGCTGAATACCCAGTTTGGAGAACAGAAGCATATCGGTATCTTCCTCGGGGTTTTCCGCCGTCAGCAGCGTTTCCCCCACGAAGATCGAGTTGGCCCCGGCGAAAAAGCACATCGCCTGCATCTCATCGCTCATGTCGGTGCGACCGGCGGACAGGCGTACATGCGATTGGGGCATCATGATCCGCGCGACGGCTATGATGCGCACAAAGTCGATGGGATCGACCGGTTCTGCATCGGCCAGCGGCGTGTCCGCTTGCGGCATCAGCATGTTGATCGGAACCGAATCCGGGGGGGCGGGCAGATTGGCCAGTGTCACCAGCATATCCAGACGGTCGCTTTCCTCTTCGCCCATTCCCAGAATGCCACCCGAACACACCTTGATGCCGGCGTCCTTGACGCGGTTCAGAGTATCGATGCGGTCAGCAAATGTGCGGGTCGTGATGACCTCGGGGTAGTAACGCTCGGACGTGTCGATGTTGTGGTTGTAGTAATCCAGCCCGGCATCGCGCAGCTGCACGACCTGCGTATCGTCCAGCATGCCAAGGGTCATGCAGGTTTCCATGCCCATGTCCTTGACGCCCTCGACCATGGCGACCAGCGCATCCATATCGCGATCCTTAGGCTCGCGCCAAGCAGCCCCCATGCAGAACCGGGTTGCGCCCGCTTCGCGCGCTTTTTTTGCCTGCGACAGAACTCGCTCGACCTCAATAAGCTTCGAGGCGGACAGCTTTGAGCCGTTTCGCGCCGATTGCGAACAATAGGCGCAATCCTCGGCGCAGCCGCCGGTTTTGATCGACAGCAAGCGCGACATCTGGACCTGGTTCGGATCGAAATTCGCACGATGAACTGTCTGGGCTTGATAGAGAAGTTCCATGAAGGGCAGATCGTAAAGACGCTGAGCCTCGTCACGGGTCCAAGGAGTCTGGGCCTGGGTCATTTTATCGATAATTTTCCACATAGATTCCGGTTGTGGATTTTTTATCGATTATATTCACCGGCACAACACGAATTGTTGCCGCAGGCAGGATTCCGGACAATTCCTCGCAACCGCGTCAGGGCCCGCGTGACGATCAGGCGGCACCTGCAAAGGCACGCTGACGTACCGTCTTTGGGCTTTCCCCAACTTCCTGCCGAAACCAGCGCGCGAGATTTGAACAGGTGCCAAACCCTGTCGCGACAACAATTTCCGACAGCGGCAAACTGGTGTGTTTCAAAAGCTGATGCGCCCGTTCGATGCGCAAGGCGCGATAAGCCGTCAGGGGGCTGTTTCCGGTACGTTCCAGAAATCGGCGCTGCAGCTTGCGAGTCGAAACGCCCAGCTCTCGCGCCAGATCGTCAATGCGCAGAGGCTCTTCAAGATGCTCCTGCATCAGCTCCAGACTTGCATTGATAAGCTGGTCGCCACGGGCCTGTTGAAGCAGACCAAGCGAAACCCTGCTGTGTGGCCGCTGCGCGTGGGCCTCGGAAAAGCCGATATATGCACTCAGGGAATCCGCGATAAAGGCGCCATGATCGCTTGCGACGATATCCAGCGAAAGCCTGAGCGCCGCCACCGGGCTGATCGCGCTGAACAGCTTGCCGTCGGAACACAGATGGGCTCCATCCTCGGCCTCGGACAGGTGTTCTTCGCTGGCTGCTGCAACAAAGTTCGGATGAACCGCGCATGCGTGGCGGCTCTGCTGGCCGGTTTCGCTCAGAATGAACACCGCCCCTCCTACCAGCACGATCCGGCGCGCCAGGCGCAGAATCTGATGTACCCGCGCACGTTCTTCGGAGCGCAGCGTCCAGCGGCTGTGGATATCGCCGAGAAAGACTACCGTTCGCCGCGACCAGTAGCGCGGATCCTCGACGGGCTGGCCGCTCAGGTCGCGCAAGGCAACTTGGTACTGCCTTTCAGGTAACAGATCATTGGCGGCGCGGAAAACGTCTTCGATCATCTTCGCCGTTGCGGCGGGCGCGCCCTCGGGCAGGATGATGTCGATATTGTGCTTTCGCGTGTCAGGCGACGGGATCGTCGCATCGGCGGGTAATACGGATGCGCAATAGGTCATGTCTGCCTCCTGTTGCGAGTGTTCGGATCGCCCCGCCGGTGTATCCGGCGGGGCGGGCGCTGCCTGAAATCAGGCGGCGTCTTCTTCGTAGTCCGACATTGGCGGACATGTGCAGATGAGATTGCGGTCGCCATAGGCGTTATCGACGCGATTAACCGGGGACCAGTACTTGTCCACACCCAGGTTACCCGCAGGGAAGCAAGCCTGTTCGCGGGTATAGGGACGGTCCCATTCGCCCACCAGATCGCGCACCGTGTGGGGTGCGTTTTTCAGCGGGTTGTTTTCGGCGTCGATCTTGCCGTCGATGATCTCCTGCGCCTCGGCCCGGATCGAGAGCATGGCATCGCAGAAACGGTCCAGCTCGTCCTTGGGCTCGGACTCGGTGGGTTCCACCATCAGCGTACCGGCAACCGGCCAGGACATGGTCGGTGCGTGGAAGCCACTGTCGACCAGACGCTTGGCGATATCATCCACGGTAACGTGACCCTGTTCATCCAGCGGACGGGTGTCCAGGATGCACTCATGCGCCACACGGCCCGTCTCGGACGTGTAGAGGATCGGATAAGCATCCTTGAGCCGCGCCGCGATATAGTTGGCGTTCAGGATTGCCACCTTGGTCGCCTGCGTCAGACCTGCCCCACCCATCAGCAGCACATAGGCCCAGCTGACCGGCAGAATGGACGGAGATCCGAAAGGCGCGGCCGAGACCGGACCCACGGCCGTGCCGTATTCCGGGTGGCCGGGCAGGTGCTCTTCCAGATGCGCCTTGACGCCGATCGGACCCATGCCGGGGCCGCCGCCGCCATGCGGGATGCAGAAGGTCTTGTGCAGGTTCAGGTGGCTGACGTCGCCGCCGATCTTGCCCGGCTGGGCCAGACCGACCATGGCGTTCATGTTCGCCCCGTCGATATAGACCTGACCGCCGTGATCGTGGGTGATCTGGCAGACCTCCTGCACCGTCTCCTCGAACACGCCGTGGGTGGACGGATAGGTGATCATGCAGGCGGCGAGGTTGTCCGAGTGCTTTTCGGCCTTCTCGCGGAAATCGGCGATGTCGATGTTGCCTTTGTCATCTGCCTTCACCGGCACAACCTGATAGCCCACCATCTGCGCGGACGCCGGATTGGTACCGTGCGCCGAGGTCGGGATCAGGCAGACATTGCGGTGCGCCTCACCACGCGAAGCGTGGTAGCTTCGGATGGTCAGCAGACCCGCATATTCACCCTGCGCGCCCGAGTTGGGCTGCTGGCTGATCGCGTCATAGCCGGTGATCTGGCACAGCTTGTCGTTCAGATCCGCAATCATCTCGTGATAGCCCTGCGCCTGATCTTCGGGGCAGAACGGGTGCAGGTTGCCGAACTCGGGCCAGGTGACCGGGATCATCTCGATCGTCGCGTTCAGCTTCATGGTGCAGGAGCCCAGCGGGATCATCGCCCGGTCCAGCGCCAGGTCGCGGTCGGCGAGGCGGCGCATATAGCGGGTGATCTCGGCCTCGGCCCGGTTCTTGTGGAAGATCTCGTGGGTCAGATAGGCGCTTTCACGAAGCGCGTGTTCCGGCAGGCGGTAGACCTTGTTCGAGCTGTCATCCTTGCGATCGATGCCGAAGGCACCCCAGACGGCCTCGATGGTCTCGGGGCGGGTCTGTTCGTCCAGGCTGATGCCGACCTTGGTCTCACCAACCTTGCGCAGGTTGACGCCACGGGCCACAGCGGCCTCCATCACCACGGTCTGCAGGTGGCCGACCTCAACGGTAATGGTGTCGAAGAACACCTCTGGTTCCACGGCAAAGCCTGCCTCTTCTAGGCCAGCCGCCATGCGCGATGTTTTGCGGTGCACCGATTGCGCGATGGCCTTGATGCCATCGGGGCCATGATAGACCGCGTACATCGATGCAATCACCGCCAGCAGCGCCTGTGCCGTACAAACGTTCGAGTTCGCCTTTTCGCGGCGGATGTGCTGTTCACGGGTCTGCAGCGCCAGACGATAGGCCTTGTTGCCACGCGCATCGATGGACACACCGATGATGCGGCCGGGCATGGCGCGTTTCAGCTTGTCGGTCGTCGCCATGTAGGCGGCGTGGGGGCCACCATAGCCCATGGGAACGCCAAAGCGCTGGGTCGAGCCGATGGCGATATCGGCACCCATCTCGCCTGGTGATTTCAACAGGGCTAGCGACAGAATGTCAGCCGCGACAATGGCGATCGCCTTGTGTTCATGCAGAGCGGCGATTTCATTGGTGAAGTCGCGCACATGGCCATAGGTACCGGGATACTGGAAGATCGCGCCGAACACTGCGCCTGCGTCCAGTTCGGCCGGATCGGCAACCTGCACGTCGATGCCCAGAGGCTCGGCGCGGGTCTTGATCACCGCGATGGTCTGCGGGTGGCAGTTCTTGTCGACGAAGAAGGCAGCATTGTTTGCCTTGGACCGTCCGCCGCGTTTGGCCATAGTCATGGCTTCGGCAGCCGCAGTGGCTTCGTCCAGCAGCGATGCGTTGGCCACATCCAGACCGGTCAGATCGCTGACCATGGTCTGATAGTTCAGAAGTGCTTCAAGGCGGCCCTGCGAAATCTCGGGCTGATAAGGCGTATACGCAGTGTACCATGCCGGGTTTTCAAGGATGTTGCGCAGGATCGGCGCCGGGGTGGTGGTGCCGTAATATCCCTGCCCGATCAGCGAGGTCAGAACCTTGTTCTTGCTGGCCACCTCTTTCATGTGAAAGAGCGCATCCCGCTCGGTCATTGCCGGACCCCAGTCCAGCGCCTCCGCCTGACGGATGGCGGGGGGGACGGTGGCGTCGATCAGATCATCCAGCGTTTTGAAGCCGATCACCTTGAGCATGTCGGCCATCTCTTTTGGGGACGGTCCGATATGACGGCGATTGGCGAAGTCATAGGCTTCGTAATCGGTCAGTTTGAAGGCCATTTCAGCGCTCCTTTGGAAAACTCAGGCCCGGCGGAGACTGCGGAAGCCTCCGGCGGGGATATTTTGGGCAAGAGGAAGGATCAGCCGATCAGGGCCTTGTAGCCGTCCAGATCCATCAGATCCTCAAGCTGAGAGGCGTCCGACAGTTTGATCTTGTAGATCCAGGCGTCGCCTTCGGGGCTTTCGTTCAGCGCACCGGGATTATCGGCAAGCACCTCGTTTGCCTCGATCACTTCGCCGTCGACAGGAGCATAAATTTCGGACGCGGCCTTGACCGACTCGATCACGCCGATCTCGTCACCTTTTTCAAAATCGTCGCCGGACTCTTTCTGCTCGACAAAGACGATTTCGCCCAACTGGTCTGCGGCGTGCTGGGTGATACCGATGGTTGCGACGTCACCTTCGACGGTGACCCATTCGTGCTCTTCCGAATAGTAGGTTGCCATGTTTTATCTCTCCTGACTTCAGCGCTTGTAGTTCTGAGTAACAAAGGGCAGGGCGACGATTTCCGCCGGTTGTGCCTTGCCGCGAATGATGAGGTTCACTTTTTCACCTGGCTCGCCATGGCCGGCCGAGACATAGCCCATGGCGACCGGGCCGCCGACGGTGGGACCAAAGCTGCCCGAGGTGATCTGACCGATGGTGTTGCCTTCGGCGCATTGCACCTCGACGCCCTGACGGGCAGGGGCGCGGCCTTCTGGCTTGATGCCGACCAGTTTGCGCGCGGCGCCTTCGGCCAGTTCCTTTTGTACGCGCGCGGCGCCCGGGAATCCGCCTTCTTCCTTGCGGCGCTTCTGCATGGCCCATGACAGGGACGCCTCAACCGGCGACGTGGACTGGTCGATGTCATTGCCGTATAGGCACAGACCGGCCTCGAGCCGCAGGCTGTCGCGTGCGCCAAGACCCGCCGGTTCACAATCGTCATGCGCCAAAAAGGCTTTCGAAATTTCGACGGCCTTGTCCTCGGGGATCGAGATTTCGTATCCGTCCTCGCCGGTATACCCCAGACGCGAGATACGGCATTCGACGCCGTTGATGTCTGCAACGGTGGTTTCCATGAACTTCAGGTCACGGGCGGCAGGGCAGAGATCGCCCACAACATCCTCGGCTTTTGGACCCTGCACCGCGACCAGCGCGCGGTCGAAGATTTCGGTCACTTCGACGCCATCCAGATTGGCCTTCATATGCGGGATGTCCTGATGGCGCAGGGCGGCGTTCACCACTACAAAGAAATGATCACCCGCGTTCGACACGATCAGGTCGTCCATGATCCCGCCTTCTTCGTTGGTGAAGAAACCGTAACGCGCCTTGCCTTCTTTCAGGGTCGCATAGGCCTGCGGGCAGATCGCTTCGAGCTTTTCGCCAACGTTTTCGCCGCGCAGGATCACCTGACCCATGTGCGACACGTCGAACAGTGCGGCCTTTTCCCGGCATTGCTTGTGCTCGCCCATGATGCCCATGGGATACTGCACCGGCATTTCCCATCCGGCAAAATCGACCATCTTACCGCCAAGTTCCACATGCAGGTCGTAAAGGGGGGTGCGTTTGGGCGCATCAGTCATGGCATGAGCCTTTCCATATTTCGTGTTCAGGTCAGTCGCGGACAACCATGACCGTGCAATGTGCATTGCGCACGACACGGGCAAGGTTAGGACCAATTTCGTAATTGGGGAAGTCGCCTTTGGCCGATGCCATCACAATCAGGTCATAACCGTCCTTGTGAGCGAGTTTCAGAATTTCGCGGTAAACACTGCCCTCTTCGATATGCACTGGCACATCGACGGCATTGCCATTGTCCAGAATGGCCTGAACGGCTTTGCGCACGTGCTCCTTAGCACCGGCACCGTAGTTGGCGGGAAGGTTGGGCAGCTGGATGATCTCGGGAATGACGGAAACCGCGTGCAGTTCCGCACCGTAGAATTTCGCCTGTTCCAGTGCGACCGGCAGTGCTTTTTTCCACGAGCGGTCATCAGTGTGGTCAATTGGCAGCAGGATTTTCGTGGCCATCAATCGTCTCCTCGAGATTTGAGATTCTATTTCAGGAGGCGGGGGGCCAACACGGCCCCCCGTCGATGATTATTCGGCTGCGGTGCCGCCGGGTTCTTCCGACTTGCCACCGCTGGCGAAGAACTCTTTCGTCAGCTTGAAGACAACCGGGCTGAGCAACAGCAGGGCGATCAGGTTCGGCAGAGCCATCATCGCATTCAGCGTATCCGCCAGCAGCCAGATGAAGCCCAGATCAGCCGTTGCGCCGAAGTAGATCATGACGATCCACAACACACGGTAGGGAACCAGAGACTTCACGCCCAGCAGGAACTCGACGCATTTCTCGCCATAGAACGACCAGCCCAGAATGGTGGTGAAGGCAAAGATCGACAGTGCGATTGCGATCAGGTAGCCACCAACGCCCGGCAGAGTGGTTTCAAAGGCCAACGAGGTCAGCGCTGCACCGGAAACACCCAGTTCAGGATCTTGGTTGAACAGTTCGACCGATGCGTCCAGCGCACCCGACGAGATGATCGCCAGACCGGTGATCGAGCAGACGATGATGGTGTCGATGAACGTACCCAGCATCGCGATCAGGCCCTGGTTGACCGGACCTTTGGTTTCAGCTGCGGCGTGGGCGATCGGAGCGGAACCTAAACCGGCTTCGTTCGAGAACACACCACGTGCCACACCAAAGCGGATCGCGAGCCATACCGCCGCACCTGCAGCACCGCCTTTTGCGGCCCAAGGTGTAAAGGCAAAGGCAAAGACGTCTGCGATGGCTGCTCCGACCGAACCGATGTTCAGCAGAAGAACCAGCAGACCAGCGATGATGTAGGCAACCGCCATAAACGGAACCAGCTTACCGGCAACAGCACCGATGCGGGTAATACCACCCAGGATCACAGCTGCAGTCAGAACCATCAGAACCACGCCGGTGACCGAGGTGTTCAGGCCAAAGTTCGATTCCAGAACCTGTGCCACACCGTTGGCCTGAACACCGTTGCCGATGCCGAATGCAGCAATACCGCCGAACAGGGCGAAGGCCCAGCCCAGCCAGTGCCAGTTCGACGACAGGCCGTTTTTGATGTAGTACATCGGGCCGCCGACATAGTTGCCCAGCTCGTCCTGCTCGCGATACTTCACGGCACAGACGGCTTCGGCATATTTGGTGGCCATGCCCACCAGGGCGGTCATCCACATCCAGAACAAGGCGCCCGGACCGCCCAGGAAGACAGCAGTGGCCACACCGGCGATGTTACCCGTACCGATGGTCGCCGACAACGAGGTCATCAGCGCATTGAACGGGCTGATCTGACCGTCACCCTGGCCTTCGCGGCCCTGGAACAACAGCCTGAAGCCGGTGCCGACACGCAGGATCGGCATGAATTTCAGGCCGACCTGCAGGAAGAAGCCGGCGCCAAGGATGAGCACCAACATTGGCACCCCCCAGACGACGCCATTTATGGCCCCTACGATTGAATTTAACGCTTCCATGGTTTCCCTCCCATATGCGTCAGGTTTATGCCCCGTTGGCGACGACCCGCTGGCGGGCCTGCTTGAGGGCGGCAAAATCTTCGTCCGCGTGGAACGATGACCGGGTCAGCGGTGTCGCCGACACGTGTAGAAAGCCCTTGGACCGGGCGATCTGTTCCAGTTGCTCAAACTCTTCGGGCGACCAAAAGCGGTCGATCGGATGGTGTTTCGGTGTGGGCTGCAAATATTGGCCCACGGTCAGGAAATCGACATTGGCCGCACGCAGGTCGTCCATGACCTGTCGTACATCATTCAAACTTTCCCCTAACCCTACCATAAGTCCGGATTTTGTGAAAATTCCGGGGTTTGCGCGTTTTGCATCGTCCAGCAAACGCAGCGATGTGTAATAGCGCGCACCGGGCCGGACAGTCGGATATAGGTGTGGAACCGTTTCCAGATTGTGGTTGAAAACATCCGGTGCGGCCTCGAAAACAGCACTCGACGCGGCGCCCTTGCCCAGAAAGTCCGGTGTCAGCACCTCGACCGTTGTTTCAGGGTTCTGATGTCGCACGGCGCGGATGGTCTGCGCGATATGCTCGGCCCCGCCATCAGCCAGATCATCCCGGTCAACGGACGTGATGACCACGTGGCGCAGCCCAAGTTTTTTCACTGCAGCGGCAACCCGACCCGGCTCGAACACATCCAGCGCGTCAGGCCGCCCAGTGGACACGTTGCAGAATGAGCAGCCACGGGTACAGACTTCACCCATGATCATCATGGTTGCGTGCCGCTTGGACCAGCATTCACCAATATTCGGGCAGGCCGCCTCTTCGCACACGGTCGCCAGATCATGATCGCGCATCAAGCGGCGGGTCTCGTAATACTCGCTGCTTTCGATTTTTTTCTTGCGAATCCACTTTGGCTTGCGCGGGATCACGCTGTCGGCCTTTTTGGCCTTTTCCGGATGGCGCGGGCGGAGCTGGATGGTCATCTGGCAGGCCTCAGTTCATGCGTGAATTGCACGGCCCATGGCGTCAAGGCAGGCCTCTTTGACCGCCTCACCCATCGCCGGATGCGCGTGGCAGGTGGCCGCAACCTCGGACACGGTCGCGTCTTTGGTCATCGCCAGAACCAGTTCGGCTATTAGGTCACCACCATGCGCGCCGCAGATATGTGCGCCCAGAATTTTCCCGTTGGCATCGGCCAGCACCTTTACCGCACCGTCAGTTTCACCGGTCGAGCGCGCGCGCGAATTGGCCATGAAAGCGAACTTGCCAGCTGAGTACTCGGTGCCTGCCTCTTTAAGCGCCTCTTCGGTCTGACCGACGGACGCCACTTCGGGATCGGTGTAAACCACGCCGGGAACCGTGTTGTAATCGACGTGTCCCGCCTGCCCGGCCAGCATCTCCACACAGGCAACGCCGTCTTCCTCGGCCTTGTGGGCCAACATCGGGCCGGGAATGCAGTCGCCAATGGCATAGATGCCGGGAACCGTAGTCTGGAACGCGCCGTCCACCTCGATGACCCCGCGTGCGCTTACGGTGACACCCAGTTCTTCCAGCCCCAGACCGCGAGTCACAGGACGACGGCCAACGGCGATCAAAACCTTGTCGGCTTCGATCACTTCTTCCTTGTCCTTACCAACACGATCCACGGTCAGCGCCAGAACATCGCCGGTTTTGTCTACCGCCTTCAGCGCGCGGCCAAGTTGGAATTTCAATCCCCGCTTGGACAGCGCCCGCTGCGCCAGCTTGGCAATCTCGCCGTCAATACCCGGCAAGATGCGATCAAGGTATTCAACCACGGTAACTTTGGCGCCAAGACGCGCCCAGACCTGCCCCAGTTCCAGTCCGATCACCCCTGCGCCAATAACGACCAGATGCTCAGGCACGGTATCCAGAGCCAGCGCGCCAGTCGAACTGAGCACATCCACCTCGTCAATCTCGATACCCGGCAATGGGGTCGGCTCGGAACCGGTTGCGATCAGGATGTTCTTTGCCTCGTGGATATCGTCGCCCACCTTAACCTGACCAGCAGCGGGAATGCTGGCCCATCCTTCGATCAGCTCAACACCGTTCTTCTTGAACAGGAAGCCGATCCCCTTGGTCAGATCGCCCACGATCTTGTCCTTGCGCCCCATCATTGCGCCCAGATCGATGCTGGCCCCCTCGACCGCAATGCCATGAGAGGAGAGATGGGAGAGTTCGGCATACTTGGCCGAGGAGGTCAGCAAGGCTTTGGAAGGAATGCACCCAACATTCAGGCAAGTGCCACCCAGAGCGCCGCGGCCTTCGACACAGGCCACCTTCATCCCCAATTGAGCCGCTCGGATAGCCGCGACATAGCCACCAGGTCCGCCGCCGATCACGATCAGGTCATATGCGCTCATCAATGTCCCTCCCAGTTCGTATCCCAGCATCGCGGCATAGGATGGCGCGCGATGATTTCGTCTCCTATAGGAAACTTTTTCTCCTTAATCAACATTTGTATTCAAAAGTGCCCAGTATTCACCTTTACGAATACAAAGACTGTTTGGGAAAATTTTGAGAACTTTCGGGTCGCGCGAACCTCCTTAAGGAAGAAGGTAAACGCCGAGAAATTCCGACGGGAGCGGCCGGAGACTTCTTTTCGACAAAGATTCAACAGGTTAGGGTGATCACCAAATTTTAAGCCATCCAACCATCGCTTCGCGAACATTCAAAAACGGTGAAAGTTACAGGGCGCCGCTTGGCCTGCGATTGCCGCGAGTTTCAGCATCAGCCCTGTTTCCGAAGCGACACAGACCGGTTTCCGCAAAGGGAATCAGCCTGCATTCTCTCTTTGGTAGAACTGTTTTTTCAGGTCAGTTTGGCGACTGCCTGTTCCAAAACCTTCAACCCGGCCACCAGATCCGACTCGGCCGTATTTTCCGCAAAGTCGTGACTGATACCGTCAATCGATGGCACGAACAGCATTGCAACCGGCATCAGCCTCGAAACATTGGTGGCGTCGTGCAATGCCCCTGACGGCATCCGCCGCCACTTTCCGGGCGCCACAGCTTCGGCTCCGACCTCCAGCGCCTGCTGCAAACGTTTGTCCATGGCGACAGGCTCAAGCCCCAACATTTGCCCGAAATGCAGATCAACGCCCCTTTTGGCGGAAACCTCCTGCGCGGTCTCGCGGATAGTGTGTTCCATCCGGCCCAAGCGCTCGGCCTCGCTGTCCCGCCACTGCATGGAAAACCGTACCTGTCCGGGTACGATAGACGATGCGTTTGGATGAACAGACACATGCCCGATGGTCCAGACCGTGCGTGGCGTGACCACATTCCGGAAACGCTCATTGATAAGAGCGGTGAACTCGCCCAGCGCCTGAAAGGCATCCCTACGCAGATGCATAGGGGTGGTCCCCGCATGGTTTTGCTGCCCGTCAAACCGGATCGTCATGTCCCGAATGCCGACAATATCTGTCACGACACCTATCTGATCACCTTCGGCATCCAGCGTGGGACCTTGTTCAATGTGCATTTCGACAAAGCCGGTAAAGCGGTCGGGTTCAACAAATCCGGACACGAGTTCGCCCATAGCTGCCCGGGCGGCCCCCAGTGTGACACCCGCATGATCCGTCAATTCATTGGCCTCGGACAAAGACAGCTGCCCGGACCATATCGCAGACCCCGTTGTCACGCCAAAGCGCCCCTCTTCGTCCTGAAAGCTGACAACTGACACGGGGCGATCAGCCGAACGCGCCACTTCCAATGCGGCAATCACACCCAGCGCGCCATCAAGCCAGCCACCCTCTGGCTGGCTGTCGGAATGCGAACCCAGCAGGAGCGACGGCCCATCTGCCAAGCCAAAGAGGTTGCCGACCGGATCGAAATGCGCGTTCAGCCCGGCCTCTTCCATACGTCCTGCCAGCCACTTTCGCGCGTCAATATCCGCCTCGGAATAAGCCGGGCGAACGACGCCCTTGCCAACGCCTGACGCGCCAAAGCTTCGCAGCTGATGCAGGTCCGCAAGAAACCGTTCTTCATTCACTGCCATGGCTGCCTCCTGTCATCGGGTCATGCTCAAGATATTACCATCAGCCCCATCAACAAGATGCCCGGACGCAACGGCGCAGGTTTTCGCACGAATGGCGTCCGACACCTCTGGTCCCCAACCAAAACCTCCCCTAAGAGTTGCCGCAAGAGGAGCGGCCCATGTCCCACATCACACTAATCCGTCACGGCCAGGCCAACACCGAAGCACGTGACGAGGAAAGCTATGACAAACTGAGCGAACTGGGTCATCAGCAGGCGCGCTGGCTGGGGGCGCATTTGCACGAAACCCGCGCTCATCATAACCGCGTGTACTGCGGAACGCTTGTCCGCCATGGCGAAACCGCCCAAAGCATGGGATTATCGCAACCCGTAAAAGACCCACGACTGAACGAAGTGGAATATTTTGCGCTTGCCCAGTTGTTTCAGGAACAGCACGGTGTTCCGATCCCGGAAGACCGCGAAGGATTTGTCGAACACCTGCCGATGACATTCGAAGCCTGGGCAAGAGGTGAAATCGAAAATCCGCCGGAAACCTTTGCCGAATTCGAAGCGCGGGTTTCAGACGCCTTGCGCGAGATCGGCACCGAAGGCGGACCCGCCATCGTCGTGACATCCGGCGGCTTGATCTCGATGGTGGTGCGCCAGGCGATGGGACTGGACATACAGGCGATGGCACGCGTCGCCCTTGCCATCATGAACACGTCGATGCATCGTCTGTACCCGATTGGCACACATCTCAGCCCCGTGCTGTTCAACGCCGTCCCGCATCTGGAAGCACCAGAGCGGCAATACGCGCAGACCCATCTCTGACGGAGTTTTCGATGCAACTCTTCTATGCCCCGCGAACTATTTCAATCGCCGTAGCAATCGCACTGGAAGAGGCCGGTCTGGACTATGAACCCGTACGGGTCGATTTTGCCAGCGCCGAACAGACGAAACCGGCTTACAAACAGATCAACCCCAAAGGGCGCGTACCGGCGCTGGTGGTTGACGGCGGCATCCTGACAGAAACCGGGGCTCTGCTAGATTTTGTTGCCGCCGCCGCACCCGAGGCGCGCCTGATCCCGGAAGACGCCGTAATGGCAGCGCGGATGCGCGAGGTGATGTATTATCTCGCCTCTACTATGCATGTGAATCACGCACATAAACTTCGCGGCGCACGCTGGGCCGACAAAAAGCCAAGCTGGAAAGACATGACGGCCAAGGTCCCGCAGACAATGACCGCCTCGTGCAAATATATCGAGGCGAACGGGTTGCGCGGCCCCTTCGTGCTGGGCGAGAGGTTCAGCCTGGCCGATCCTTACCTTTATGTGGTCTGCAGCTGGCTGGAAGGCGACGGTGTGGACGTTTCGGCCTTTCCCAAAATCGTCGCGTTCCGTGCTGCGATGGAAACACGCCCCTCGGTACAGGCGGTCAAAGCCGCCGGTATGCTCTGACAAAAGGAAACACTATGACACATCTCTGGGTCCGGGCAGAGCAACGCCCGAACGAGGACCGGGTCGGCCTGACGCCTTTCGGGGCCGAACAACTTATCTCGGCCGGTATCCGCGTGACTGTCGAAGAAAGCTCATCCCGCGCAATTCCGATTGAAGGATATGCCAATGCGGGTTGCGAAATTGCGGCCGAGAACAGCTGGCCACAGGCCCCGCTGAACGCCATCATATTCGGCCTCAAGGAACTACCCGAGGATGGCACCCCGCTGCCGCACAGCCACATCATGTTCGGGCACGCCTTCAAGGGTCAGCACTCAGGCCGCGCCTTGCTCGAGCGGTTCAGAACCGGTAGCGGCACATTGTATGACCTTGAGTATCTGGTTGATACAACCGGCCGCCGCGTGGCCGCCTTTGGATATTGGGCCGGGTATGCAGGCGCTGCAGTCACACTCAAGACATGGGCGGCGCAGCAAAGGGGGGAGCAGTGCCCTCCAGTCGGTGTTTACCCCAGCAAGGATACGCTCAACGCTGAACTGTCGGCCGAGCTTGACGTCGCAGGACCGCGCCCCCGCGCCATCGTCATCGGTGCCCTTGGCCGTGTCGGAACAGGTGCGGCGGATCTGTGCGAGGTCATGGGCGTCGAGGTCACCAAATGGGACATGGACGAAACCGCAAATGGCGGACCCTTCCCCGAAATTCTTGAACACGATGTATTCCTGAACTGCATCTTTGCCCGCCCGGGAACGCCCGTTTTCGTCCCGCGCGAGGCGCTGAACGCACCCCGGAAACTGACCGCGATCGGTGACGTGGCCTGCGATCCGGACAGCGACTACAATCCGATACCCGTCTATGACCGGGCTACCTCTTGGGAAAAACCGGCCCTGCGCGTCGCCACCGACCCGGTGCTCGACGTCATCGCCATCGACAACCTGCCGTCCATGCTGCCGGTCGAAAGCTCCGAGGATTATGCCGCACAGCTGCTGCCTTCGCTGCTGCGACTGACCGAGATCGACAGTGGAGTCTGGGAGCGGGCCAAAGAGACATTCAAAACTCATATGGAAGAAGGAACTGACCGATGACCATTCACTGGTGTGGTACCGGCCTGTCGGCCATTCCCGGACTGCGACGCCTTATCGAGGCCGGGCAGCCCGTCATCGTCTGGAACCGGACCGTCGAGAAAGCAAAGGAAGAAGTTGGTGATCTGACGAATGATATCCGCGCTTTCGATATCGACGCTCTGGCCGGGGTTCTGCAAAAGGGCGACGTTATCGTGTCGATGCTGCCGGGCGATTGGCACGTGCCGCTGGCCGAGCTTGCGATCTCGAAAGGGGCGAATTTCGTTTCCTCTTCCTATATCGCGCCTGAAATGCGGGCGCTGGATGACAAGGCACGCGAGGCCGGTGTGGCGCTGGTCAACGAGGTCGGCCTGGACCCGGGCATCGACCACCTGATGGCCCACGCACTGGTGGACGACTACCGTGCCTCAACTGCGTTTGACGCCCAAAACCATCTGAGCTTCATCTCGTATTGCGGCGGCATTCCCAAGAACCCCAACCCGTTCCGGTACAAGTTCAGCTGGTCGCCGCTGGGCGTGTTGAAAGCGCTCCGGTCTCCATCGCGGTCCATCCGCGATTACGCGCCTCTGGACGTAGCGCGGCCATGGGATGCGATCAGCAGCTATATCGCGCCCCTGCCGACACCGGAAAGTTTCGAGGTTTATCCGAACCGCGACTCGATCCCGTTCAAGGACCAGTACCATTTCGAAGACCATTGGCCGGTCAAAGAGTTTGTCCGCGGCACCCTGCGCCTGAACGGCTGGGCCGACGCGTGGTCGGATGTGTTCGAGGAAATCGAGACACTCTCGGGCCCCGAAGGCGATGCGCGGCTCAAGGAGATGTCCGATCAGTTCTGGGCCGAGAACGCCTATGACGAGGGCGAGCCGGATCGCGTTGTTCTATGCGTCGGGCTGAAGGCCGAGAAAGACGGGCAAGAGGTCTGGCACAAGACCTATGTCATGGATGCCTGGGGCGATGAACGCGGTACCGCTATGGCGCGTCTGGTGTCGATCCCGGTTTCACTGGCGGTTGAGGCGGTTCTGAACCGTGCCATTCCGGCGGGCGTTCATGCAGCGCCGAGCGATCCCAAACTGGTTTCGGGCTGGATGGGAGAGATCGACAAGCTGGCGCAGCATCTGCAGGTTGTGGATCATCTGGCGTAAAAGGGTCAGTTGCCCGACCCTGAATGACCCGCCAGGGCAATCTGCTGAACTGACGCCTGATTTTACGGAAGCCACTCCGCCGTTTTCGGAGTGGCTTCTGGGATCGCAACTTCAGCAATCCGCTTTCCCTTGTCAGACAGACATCGATTGCTTTCACTGCAGAGTTCAGATGTATCGTGCAATCGTATCCTCGATATCACTTCGATTGATACCAAGTTCAGAGAGCTCGCTATCCGACAGGCGATTCAGTTCGTGCGCCGCACCAACTATTTCCCCTTTGATCGCCTGAATTTTCATTGCCTGATCAAACAGCAACAGAGTGCTGGCAGACGCATTGGAATCTTTGAAACCGTCCACGTCAAACATCGTGTTCCTCCTTGAAAACTGATACCTTGCGTTACTGCCGAAGCGGCTGGTGATGATAAACACTGTCGTAGGCACGCCGTTTTATCTGATCACGCGGCAGGCCAATGTCCTGCAATTGCTCATCGCTGAGATTTTCGAGTTCGCGCACGGTTCTTGAAAAAATCCGGCGGCGAAAATGTTCGACATTGGCTTCGACATAGTCGGAATACAAACCTGCGAAAACACCGGTCTGATTTTGGATTGCTGATGCGTGTTGCATTTGAAACTCCATCCAATTTCTGAACGTTGTGTTGCTCTGATTTCAGATAAAGGGTCGGCGTGTTAACCTTGTTGGAACAGAAGATTAAAGTTTGTTTAGTAAAATAAGCTGAAGTTATGGCTGTTGCTTGACGGCATTTGGGATCAAACCGCTCAAAGCCTGCACCGACGATCCCGGCGGAGGTTCATGCGTCTTTGAGCGGAAATTGGTGTCCGTTGGATGGGCGAAGTCGACAAGCTGGCGAGGCATATGCAGATCGTGGATCATCTGTCGCAGCACCGCCTGTTACGACGCCTCACAGACCAAATTTGGAGGGGCCGTCAGTTCACATGCGTGTAGGCCAGATCCACCAAATTTCGACGCAATTCAGGGCCAAACAGGTGTTCCTTTTGGAATCTACTTTCCTCGGATTCTGACTGTCCGTCCAGAAAATGGAATTCACCACCCAGAGCACAGTTGAATATCCGGTCTTCCAAAATCAGAGTTTGTGCATAAGCTTGGGGATCGCCTTGTTCAAAACCAGCCGCCGTGGCGAAATAGTACGCGCGGAAAATGACTTTGGCGCGCAGACCGGCCTCTTCGAAATACTCTCTTAGCGTTGCAATTCCTGTAGCAGACAACTCTGTGTCAACAGCTCTCGAATGCTGCCCGCCCCACTCGTCAATTGCATCGCCGCAGCTTAGTTGCGGGTAGCTTGCGCGCTTTTCAGGAAAAAGGGGCGGACATTCCGGTCCGGCATACCTGCATGCCAACAGAAACATCTCGCGAAAATACGTATCCTTTGGTTTGCGCCTGAGCAACTTGCGATATGTCAGTGCCGCCAAACGGTTCTCTTTGATTTGAAGTTGGGCAAACCCCAAGTATTTCAAAACCCAAAGTTTCTCGGGCTGGATTGCAGCAAGATCGCTCATGTACACGGCCATCTCATCAAACCGTTTCATGATCCGAAGCAACTTTGCCTTTTGTTTCTGGGCGTAGTCATCTTTCGGCGACGCTTCCAACGCGCGGTCCGTGGCTTCCAGAGCAGCGGTGTAGTCTTTCAGATTTGCCAGAACAAAACCCTTCAACGACCAGGATGCATGACCCGCGGGGTCAATCCGGGTGCCGGCTTCGGCGTCCCTCAATGCGTTCGGCCAGTCTTTGAGCGCAATATAGGCCCGGCTTCGGTTTCGATACATCAAAGCCAGATCTTCATCGTTGAGAGGCCATTGTGCAATGACATCATCGCAGGCCGCGATGGCCGCATGCGAGTCGGGGCCGGGGATTTTGCAGATATCAAACACGGCATAAAATTCTGCGGTGCGCTGCTGCTGCAAATACACCCAGCCCAACGAGGCGGCGGCCACAAGAACGGCCACCGCTCGGGTCAGAAATCTAATTTGGGTATCGCCGCCTGAAAGTTGATTTGAGCCCATGAAAACAACCAGAAGTAAGAACTCTCGCAGGGTTCGCACTTTGGCTTACAGCTGTCCATCGGAATAATCCGTGCAATCTGTTTGGGTGATCTGATTACATCAGATCGTTTTCGACATCCTCGGCTGATATACCCAGTGCATCCAACCCGTTTTCCAGATGGTCCGACAGGTGTGGTGTTCCGATCAGATAGTCGGCGCAGGGGGTCGAGGCCTCGGACCTCGCCGTGGCGATGGCCTCGGCCAGATCTTCGGCGAAAAAGCTTTCGCGACCAATCCACATGATCGCAACCAATTCAGCCTGCTCATCCTCGCTCATGCGATCTACGAATGCGCGCAATTCGCCTTCGGCCCGGTCCAGTTCGCGCCCCATCATGGCGACCTGAGCAACCTTTCTTGCCGAGATTTCCAGCATTCTCCAAACTCCTCTGTCCGCTGTTCGAGCTTATCACAATCATCCCGGGCAGCGCCCGTCTTTGATCTTACGCAAACAAACGGTGATCGTTCGCAGAGTTACCGGCAAGTGGTGCAACCCGATCCCGATCGGGGTCATCCCCGGCTCACATCCGGTTTGCGCGGGACTGGTGGCCGCCGGAAACCAGCACCCTTCAGCCACAGTCTGAACGCCTGCCAATGGATCAACCCCAAAACGCGGCGTGCGCCCAAGGGGCGTCTCAGCATAGACCATAGGATCGTTTTGTTGGTCAGTGGACGACGACGCCCAGCGAGAGTGGCAATTAATCCGCCCTTATCGCGCCCGTAGTCGATCCAAACACCAACGCGATCCTCCCGGTAGTCAAAACGGAACGTATATCCACCCGTCCGCGGCTGAAACGGGGATACGTGCAACTGCTTCTGCGCGGTCAGTCGATCCGAAGGCGCAATCCGGGACAGGTCAGGTTTGTGGCAGACATAGCTGTGGCGGGTGCCGTACGTGTTCGTGACCTCAACCACCACCGCATAGAACGTGCCTGCCTCATCAAAGCAGAACCAGAAGCTGACGGGATTGAAAACATGGCCCAGAACACGCGGCTGGGTCAGCAACGACAACCGCTTAGGCTGTGGCAACTGAAATTCTGCAAACCTGTCGCGTACCCACATGGCCCCGCGCCCCATTCCGGGCGGGCCACCATGGTCACGATCGCGGACGCCGGTCAGATTTACCCGATTGCGCGAGAACAACATAGGCGTGCTTTGGTCAAGCTCGGGGTCAAGCAATACGTAATCCACCGAATAGCGAAATCCGTTTTCAATCGTCCCCTTCCGCCCGTGATAGGTATGGGCAGCGATATGATCGACACTGCTCATTCCGCTGCCATCCGTGCCGCGTCGGAGCGATTGATCCCTTCGGCAACATCAACCGCGCTGGCCAACCCGTCCTCGTGAAAACCGTGCCGCATCCACGCACCGCAAAACCACGTTGAATTCGCCCCATTGAACTGCCTGATCTCGTCCTGCGCATTCAGGGCCGCAAGATCAAAAACCGGATGGCGGAACACGGCCTCGTCGTAAATCAGGTCTTCCCGAATGCGGCGGCGCGAGTTGAGGGTTACGAACATCGGATCGTCATCCGGGATCGGTTGCAGCGAGTTCATCCAGTAGGTGATATCGACGCGGGTGGAATCGGGGTGGGCATCCTCGGTATGCACCCAACTGGCCCAACATCTGCGACGGCGCGGCATCACGGACGGATCCGCATGCAAAACCACATCATTGGGCTGATATCGGATTGCGCCAAGGGCCGCGCTTTCCTGAGGCGTCGGATCAGAAAGAAGCGAAAGCGTGTCATCGGAATGCGTTGCAAATACGATCAGGTCGAACCGCTCCCACTCGCCCCCTTGCGCCTTCACCTGAGGTCCGTCGGCCATCCTGCGGACGCCGTCGATTGCCGCCCCCAGCCGAAGATCGACCTGCTTTTCCCGCAACACGGTTTCCATGCGCCTCACATACTCGATCGAACCGCCCTTCACCGTGTACCACTGATGATCCTGACGGGCCTCCAGCAATAGATGATTGTCGAAAAACCTGATCATCGCATGTGCGGGGAAATCCAGGATTTTCTCCTTGGGGGTTGACCAGATCGCACCTGAAAACGGCTCCAGGTAATATGAGCGAAACCACTCTCCGGTTCCCAGATGCTCCAGCAGTTCGCGTACTGTTATTGATCGGTCGTCAATGAAATCGACGGCTCGGCTGTTGAACAGAAACAAATCCCGCAACATACGTAAAAATCGCGGCTGGACCAGATTGCGGCGCTGCGCGAACAGGGCATTCGCGCTGGACAGTGAATATTCCACGGCCCCGCCCCGCGCGGAGACACCAAAGCTCATATTGCTTTCGACAATCGGAACGTCCAGGCGATCGAACAACCGAACAAGATTTGGGTAAGTCGCCTTGTTGAACACGATAAACCCGGTATCAACGGGCTGATCGCCCCGTTTTCCCGCCACTTTGGTGCGGGCATGGCCACCAAGTCTTGGCGCGGCTTCAAACAGGGTCACCTGATTGGTGTCCGCCAAGAGGTTTGCAGCACCCATCCCGGAAATACCGCCGCCAATGACTGCGATTCTTCGTGGCGCCCCGGACATCTGGTCAAATGTCATTCCGTTCTCCGACTATCTTTACCAACAATTACGCAGATGAATGAAATCCGGATGACTTTTTTTACCGAACTAACTGATCCGGTTTGGGAGATCGTGCGTATTAGGTTTATGTTTACCGAGATGGACCCCGCAGATGAGATCCAGCCGGCCGAAGTTGAGGCCGGGTGTTTTCGATGTGAACACAGACCGAAACAGACCGGCAAGGCTTTGGTGAACAAAAGAAGTAACAATAAGGACACGCAAGGCGAATGGGTGGTTCATGTTCTGCGCATTCGAGACGCGCAGGACAAGGCGGCCTTTGCTGAGCTGTTTCGCCATTTCGCCCCGCGGGTCAAAGCGTTTCTGATCCGCTCGGGATCAGATGCGGCACTGGCCGAAGAGTGCGCGCAGGAGGTTATGGCAACCTTGTGGCACAAGGCCCATCTTTTTGATCCCGCGCGCGCGTCTGTGGCCACATGGGTCTTTACCATCGCGCGCAACAAAAGAATTGACGCGTTGCGAAAACAACGCCGCCCCGAACCCGAGGATTTGTACTGGGGGCCCGAGGCTGAACCGGAACAGGAAGCAGTGATATCGCTGCAACAGGAAACCGTGCAGTTGCGCAGTGCCATGAAGGGCCTGCCGGACGCACAAAGGGAGCTGATCGAAAAGGCCTATTTCGGCGATCTGAGCCATCGCGAAATTGCCGCCCAGACGGGTTTGCCGCTGGGCACGATCAAATCCCGGATCAGGTTGGCGCTGGATCGCCTGCGCCACGCGATGAGTTGAGTACAAGATGATGAACGAAAATATCAAACACCACCTTACAGACGATTTACTGATGGCCTATGCAGCCGGCGCCTTGCCCGAAGCGTTCAACCTGATGGTGGCGACGCATGTATCCCTGTGTGACCATTGCCGCGCCCGTGTTGAAAGCTTTGATGCCGTCGGAGGCTGCGTGCTGGAAGAACAGAACGCCACAGAAAGCCTGAGCAACGATGCGCTTGCCGCCACTCTGGCGCTGATTGACAAAGGTCCGCCACAGCCAAAGCCAACCCAGGCAACTTGTGACGTGTTGCCTGCCCCACTTCAGGATTACGTGGGCGGCAGAGTCGGCGATATCCGCTGGAAATCAATTGGCATGGGCGTAAAGCAATCCATTTTGCCAACGTCGAAAGATGCCTCGGCCCGGCTTTTGTTCATCCCTGCCGGGGCTGCGGTGCCGGATCATGGCCATCGCGGCATCGAGTTGACGATGGTCCTGCAGGGTGCTTTTTCAGATGAGGTTGATCATTTCGCCCGTGGCGACGTGGAAATCGCCGATCAGGAATTGGAGCACACGCCGGTGGCCGACATTTCAGAAGATTGCATCTGCCTTGCAGTCACCGACGCGCCGTTGAAGTTCAACAGCCTGATACCGCGGCTGGTGCAACCTTTCCTTCGGATCTGAATGCGCTGCTAGGTCTTGCTCAACGGGACCACATTTGCGGCCTCGTCCGGGGCCAGTTCCTCGAAGTCAAAATTGTCCAGCCTCTGCGCCCTGCGGCCTGCCTTTTCAGCGCTGATCTTGATCTCCGAGATATCCTTGGCTGCCTGACCAAAGTGACGGTCCAGATTGGCCACCCGATCCCCCAGACGTTCGACGTCCTTGTGCAGCAGGCCCAGTTCCTTGCGAATTGCCCCGGCCTGCTCGCGCATCCGCGCGTCTTTCAGGATCGCACGCATGGTGTTCAGCGTCGCCATGCAGGTGGTCGGGGATACGATCCAGACGCGTTTGGCAAAACTCTCCTGCACCAGTTCGGGGAACTTCGCATGCAATTCGGCATAGACCGCTTCGGACGGCAGAAACAGCAACGCCCCATCAGCGGTTTCACCATCAAGGATATATTTCTCGGAAATGTCGGTGATGTGCTTGCGCACAGTACTGCGGAACATCTGGACCGCTGATTTCAGCTCCATGTCATTCGTGGCGCCGATCAGGGCCTCATACGCCTCCAGTGGAAACTTGCTGTCGATCACGATTGGACCCGGAGGGTTTGGCAGGTGGATCAGACAATCCGCCCGCTTGCCGTTCGACAACGTCGCCTGCAGCGAATAGCTGTCAGATGGCAGCGCCTTGGACACGATGTCGTTCAACTGAATTTCGCCAAACGCGCCGCGCGTCTGCTTGTTCGACAAGATATCCTGCAGCGACAGAACATCACCCGACAATTTGGTAATGTTGTCCTGCGCCTTGTCGATGGTTGCCAGCCGCTCCTGCAGTTGCGTCAACGAAGTCGCGGTCTGTTTCGACGACCCATGCAGGGTTTCCTTCATCCGTTCCTGCATCTCGGCCAGAGCGCGGGCGGATTTCATCGCATTGTCGGCAAGCCGGTCGTTCATCTGCTGCTGTACTGAGGACAGGCGCGCCTCGACCGTCTGGATTACCTGTACCTGCGCGTTGGCCTGAGTGTCCGAGACATGTTGCAAACCGCCGCGCAGCTGCTCTTGCCCCTGCCCCAATTGCTGAACATGCTGACCCAGATGGGCGAGTTGCTGCGACAGCGGCGCTGCCATCCGCGCGGACCGGTTTGCCGCGCGCAACGACAGAAACAGCAGGAACAACACCAAAATCATCAGTCCCGCCCCGACCAGACCAGCCAGAACGATCGGATCGCTCAGAAAATATTGTGTGCCTGCAATCTCAATCATCTCAATCCACGTGTTCTTGTTTTGTTTCTTTCCGTATACCCCTTGGGCACCGCGGGATCAACTGCGCCCGAACAGCCGCTCGATATCGCTCAACTTCAGTTCCACATATGTCGGCCGCCCGTGGTTACACTGCCCGGAGTGAGGCGTCGCCTCCATCTCGCGCAGCAAGGCGTTCATCTCTTCGGCGCGCATCCGGCGTCCTGATCTGACCGAGCCATGGCAGGCCACCCGACTGAGGATCGCTTCGATGCGGGCCTGCACAGTCTGGCTTTCACCCTGATCAGACAATTCGTCCAGAATGTCGTGAATCATCGCAGCCGCATCAACTTCGCCCAGAATTGCCGGGGTTTCACGCACCGCTACCGCACCGCCCCCAAACGGCTCGATGGTCAGGCCCAGACCGGTCAAATCGCTGGCAACTTCCATCAGGCGCGCGCAGTCACCCTCTGACAGCTCCACAATCTCGGGGATCAGAAGCGCCTGTGCCGCAACGCCGTTATCCGCCATCTGGCGTTTGAGCTTTTCATAGACCAGCCGCTCATGCGCCGCGTGCTGATCAACGATCACCATGCCATCCGCGGTTTGCGCAATGATGTAATTTTCATGCACCTGCCCACGGGCCGCGCCAAGCGGCAGGTGCTCGGCAGGCTGAGGAGAATCTTGCACCTCGGGCTCTTGCCGCACCTCGGGTTCAACAACACTGCCGCTATAGTCCCGCGCGATTTCGGCAAAACCCGGGGACTGTGCCTGAAACGCTGCCCGACGCGCCGCCTGCGACGGGCGGTCCATCTGATACACACGTGCGGGTTCGGCTTTGTCCGGCTCAGGTCGCATCGCCCCCAGTGTCGCCCCAGCAACCGTGGTAGACGCACGATGGCCCGCATCCACCAATGCGTGCCGCAAGGCAGAAACGATCAGGCCTCGTGCGACACCCGGGTCGCGAAACCGCACCTCGGATTTTGCCGGGTGCACATTCACATCGACCAGCATGGGATCGCAGTCGATAAACAGGGCCGCCGCCGGGTGCCGGTCACGGCTGAGGAAGTCGAAATAGGCCGCCCGCAACGCCCCGGTCAACATCTTGTCCCGCACGGGCCGCCCGTTGACAAACAGGTACTGCGCAACAGCCGCGCCCCGCGAATAGGTCGGAAGCGCCGCATACCCGAAAAGCCGAACGTCTTCCCGCGTGGCATCGATCCTCAGGGCATTCTCGGCGAACTCTCGGCCAAGTATCCGCGCCAGTCGGGCGTGAAGCGCGTCAAACAGGTCTCCGTTTTCCCTGTCAGCACGGAATACCACCCGTCCCTCACCCCCGCCCGAAACATCGCGCAGGGTGAACGTGATCGACGGTTCCGACATTGCCAGTCTCTTGACGGTATCGGTTATGGCCTGTGACTCGGCCCGGTCCGTTCGCATGAACTTGAGCCGCGCCGGCGTGGCAAAGAACAGATCGCGCAGTTCGACAATCGTACCCGCCCGCAGAGCTGCGGGTTTCACCGGTTCGATTTTACCACCGGAGACGTGGATCATTGCCGCCTCACCTCCGGGGACACGGCTTGTGATCGTCAAACGCCCCACTGCGCCAAGCGAGGGCAGCGCCTCACCCCGGAACCCGAATGTATGGATGTTCAACAAATCCGACCCGTCGATCTTTGACGTCGCATGACGGGCAAGCGCCAGCGGCAAGTCGTCAGGCGCGATGCCGCAGCCGTCGTCAGTGACACGAATAAGCGTCTTGCCACCGCCGGAAATGTCTATGGAAATTCGGGACGCTCCGGCATCGATGGCGTTTTCTACCAGCTCCTTGACGGCAGAAGCCGGGCGTTCAACCACTTCACCCGCTGCAATGCGGTTGATCGCGGTCTCGTCGAGTTGGCGAATGACCGGACGATCTTCGCGGATATTGGGGTTTGCCTGCGCCATACCTCAATACCTAGCATGGCCAGCTACGATTCTGCCACCGGTTTGATTGGCATGAACAGGTCAGAAAGATGCACTAGAATCGTTTCGTCCGGCTAATCCCGTGGGCCAACCTGATCGGTTGGTATCCGCGTGCTGGACTGGCCGGACGAACGTTGGTGAGTGGTGGTCATCCAATTGGTTATGCCGCAACACGTAGCATAGACGTGTTTCCAAATCAGCCAGAGCGCAAGCGATGTGTAATTTGAGCGATGTTCAGCCGATGTGCCGCAAAAGACACTGGCAGGAAAGCGCCAAGTCAAGACTGAATTGGCGCCCCTGCGCGGGTCCGGCATGGCCCGAAAATTGCCGCCAATGCGAGTATCAGGCCCGACATGGTTGCGATCATACCGGCTGCGCTGACGGCCTCGGCGCCACCCAGCCAGATCGGACCGTACCCGGCCAGCACATATCCGGAAACGGCAGAGGCAACGGCGAGACCGATACTCCAGATTATCTGTGCCTCCAGACGATTGGTCATCATCCGGGCAGCTGCCGGTGGGCAAATGAACATCGCAATAACGATGATCGAACCCACAGCGTCAAAGGCGGCAACTGCCGCAACTGCTGCGGTCACGACCAGTGCCATACCCAGCAGATTGGTCCGGATGCCGATCGTGCGGGCGAACCCCTCGTCAAAGGTGGAAATCTTGAGCGGGCGCCAGAACAGCCAGGTGAAAAGACTGACACCCACAAGCGCCAGTGCCATTCGGGGCAATTCTGCTGGCAAACCGGCCAGTGCCTCGGGATCAAGCAGTGAAGACCAGCCGGTTGCATCCAGCCAGATCAGGCTTTCAAGATTGCCGTAAAGCGCGTGTTCTACATCCAGATGCACGGTCGATGTGTCGGTCTGCTCCAACAGCAGAACGCCTGCAGCGAACATCGTGGTGAACACCACACCCATCGCGGCGCCTGGCTCGATCTGACCCAGACGGCGCACCGCCTCGATCAGGACGACCGCCAGAACGGCCGCCCCGGCAGCGCCCAGCATCATCGGCCAAGTGGAAATGGCACCGGTCAGCAGAAACGCGACCACGATGCCGGGCAGCACCACGTGGCTGATGGCATCCCCGATCAGGGCCTGTTTGCGCAAGACCAGAAAATTCCCCGGCAAAGCGCAGGCGATGGCTGCGAAGACGCCAATCAGAAGCGGTGTCAGTGAAAGGGGTACAAATTCTTCACCGCTCATGGCCGAACCTCTTGTGGGCCACCGATCCGGCGGTCGATTTCATCGATCTGATCACGGGTCAGCACCGTTTCGATATCGCGAAGCCCGTCGTAAAGCGCCGCTGCCGCTTCGTGCGCCTGATCAGCGCGAACGATTTCCCAGCGATTTTCGTCGCGCAGAGCCTTGGCCGCGCGTGCCTTGCCCGCCTCGGTCACAACCCCATCGGCACGCACCAGACCGGCGCGGCGCAGCAGGCGAAGGGTCAGTGGTTCATAAATCTGCTGACCTTGCGCCAATGCCAAAAGCCCCTGCCTCATGTGGACGCGGCGCTGGAATCGCAGGTGGCGCAAGACTGCGGCCAATACCCCTCGCACCGGTGCAAAGAACAACGACAGAGCGAAAAAGGCAAAGCTGACAAGGACGATGATCGGACCCGTTGGCAGATTCGGAGCCGAAGCCGACAGCGCCGCACCAAGATACCCGGCCAGCCCACCGGCAAGACCACTAAGCAAGACCACGCGATCCGACCTCTCGGACCAGAACCGGGCCGTCACGGGTGGAATGATCAGCAAGGCGACGATCAGGATCAGCCCTACGATCTTGAGACCCACGACAGTGACCGCCATGACAAGCCCCATCATGGCCAGATCGATGCGCCCGACCGGCAGCCCGCGGGCCGCTGCGTATTCCGGGTCAAACGCCACCAGCATCATCGGGCGGCGAATGATCATGACCAGCGCCAGTGTTGCCGCCCCGCCAAACGCGATGATCAGCGCATCCGCCCATAGCATCCCTGCGGTCGATCCCAGCAGGAAACCCTCCAGCCCTGCCTGACGACCAGACCCCATGGTCTGGATAATTGTCAGAAGGACAACACCAAACCCGAAGAATACAGACAGAACCGCACCGATGGCGGCATCTTCGGCCAGCCGCGTGCGGTTGGTCAGCCAGTTCATGCATAACAGGCCTACCCAGGCCGAGATGGCCGACCCGGCGAGCAATCCGATCAGGTTGCGCCCGTCTGCGCCCAAGGCAACCATGGCCATGAAGGCGATACAAACCCCTGGTAAGGTCGCATGGCTGATCGCATCGCTGACCAAAGCGCGCTTGCGCAGGAACAGAAATGTGCCCGTCACGCCAGCAGAAACACCCAGCAATGTCGCACCAATGGCAACCAGCGTGGCGTTATAGCCAAGCTGAAGAGTCAGAGCATCCCAAAGCATGAATTATCCCAAGGCGCGTGAAATCTGATCGATCTGCGCTGTCGCCAACCGCCCTCCATAAGCAGCTTGCAAAGTTTCGGCTGTAAAGGCATCGGCGACCGCGCCTTCGGCAACTTTACGCGTGTTGATCAGAAATACATGGTCGAAATAGTCGGTCACGGTGGCAAGGTCATGGTGAACCACCACGACGGTTTTGCCGGCCTGTTTCAACGATTTCAGAACCGCGATGATCGCCTTTTCCGTTGCCGCGTCCACACCCGCAAACGGCTCGTCCAGAAGATAGAGATCGGCGTCCTGCGCCAACGCCCGTGCCAGAAAGACCCGCTGTTGCTGTCCGCCCGACAATTGTCCGATCTGCCGACCCGCGAAATCGTGCATGCCGACCCGATTGAGGCAATCCATCGCCTTGGCCACGTGGCGCGCACGAACCCGCCCCAACAAACCCAATTCATGATTGAGCCCCATAAGGACCACATCCAGAACGCGCGTCGGGAAATCCCAGTCAACGCTTGCCCGCTGTGGCACATAGGCAATCTGACGTCGCTGTTCATCCAGCGGCTTGCCAAACACTGTGATCTGACCCGAAAGCGGTTTGACGATCCCCAGCGCCGCCTTGAGCATTGTGGATTTACCAGCCCCGTTCGGCCCGATGATCGCCGTCATCGCCCCCGGCTGTACGGTCATATCCACCGAGAACACGGCAGGCTTTTGACCATATGACACCGTCAGCCCCCGAATACACAGCGGGCTGTGTCCCGGTTCGTCCTTGGAAAGGACAGTACCTTCGCTGGCCGCAAGCTCAATCATTCCTCAAAACCCCGCCGAAAGCTTGCTGTCCATGCCCCGCGCAGGAACGTCGGCCCCTAGAGCACCCGCAATCACGGTGAAATTGTGATCCAGCATGCCAAGATAGGTGCCTTCATACGTGCCCGGCTCACCCATCGCGTCCGAGAACAATTCGCCACCGACACCGACCTTGTGCCCTCTGGAAGCTGCGCCTTCGATCAGAGCCCGCATCGAGCGGTCAGAGACCGAGCTTTCCACAAATACCGCAGTCAGCTTGCGATCAACCAAAGTGTCGACCAGAGCTCCGATGCGATTCAGCCCGGCCTCGGACTGTGTTGATATTCCCTGAATACCCAGCACCTCGAAGCCGAAATCCTGCCCGAAATACCCAAAGGCATCATGGGCCGTAACCAGAACGCGGTTTTCTTCGGGAACCTCGGACAATACGCTATTTGCATATTCCACCAGACGGTCGATATCGGCCAGATGCCGTTCAGCATTGGCAGCGAAGGCATCCGCAGCCTCAGGCCGCGCCTCGGTCAGGGCCTTTTGCACTTCGACAACTACATCACGCCACAAAACCGGGCTCATCCATACATGCGGATCGTATTTGTCTGCATAATCATCGTGGGCGCGCAGTTTGGATTTGTCGACGCCCTCGGCCACCGCAACAACGTTCCGCTTCCGCCCCAGGTCGTGAAAGAACTCTTCCATCTGCGCCTCAAGATACAGGCCATGCCACAGAACCAGATCGGCGCGGGTCATCGCCACGATATCGGTGCGGGTCTGGCGATAGGCATGCGGGTCGACGCCCGGCCCCATCAAGCCCTTGACCTCGACCTGATCACCCCCGACCTGACGCGCGGCGTCGGCGATCATGCCCGTGGTCGCGACCACTTTCAGTGGTGCCTCGGCCCAAGCCGTCAGTGGCAATGCAGCCGCAAAAGCAAGCGCTGCAATAAAGCTGCGACGAATCATTTCCGACCCCTTTTCGGTATCTCTTGAGAATGAATATGCGAACCATTCGCAACTAAGTCAACGCTATTGCGAATTATTCGCAAAAAAACGCTCAATTTGTCCAAATGGTCAAAATTTTCCCACATTGGGAACGGGTGCACCTTCCATTCCTGTGTCTCACGTGCGATTTTGGCGCAAACCTCCCAAAGGAAGCGATGATGGAAACGCAGAGCCTTGAACGCACCGCGCATCTGCCGCAAGTGACCGAGCCCAGAAACCCCGGAATGGCCCTTGATCTGGACTGGGTGCGCGCCGTGCAGGCCAACACCTCGGCGATCGAGCGCCGCGCAGCGACCCTGCCCGGTCGGCGGTCAGTGAAAAAAGATTATCAGGCGGCGTGGCTGCTAAAGGCGATCACCATGATCGACCTGACCACCCTGTCGGGCGATGACACGGTGGGACGCGTACGCCGCCTGTGCGCCAAAGCGCGCCAACCGGTTGCGTCGTCGGTTCTGCAGGCGTTGGACATGCCACCGATCACCACCGGGGCCGTCTGCGTCTATCACGACATGATCGAAACAGCCGTCGAGGCGCTGAAGGGCACCGGTATTCCGGTCGCCGCGGTATCCACCGGATTTCCGGCGGGCCTGTCGCCATTTCACCTGCGCGTGGCCGAGATCGAGGAAAGCGTAAAGGCCGGGGCCGAGGAAATCGACATCGTGATCTCGCGCCGCCATGTGCTGTCGGGCGACTGGCAGGCCCTGTACGATGAGATGAAGGCGTTCCGCGTCGCCTGCGGTGATGCACATGTCAAAGCCATCCTTGCCACCGGGGAACTGGGCAGCCTGCGCAACGTCGCGCGCGCCTCTCTGGTCTGCATGATGGCGGGCGCCGATTTCATCAAGACCTCGACTGGCAAGGAAAGCGTCAACGCCACTTTGCCAGTGTCACTGGTGATGATCAGGGCGATCCGCGACTTCTATGATCGCACCGGATATCGGGTTGGCTACAAGCCAGCGGGTGGGATCTCCAAGGCCAAGGACGCGCTTGTCTACCTGTCGCTGATCAAGGACGAACTGGGCGACCGCTGGCTGGAACCGGACCTGTTCCGCTTTGGCGCGTCGTCACTGTTGGGCGATATCGAACGACAGTTGGAACACTATGTCACCGGGTCTTACTCGGCTGGCTATCGTCACTCCATGGGCTGAGGACAAGAACAATGACAGTCAAAGAGATTTTTGAGACCATGGATTACGGCCCCGCCCCCGAAAGCGCCGCCGAGGCGCTGGCCTGGTTGGTCGATCAGGGCGATAAGTTCGGCCATTACATCGACGGCAGCTTCACCAAGCCCGGCAAAGGGTTCGACAGCCGCAATCCGGCGACCGGAGAGGTGTTGGCTAAGCTGACACAGGCGAAGCAAGCCGATGTGGATGCCGCCGTTGCAGCAGCTCGCAAGGCCCAGCCGAAGTGGGAAAAACTGGGCGGCGCAGGTCGCGCGCGGTATCTTTATGCAATCGCGCGCCTCTTGCAGAAGCACTCGCGGCTGTTTGCAGTGCTGGAAAGCCTCGACAACGGCAAACCGATCCGGGAATCGCGCGACATCGATATCCCCCTGGTGCAGCGGCATTTCTATTACCACGCAGGCATGGCCCAACTGATGGAAAGCGAAATGCCCGATGCTGAGGCACTGGGTGTCTGTGGTCAGATCGTGCCATGGAATTTCCCGCTGCTGATGCTGGCGTGGAAGATTGCCCCGGCGATCGCGATGGGGAACACGGTGGTTCTGAAACCGGCCGAGTACACCTCGCTGACCGCATTGCTGTTTGCCGATATCTGTTCGCAGGCCGGGTTGCCCAAGGGCGTGGTCAACATCGTAACTGGCGACGGTGCGGTGGGTGAGATGATCGTAGCCTCGGACGTGGACAAGATCGCCTTTACCGGCTCGACCATTGTGGGCCGCCGTATCCGCGAGGCAACCGCTGGCTCGGGCAAAGAGCTGACGCTGGAGTTGGGTGGCAAGTCTGCCTACATCGTCTTTGACGACGCCGATATTGATTCAGCTATCGAAGGTCTGGTCGATGCGATCTGGTTCAATCAGGGTCAGGTCTGCTGTGCGGGCTCCCGCCTGCTGGTTCAGGAAGGCATTGCCGACCGGTTCCACGAAAAACTGCGCGCGCGGATGGATAAGCTGCGTGTGGGAGACCCGCTGGATAAATGCATCGACGTGGGTGCAGTTGTGGACCCGGTCCAGTTGCAGACCATCAAGGGTATGGTCGAAAGCAACACGGTCGGCCACGTGCATCAGGCGGCGTGCGAACTGCCCGTAAATGGCTGCTATTACCCGCCGACCCTGATATCGGGCCTCGAGACCTCGGACCCGTTGATGCAGGAAGAGATTTTTGGCCCGGTACTTGTTTCGTCCACGTTCCGCACCCCTGAAGAGGCGGTGGAGCTGGCTAACAACACCCGTTACGGGCTGGCCGCGACTGTCTGGACCGAAAACGTGAACCTCGCGCTGGATATCGCGCCCAAGCTGGTTGCGGGCGTGGTCTGGGTGAACGCCACCAACCTGTTCGACGCCGCTGCCGGATTCGGCGGCGTGCGAGAAAGCGGCTTTGGCCGTGAAGGTGGCTGGGAAGGGCTGACGGCCTACACCAAGCCCAAGGGTAAGGCCAAGCCGCTGTCAAAGGTCGAAGCGGCCACCGGCGAAGGTGCACCGATCGACCCGATTGACCGCACCGCCAAGATGTATGTCGGCGGCAAGCAGGCGCGGCCTGATGGCGGTTACTCGAAACCTGTCTGGGGCAAATCCGGCCTGCTGGGTCATGTGGGTCTTGCCAATCGCAAGGATGTCCGCAACGCGGTTGAGGCTGCGGCGGGGGCCAAGGGCTGGTCCAAGACCACCGGCCACTTGCGGGCGCAGATCCTTTATTACATCGGCGAAAACCTCTCGGCCCGCGCCGATGAATTTGCCACACGCATCGACGCCATGACCGGCAAGAAGGACGGCGCGAAAGAGGTCGAAGCCTCGATCCAGCGCCTGTTCACCGCCGCCGCCTGGGCCGACAAATATGACGGTCAGGTGCATGGCGTGCCGATCCGAGGTGTCGCCATCGCCATGAAGGAACCAGTGGGTGTAATCGGCGCACTTTGCGCGGATGAGGCACCTCTGCTGGGTCTGGTCTCGGCCATGGCTCCGGCAATCGCGATGGGCAACCGGGTGGTTCTGGCAGCATCCGAGCCTTACCCACTGGCGGCGACCGACTTCTACCAGATTCTCGAAACCTCGGACGTTCCTGCGGGCGTGGTAAACATCCTGACCGGCAGCCACGCGGAACTGGCGAAACCGCTGGCTTCGCACCTGAATGTCGATGCGGTCTGGTCGTTCTCGTCCACCGATCTGTCAAAAGAGATCGAGGTTGTCTCGGCCGGAAACCTGAAACGCACCTGGGTCAATAACGCAACGTCCTTTGACTGGGGCGTGGACCACAGCAAACGCTTCCTTCAGGCTGCGACCGAAATCAAGAACATCTGGGTGCCCTACGGAGAGTAGGGCTCCCGCTTCAGGGAGGCCTACATGAATTTTTCAGACGAGTTTGCGGGCAAGGCCGTAATCGTGATCGGCGGCACCAGTGGCATCAACCGCGGCATTGCCGAGGCCTTTGCGGCCTCGGGTGCCAGAGTGGCCGTCGCAAGCCGCTCTCAGGAGAAGGTCGACGACACTGTCGCGGCACTCAGCGCTGCAGGCGCAGCCGAAGTAATCGGTGTAGCATTCGACGTGCGCGACCCCGATGCTGTGGCGGAGGGTCTGAAGCAGTTTCACGATGCATTCGGTGATATTGACATCCTTGTTTCGGGCGCCGCGGGTAACTTTCCGGCTTTGGCCGCGGACATGTCCGTCAATGCGTTCAAGACCGTGATCGACATTGACCTGATGGGAACCATCCACGTGATGAAGGGGGCTTACCCCTACCTCAAGCGTCCGGGCGCCTGCATCATCAACATATCGGCCCCGCAATCCTATCTTCCTTACGAGGGGCAGGCCCATGTCTGCGCCGCTAAGGCAGGTGTCGATCAGATCACCCGCACGCTGTCGATGGAATGGGGCATCGAAGGCATACGCGTGAACTCGGTCGTTCCCGGTTTCATCGAAGGTACCGAAGGGGCCAAACGGCTGGCCCCAACCGAACAGGCCGAACAGATGTTTCGAGCGGACGTGCCCCTTGGGCGCTGGGGTACCACGGATGATGTCGCGAATGCCTGCCTGTTCCTCGGGTCGGATATGGCCAGCTATATCAGTGGCACGGTACTGGCTGTTGACGGGGCGCTTTATCAGCGCGGGTCCGGCCGGTTTGGTCAGATGATGGGAGAGATGCTGCGCGGCATGAAAGGCAAAAGGGGTTGAGCAACGCTCAACCCCCGCTAATCAGTTGGTTGTTTCCAGCCCCTCTGGCTTGCCCACAACTGTGAAATGCAGCCCCTCCGGGTCCAGCAATTCCTTTGCGACCCGGTTTGCATCTTCCAGCGTCACCGCGTTCACCTTGTCGTTCCGAGTCGCGATATAGTCGATAGGCAGACCCTGCATCTGCATCCCCACCATAATCCCTGCGATCTGGCCGTTGCCGTCGAACCGCAATGGATAGGCACCGGTCAGATACGTTTTGGCATCCTGCAGTTCCTGTTCTGTCACGCCCTCGCTGGCAGCGCGTTCCCATTCGCTGCGGATGACATCGATTGCCTCTGCAATCCGTCCATTGGCTGACGACACTGAACCAAGATAGACCGAGGCGAGATCCTTGGGCACGAGATAGGAATAGACCCCATAGGTCAGCCCGCGCTTTTCCCGAACCTCCTGCATCAGACGGCTTTCAAACCCGCCTCCACCCAAGATGTGATTCAGCAGATATGCCGCAAAGAAATCCGGATCGTCGCGGTCGATACCTTTTTGAGAAAACAGGGCGACCGACTGTGGAGTGTCAAATTCGACCACGCTGACACCGCCCGGAATATTGACCTCGGCCTTGCCGGGGATCGGCTTGCCGGTCTCGGGCAGGTCCGCCAGCAGCTTGTCCAACAACGCACCGAGTTCTTCCGGAGTAATGTCGCCAACCGCACCGACATAAAGCCGGTCTTTGGCAAAGACACTGTCATACGCTTCAACGATGTCATCGCGGGTCAGTGCGGAAACACTTTCTATCGTGCCCTTCCCGTCCGAGGCATAGGGATGGTCACCATAAGCCATTCGGGCAAAATTCAGCCCGGCAATGTCATTGGGGTCAGTTTCATCGGATTTCAGCCCCGACAGGACCTGAGCGCGCACCCGGTCGACCGCATCCTGATCAAAGCGCGGCTCGTGGATCGTCGTGCGCAGCAGATCGACCACTTCATCGCGGTTCTCGGTCAGAAACTGCGCAGAAATCGCCAACGAATCGTCCGTTGCCTTGTACTGGAACGAGGCAGCCAATGACTCAAGCTTGCGCGTGTAAGCCCGGGCATCCATGTCGCCTGCGCCTTCCTCGATCAGTCCGCTCATCAGATAGACACCGCCCCGCTTGTCCGGATCATCCAGAGAGGTACCGCCGCGAAAGCGGATTTCCAGCGCGGTGAATGGGATCGAGTGTTCTTCGACCAGCCAAGCCTTGATACCACCGGGGGATGTCACTTCCTGAATCTCGACCTCGGCCCAGGCAGGCAGCGCCAGAAAAACCGCAATCAGTGTTGTGAAGAAGGTTTTCATTGGGTCACCTCGTCATCACGCATCAGCCAACCTGTGACCGATCCTTCGGGCTGCAACACCTCGCGGGCGGCGGCGATAATTTCCTCTCCGGTCACGGCCTGCAGGATTTCGGGCCAAGCCTGAACGTCCTCAACCGTCAACCCGCTGGTCAGGGCCTGACCGTACCGGTTTCCGATGCCGTCCACGTTGTCGCGCGCATAAACCTGTGCCGCGCGCAGCTGCATCTTGATCCGGTCAAGGTCTTCCTGCCTTACGCCTTCGGCTATGAAATCAGCTACGGCCTGATCCATAGCCTCCTCGGCCTCTTGCAGGGAAACGCCCTCGGCCGGAACGATAATCAGATCAAAGGTCGTGTCATCCAACGAAACACCGCGATAGAACGCCCCGGTATAGACCGCTGTCTGATTATCGAATTGCAGCTTTTCATTCAGATATGAGGTCGTCCCGCCGCCCAGCAATTCCGCAAGAAGAAACAAGGCGGCAGCCTTCTCCTGCTCGCCGGCGTCCCGTTCCGGCGCCAGATAGCTGCGCTGTACATAAGGCTGCGCGACCCGCGGGTCCTTATAGGTCAGGCGCCGTTCCGCCGTCTGAGGTGGCTCTTGCGATCGCACACGCTCTGGCAGATCAGGGTTCGCAGGAATAACGCCATAATATTCCTCGGCCAGCGCCTTTACCTCTTGCGGGTCGACATCACCGGTAACGACGAGAATTGCATTATTGGGGGAATAATAGGTCTGGTAGAAGGATAACGCATCCTCCATATCCAGCTCTTCCATCTCGTGTTTCCAGCCGATGATCGGCACGCCATAGCGATGGTTGAGATATTGCGCGGCATTCATCTGCTCGCCAAACAGGGCGCGGGGATTGTTTTCGGTACGCTGGTTGCGTTCTTCCAGAATCACATCGCGTTCCGTTGCGATATCGCCTTCGGTCAGGCGGATGTTGCGCATCCTGTCCGACTCCATCCGCATCATCAGTGCCAGACGGTCAGCAGCAACACGTTGATAATACGCGGTGTAGTCATAAGACGTGAACGCGTTGTCATTGCCCCCATTGGCCGCAACGGTGGCCGAAAACTCACCCGGTGCCAGCGTGTCGGTCCCTTTGAACAGCAGATGCTCAAGAAAATGTGCCACACCAGACGAACCTACAGGTTCATCCGCCGAACCCGCCCGGTACCAGACCATATGCTGCACCACCGGTGCGCGGTGATCTTCGACCACCACGACGTCCATACCGTTGTCCAGCGTAAAGGTTGTCACCGCTTCCTGCCCGTCCAGGGCAAAAAGCGGAGTAGCGGTAAGCAGGGCGGCTGACAATGCCAAAGCCCGGACCATGCGGCGTCCTCCGTTTCGTTTCAACAGTCAACCTACGGCGCGGACGCGCGGGATCAAGAGTGATGACGAAAAGTTAAGGATTATTCACCAAATGGCGGGGCTGACGGTGTGCCAAGCCCCTGCTTGCGCAATGCGTCCGTCTGTTTGTAGGGGTCCAGCGACTGCTTGCGATAAGCCTGTTCGTACCGGTCCACCGGGAACAGGCGGATACGCGTGAATCGCGACTGACGCTTGCGGAACTCGGCATCTTCCTGTGCCAGTTCCTGACGGGTGTTTGGCGGAACGCCATAGCGACTGGATGCCGTCACCAGGGCCTGATCCGTTGACGGTACGGCCCGCGCCGGATTCAGCGCCGCAGCGTTTCCGCCCAAGGCAACAACAGCGTCTTCGGTCGGATTGGGATCTGTCAGATTCGCCCCACCCGGCGTCGGGGCCGGAAGAAAGGAATAATCTTGGGGTTCGGTCAACGGCTTCACCGGCAGAACCGCAAATTCATCCGGACCCGCACCCTGAGGTCGGATATCCTTGAGCCCTTTGCTGGAACAGCCCGCAACCGTTACGGCAGCGGTCAGTATGATTGTCGCCAGCGGCATCCGCATGGTCATCTCCTGCCTGTTTCAGGCGCTTTTATCGCATTTCATCCGGCGCGTCACGAGGCCTTTTTACCGTCAAACAAAACCAGACCGATAGCCCCGGCAAAAATGAATACATCCGCCAGATTGAAGACAAAAGGATTGTTGATACCGCAGCAGGACATGTTCAGAAAATCCAGAACATATCCGTACAACAAACGGTCAATCACATTGCCCAGCGCACCGCCAATCAAAAGGCCCCCGCACAACAGCATGACCGTCGAACGCGTGCCCCGTCCGAGCCAGACGAGTACGGCCACACAGACCACGACCGAAATTCCGATCAGAATCCAACGCGCAGCGTCACCGTTGCCCTGAAACAGACCGAAATTGATGCCGCGGTTTTCGCCGTACAAAAACACCAGATACGGCGGCAGCACGTCAATTCCGTTGGGCTTGTCGGCGACGCGCATGACATGCACGACCAGATACTTGCTGATCTGGTCGATCAGAAACGCCGCCATCCCGGCCCAGAAGAGAATTCCGTAACGCATCAGTGTCGGAAGTGCCGCATGCCGGTAAAGACCATCGCAAGACCAGCCTCATCCGCCGCCACTATCACTTCGTCATCACGCATCGAACCGCCCGGCTGGATCACGCAGGTCGCGCCTGCCTCGGCGGCTTCCATCAAACCGTCAGGAAAGGGGAAGAACGCATCCGAAGCGACGGCCGAGCCGATGGTCAGCGGCTGCGGCAAGCCCAGCGTGTCTGCCATGCGTTCGGCCTTTTTGGCCGCGATCAGGGCCGAATCGACACGACTCATCTGACCCGCACCCACGCCAACGGTCGCACCGTCTTTGACATAGACGATGGCGTTGGACTTGACGTGCTTCGCCACTTTCCACGCGAACAGCAGATCGCGCATCTGCTCGTCGGTCGGTGCCTTTTTGGTGACGACCTTCAGATCATCCATGCCAACAAAGCCGTTATCCTTGTCCTGTACCAGCAGGCCACCCGCTACCTGACGCACGGTCTTGCCGCCCACCGTCACGTCGGGCAGGCCCTCGGTCGTCAGCAGGCGCAGGTTTTTCTTGGCCGCAAAGATCGCCTTAGCCTCATCAGACGCACCAGGCGCGATCACCACCTCGGTGAAGATGCCGGTGATCTCCTGCGCGGTTTCCGCGTCCAGAGGCTGGTTCAGCGCAACGATGCCGCCAAAAGCCGACGTGCGGTCACAGTCGAACGCGGCTTTGTATGCCTCAAGCAGAGTCGCGCCTTTGGCCACGCCACAGGGGTTGGCGTGTTTGATGATCGCACAGGCAGCACCGTCGGCGGGGTCGAACTCGGCCACCAGTTCAAAGGCCGCGTCGGTGTCGTTGATGTTGTTGTAGCTCAGTTCCTTGCCCTGATGCTGAATGGCGGTCGCAACGCCGGGGCGACCCGTGCCATCGGTGTAAAACGCCGCCGACTGGTGGCTATTCTCGCCATAGCGCAGGGTCTGTTTCAGCTCACCCGCAAAGGCGCGACGGCGCGGAGCCTCGGCGGCCAGCGCATCGGCCATCCAGTTCGAAACAGCCGCGTCGTAAGCGGCAGTGCGGGCATAGGCCGTCTGCGCCAGAGTTTGACGGAACGCATAAGAGGTCTGGCCATCATTGGCCGCCAGTTCAGCCAGCAGCGCGTCGTAGTCCTGAACATCGACCACCACATTAACAAAGGCATGGTTCTTCGAAGCCGCGCGGATCATCGCAGGTCCGCCGATATCAATGTTCTCAATGCAGGTGTCGTAATCGGCCCCTTTGGCCACGGTCGCCTCGAACGGATAGAGGTTTACCACCAGCAGATCGATGGCACCGATGCCGTGTTCATTCATCGCCGCCACGTGACTGTCGTTGTCCCGCAGGGCCAGCAGGCCACCGTGCACCATCGGGTGCAGCGTCTTGACCCGGCCATCCATCATTTCAGGAAAGCCGGTGACCTCGCTTACGTCCTTCACGGCAAGTCCCGCTTCGCGCAGCGCCTTGGCCGTGCCGCCGGTCGACAGCAGCTCGACCCCGCGCTCGGCCAGCGCCTTGCCCAGCTCGATCAGCCCGGTCTTGTCGGAAACGGAAAGCAACGCGCGGCGCACGGGGTGAAGATCGGTCATGGGTCCAAAGGTCCTTTTGGCGTCAGTCAAACTCGGGCTCGTCCCGGTGCAGGTCGCGCACGGCATAGGCTGTATCCTGTGCCTTGCTCAGCGTCCACCGGATGCGCGTCGCATACTCCATTGCGCGACCAGATAGAACGATCTGTTTTGTCGCGCGTGGCTTTAATCGCCCGTTTTCGAGATAAACACTTGGCGCCAGAGACAATTTACCGCCGTTTTCATGCCGGAAAACCCAGATTTCTCCGCTTTTGAGCGCCATGGAAACGGCTGCACCGCCCAGATCCACCGCCGCGTCGACATCCGGATGAAGGTGCAATCTGATGTCGAAACCGATGCCGTTCAGTCCCGAACTGTCCATGGCCTGATCAAACCGGCGCCTTGCCTTGTCGCTTAGCGCCAGCAGGATATCCTCGCCCGCCAGTTCGCGCCCATCAAAGCGCAATTGCAGAACGCGCGCATGTGTCAGGCCAAAAACCTTGACATAGCCATCGTGGCCGCCCTGCAGTTGTACCCCTTCAAAACCCTCTTCAACTTCAACCGGAACGTCGTGCGGCGCGTCAATCAGCGCCTCATGGGCCGTCCCCCTCAGCGGCTCTGATAGGCGCGCGCTGGAGTAACCATCAAGACACAAGGTGGAATGCGAGGGTGTGGCCCGTCCGGCCCGACGCCAATCCAGACCAAAACTGGACCCCGATCCGCAACTGACGATCAAAGGACGCCGCCCAGATGTCAGTTCGAACGCCAGTGTGGACGCGTGTCCGTTATACGATGCGGCACCGTTGGGCGGCGCGCTGGCATCGACAATGACGCTGGTGCGCCCGGCGGCCAAACGCGCATAGCCCATCGACAGCCCGACAGGATGCTGTGGCTTTACACCGCTCTGCGCGAGGGCTTGATCCAACCGCCCGTCGACCCCCCGGCCGCCACCATGAAACCGCGCCAGCGCCCCGTCAGCATGGCGCAGGCTGCGCAAGGTGGGCGCAATCCGCTTGATTGCCTGCGTCTGCGCCGCCGGTGTACCCCGCCCCACCTCATGCAGGGCCGCAGCCGTCCAAGTGAGCAGGGTGAAAACCTCCAGCAGTTCCTCGGGATTGCGGGTTGGAATGCCGCCTTGTTCGTCGATCTGGCGATCACATTCACCGGCCAGCGCCCGCAAGGCCGGATCGGCCAAGTGTTCCAATCCTTCCAACGCCAGACCGGCGTAGATCAGACCGGCCAGAGCCTCGAATCGCGGCAACCCCGGAGTGGTCGCCTGCCAGCGTTTGGACAGAAACCAGGTTTGTTGTGAAAGCGAGCGAAAGAATAAGCGGCTCTGATCCTCGCTGGCCCCGCGCAACAGAAAGACCGCGTGATTGATCCAGCGGATGACCCGGCGCCCCGTCAGATTTGGAACCCAGCCCGGACCTTGTCCGCGGCCGTGCTCTTCGATCCAGCCCCAGACCCAGCGTTGCGCCTTTTCCCGCGCGCGTGCATCCCCTACTGCGGCCAGATCATCGAGCCATGCAAAACCATGCCGTTCCTCGTCAAAGGCAGCTGTAGGGGCCGCAACGTCCCACAACCCGGTGTCCTGCGCTTCGACGAGATACCCGGCAAAAAGCAAATTGCCCGCCACCAGTTGCCGCCCCCGCGCAAACGATCCGACAGTGCGCGGCTCGGGCTGACCGACAAAGCCCTTAACCCCTTTTTGCCTTTGGCTGAGGCGCGCATAGAGACGGTTCTGAAACCGCATCCATCGTCTGACCATGGTTTCCGGATTCGACATGGTTCCCGTTACTCTGCCTCACACGCTCTGGGGCGTTTGAGGCAACGATAGCCGGGGAATTTCGTCGAGTCACCGAAAAGCGTCAACTCAGACCGATTTGCGCAGGCAGGCGACATAAAACCCGTCCATCCCACCGGCCTCGGGCCAATAGTCAGGGCGCAGACGCAGGCCGCCTTCCTCGGTGACCCAGCTGCCCTCAATGCCCGGCAGGTGCAGCGCCGCGCGGTCGATGGTCATATCCGGGTGTTCGGCCAACGCTTCCTCTACCTGCACTTCGCCCTCATCGGGCAAAAGCGAACAGGTGCAATAAACCAGACGCCCGCCCGGCTTCAGCAAGGTCCAAGCATGCCGCAGCATGTGTGCCTGCAGCTCGATCAGACCACCGAATTCGGACCCGTCCTTGGCATGCGGCAAATCCGGGTGCCTGCGGATCGTACCCGTGGCGGAACAGGGCGCATCCAGAAGTATGGCGTCATACTGGCCGGAATGTTCCAGCGCATCCCCAACAAGGATACTGGCCTGCAGGCCAGTGCGCGCCAGATTTTCGCGCACTCTTTTCATCCGCGCCTCGGAAACGTCCAGCGCTGTCACTTCTGCCCCGGCGGCGGCAAGCTGCATCGTTTTTCCACCCGGCGCGGCGCACAGATCCAGCACGTTTTCCCCGGACTGGGGGGCCAGTACCCGCACCGGCAACGCCGCCGCTGCATCCTGTACCCACCATTCACCCGCAGCGAAGCCCGGCAGGGCAGACACCTGCCCGGCGTCCCGCAGCCGTACTGAACCGGTCGGCAACTCCTCACCACCCGGACCTGTAACACCGGGTTTGAGCGTCACGTCCAGTGGCGCGCCGTCGAAATGCGCTCGCTCCATTTCCTTTACCGCGTCCTGACCCCAGGCCTCGATCAAAGGCTCACGCAGCCAATCCGGCAAGCGGGGCACACGCATCTTGGGCCACGCATCCGGCCCATCCGCTGCCACTTTGCGCAATACCGCGTTCACCAGCCCCTTGAGGCGCCCATGCTTGCGCGACCGCCCGACGATCTCGACCATGGAGTTGACCACACCATGCGCCGCTTCTCCCTGACACAGTTCGACCGTACCCAGCCTAAGAGTATTGAGAACCGTCAGATCGGGGGTTTTCCGCAGATGCCCTTCAAGCAGGCGATCAGCGCGTTCCAGCCCTCGCAAGGTTTCCAGCGTCAACCGCTGCGCCCGCGCCCGATCTTCGTGGCCCAGACGATCCAGCGCGCCCGCTGCAAGGCATTCGGATAGCAATCGCCTCTCGCCCAGAATCTGATCCAAAAGATAAATTGCGCTGCGCCGTGCCGTTGTTGCACCGTCCGACATGTTCCCGCCTTTTTGACTGTGACCTGCGCCCGCATTGCCTTGGGCCGACGCGGGCGTATATCAAGGGCGTGCACGGAAAGGAACCCAATGCCATGAGCGACAAGCAACAAGACCTGCCCCCTGCTGCACAACGCGCGCTTGCCGAAGCAGAGGAGCGCCGCAAGAAAGCCGATGCAGCGGCCAAGACGGCACCCAAAGAACTTGGCGGTCGCGACGGACCGGACCCCGCCCGATATGGCGATTGGGAAAAGAAGGGGATCGCGATCGATTTCTGATCCCCGCTTCGGGGGCTCAGCCTTTGGCCCGAAGAGTTTCAGCAAAGTCCCAGATCAGCGCTTTTTGTTTCTTCGAACGGGCGCGCTCTTCCGGCCATGTCAACCAGTACCCGTCTTTGGTTTCCAGCTCGGGCAGGTCCAGCCGCAACAGCACACCCGACGCCAAATGGCTGCGCGCTAACGGGGCTGACCCCAACACCGCACCCAATCCCTGCTGCGCCGCCGTCAGCGCATGTTCCATCGAATCCACACTCAGCCGCGCAGCGGGAGGTTCGGGTAACCCGGCATTCCGGGACCAGTCGCGCCACCCCGGCCTTTCGCCGCGCAGCTCGATAACACCATCATCCAGGCTCACACCCGGAGCGACCATGGGCACCAGCACTTCGGGCGCAATCAGAGTGGCCTCGCGTCCCAGCCAGTTGCCACGCCCGTACCGGATCTGCAGCCATGTCCGCTCTTCATCCAGTGTTGAACGGCGCGCCACCGAGTCGGTCACCAGCCTGACCTTGGGCCGCTTTTCGTGAAAGGCCGCGACGCATGGCAGAACCAATGCGTGCACATGCGAACTCAGGGCAGCTACCCTCAGCTCGCGTGGCGATTTACCAAACAGGTCTTCAGTGTTTTGTTCCAGTGCAGACAGGCTGTCTTGCACCATCGGCAAATAGCTTTCGCCCTCGACTGTCAGCGTCACGCCGCGCGCCTCGCGCACGAACAGGGATCGGCCAAGCCATGCCTCAAGGTTGCCGATCCGCTGGCTGACAGCAGCCTGCGTCAGCCCGAACTCGCGCGCGGCGGCGGAAAAGCCGCCCAGTCGGCCAGCGGCCTCAAAGACCCGCAGCCAGTCAAGCGGCGGCAATCCGACCTTTTTCTTAGCCATTAGAATTTCCAACTCTCAGGCGGAATAAGGATTAATTGTCGTAATGCCATGTCGGTTATATTTCCACAAGCACAGCCCGCGCCGAACAGGAGACCCCCAATGCTGCGCTCTGCCACCCACGACGGTTCTGTCGTCACTGTTGAATTCACCGACAACACCCGCGCCCGTTTTCACGCCATCTGGCTGCGCGACAACGCGCTTGATCCCGAAACCCGCGCAGCGGGCAATGGCCAGCGCCTGATCACGATTGGCGACATACCTGCCGATATTTCGGTCGCTGCAGCTGAGGTCGTGAACGGCGATCTGACCGTTACCTTTGCGCCCGAAGGCAAAACCGTCACCTTCCCTGCCGCCTGGCTGTCGGATCACAACTACGACCGCAATCAATCTGAAGAATTCGGGCGGATAGCGCCTGGCATCACCACCTGGTCGCACGGCATCGAAGCGCCCAGCGCTGACTGGACCGAAGTTCACCAGAACCCCTCAGCCAAACGCGGCTGGCTGGCGGCGGTGGCCGAGTACGGCTTTGCCAAACTGACAAATGGTCCGACCGAACCGGAATCGCTGCTGAAAGTGGCCGATCTGTTCGGCTATGTGCGCGAGACCAATTATGGCCCCTATTTCGAGGTCCGGACCGAGGTGAACCCGACCAACCTCGCTTATACCGGCCTTGGCCTGCAGGCGCATACCGACAATCCATATCGTGACCCGGTGCCAACGCTGCAGATCCTCTACTGCCTTGAAAACAGTGCCGAAGGCGGCGATTCAATTGTTGTCGACGGCTTCCGTGCCGCCGAAAAGCTGCGTGACCAAAACCCCGAAGGTTTTGCACTTCTGGCAGGCTATCCGGCCCGCTTTGAATACAAAGGCTCGGACGGGGTCTGCCTGCGCTCGCGCCGCCCGATGATCGAGCTGTCGCCGGACGGTGAACTGGTCGGCATCCGCTTTAACAATCGCTCGTCGGCCCCATTCGTGGACATCCCCTTTGACCAGATGGAGGCCTACTACGCCGCCTATCGCCAACTGGGCGAGATCATCGACGATCCGGCCATGGGCGTGTCGTTCAAGCTGGAACCGGGTGAAAGCTTTATCGTGGACAACACCCGCGTATTGCACGCGCGTCTGGGCTATTCCGGCGCAGGCTCACGCTGGTTGCAGGGGTGCTACGCCGACAAGGACGGGTTGCTGTCGACGCTGGCCGCGATGGAGATGGTACAGCCGGAGGCAGCGGAATGAAGCCGGATTTCTCAACCCTGAACCGCGACAACATCGTGGCCTTCATCGGAGACATTTTCGACCGCCGCGGTGGTGAGGAATATCTGGGCGAACCTGTCACCATGGCCGAACACATGCTGCAAGGCGCCACAATCGCCGAACAGAACGGCCAGCCCGAGGAAATCATCGTCGGCGCGTTGCTGCACGATATCGGCCATTTCACCTCCGAGTTTGGCACCTATCACCCCGACGACACCGAAGACCGTCATCACGAGGACGCGGGCGCTGAAGTGTTGGAACAGTTCTTCCCTTCGGTCATCACCGACTGCTGCCGTTATCACGTGGCCGCCAAGCGGTATCTCTGCGCCACCAAGCCCGAATACTTCAATCGTCTGTCTACGGCTTCGGTCCATACACTGGAACTGCAAGGCGGTCCGATGAATGCCGAGGAGGTCGCCGAATTCGAAGCCAATCCGAACCTGAAAGAGATCATTCAGGTGCGCTATCTGGACGAGGCGGGCAAACGCGCAGACATGGAAACACCCGATTTCGCGCATTTCGCACCGATGGTGCAACGCATGGTCGACAGACATCTGGGTGCAGCATGAACGCACCGGAGTACATCTTCGAGGCCAGCTCGAAACCGTCGCTGCCCTGGCATGAGGTTCCCCTGATCCGGGCAACGGACGATTCAGTCAAGGGCTATGGCTGTCTGGTCGATGACCCCGAGGGGTTCGAGATCGAAATCGCCCGCTGGCCGCAGCAGGGCTGGCGGCCAATCGACGAGGGTACCGGCGACGAAGGCGGCTGGGTCGAGGGTACGTTCAAATGCGACTGGCAGGGCGATGTGCTCTATGGCGAAAACGAAGCGGTCAAAGGCCATTATGTCCTCGGCTGGTCTGCTGATCCTCAGCAGGCACAAACGGACCGGCAAACCGCGCCGCGCGATCAGGTGCTGTTGTGGCACATGAACTATCACCCGGATGGCGGGCAGATGTTCTGGCCGCTGGACAACAAACCCTTCATCGTGCCCGCCGCCCTGCCTGGCGACAACCTGACCCCTGAAAAGGTGGTGGCGTTCTGGTGCGACGGCTCACGCGGCCTCTATATCCATCCCGGCATCTGGCATGAGGGGATTTTCCCGGTCGAGGACAACCAGCGTTTTCTGGATCGTCAGGGCCGGGTCCACGCGCGGGTCAGCGCCGATGTCGGCAAAGAGTTCGGCGTTTATCTATCCTGCCCGCTACGCGCGGATAAGGTCAGGGATTTGTGACCAACGCCCCCTGATGACCCGGGCGCTTGCGCGCAATCCAGATCTGCACGGCCAGCAGATAAGGCACAAAGAACGCGAAATTCTGCACCAGATCAAAAGGGCCCGAGAAATCGGGCTCTGACCCCACCCCTCCGGTCAGCAGATACCAAATCGTATAGTGGACGCGGTAAAGCCACGACCCCAACGCCAGCCAGAACAGCCGCAATCCCCAAGCCCAATGGCCTGCGCGGTCGCCAGTCAAAGCCATCCGCGCCAGCATCAGTGCCGCAGTAAACAGGCACAACCCATAAATGAAAAAGCCCACGGACATCACCGGTCCGCCAATCGTTCCACGCAGGGGTATATAAGTTATCCCGGTCAAACCGGTGACCAGCGCCAGTGTGATCAACACCGTACCCAGCGCACGATGAAAGCGGTTGTAGTACTGCCGAAGCCCTCTGATCAGTTGCAGCGGCACCAATGACACCAGAACCGTTCCGGTCAGGATATGCAGCAGCATGGCTGCGTTACCGACTCTTTGACCATCCACAAACAAATAACTTTGTTTGGCCGCATCATCAGACAGCCCAGTGCCGATCATACCAAATCCATGCGCAACAAAAGGCAGGAGTGTCAGATAAAACACTGCCAGCAATACTCCGGTTGCCACGCGAGATTTCAGGGTCCGCATACCCGAACTGTAGCGTCGACTGACGGGCCGTCTACGGCTTAAAGGCCCAGCACATCCACCATATCATACTGGCCGGGGGCCTTGCCCTGTCCCCACAGCGCCGCCTTCAGCGCGCCGCGGGCAAAGATGGCGCGGTCCGAGGCCAGATGGCGCAGTACGATACGTTCTCCGGGGGCGGCGAACAGCACGTCATGTTCGCCGACGATGTCGCCTCCGCGAATGGCGTGGAACCCAATGTCCCCACGTTTTCGGGCGCCGGTAATGCCGTCACGGCCCCGATCAGACACATCGTCCAGCTTGACACCTCGGCCTTCGGCAGCGGCTTCGCCCAACATCAGCGCGGTGCCCGAGGGCGCATCGACCTTGTGATGGTGGTGCCCCTCGATGATCTCGATATCGAAATCCTCGTCCAATGCGGCCGCGACCTTTTTGGTCAGTTGCACCAGCAGGTTTACGCCAAGGCTCATGTTGCCCGCCCGCACAATGACGGCATGGCGTGATGCCGGTTCCAAAGCCGCTATCTGCTCATCCGTCATACCTGTGGTGCCGATTACATGCACACAGCGCGCCTGCGCAGCCAGCGCCGCGAATTCCAGCGTTGACTCGGGCGCGGTGAAATCAATGACAGCCTGCGCCTGAACGAACGCCTCCAGCGGATCGTCGGTCACGGTCACGCCCAGTGCCTGACCGCCCATCGCTTCGCCTACGTCCTGTCCGATCCAATCATGGCCCTTGCGTTCGACCACGCCAACCAGCCTCGCCTGATCGCTGTCCGTGACAGTCTTGATCAGCATCTGCCCCATACGGCCCGAAGCCCCTGTGATGACGATCCCCGGAATATGGGTCATTGCGCTGGTCCTTTTGTTGAATTCGGCTCAAAGCCTCCTACCCCGTTCGCGCCCGCTTGGCAAAGCCCCGCTTTGCGCTTAGATCGGGGGTTATGGCTAAGAACAAATTCCACGATGGCCCCGGCCCTTCCCAAAGACAACTCCGCGTCGGCGAACTGATCCGCCGCACCCTGTCCGAGGTTCTGGCGCGCGGCGATGTGCACGACCCCGACCTGAACCGTATGTCGATCACCGTGGGTGAGGTACGCACCTCTCCTGACCTCAAGATCGCCACTGCCTATGTGCTGCCGCTTGGCGGCAAAGGGCAGGAAAACGTGATCGAACTGCTTGCCCGTAACAAAAGCGAGTTGCGGCGTATGGTGGGCAAGAAAGTCGGCCTGAAATTCTCGCCCGATCTGCGGTTCCGTCTGGATGACACGTTTGACCGGCTGGACGACACCCGCCGCATGTTCGAACAGGACGCGGTGCGCCGCGATCTGGACGAGTGATCCGTACGGCTCTGACGCTATGCGCGGCCCTGTGGGCGGCGCAAGCCTCTGCGGTCACCTGTGAAAAACTGACCCATGAGGACAAGCGGTATACCATCTGCGAGGTGGATGCCGCCAATGAAGACCTGCGTCTTTTTCTGAACGACGACGATGGCGAGGTTCTGGGTTACTTCTCTTCCGTAAACAACGCGCTGAACCCGGATGGCGAACGGCTGGCCTTTGCGATGAACGCCGGGATGTATCACGACGACCGCTCGCCCGTTGGCTATTATGTTCAAGACGGGCGGGAGATTATGCGCGTGATCCCCAATGCAGGGCCGGGCAATTTTGGTCTACTGCCCAATGGGGTGTTCTGCATCCGCGACGGACGCGCTGATGTGTTTGAAACGCTGAAATTCGTCGAAGATGCCCCCGAGTGCCGCTTTGCAACGCAATCCGGCCCGATGCTGGTGATCGACGGCGAATTGCATCCGCGCTTTCTGGTCGATTCGACCTCGCGCTATGTGCGCAACGGGGTGGGCACCAGCAAGGACGGCGCAAGAGCGGTCTTTGCAATATCCGATGACTACGTGACATTTCATGAATTCGGCAGCCTTTTCCGGGATGTTCTGAAAACCCCGAACGCCCTGTTTTTCGACGGCAATATCTCTCGCCTTTACGCCCCATCTCTGAACCGGTCTGACGTTGGCTTTACCTCTCTGGGTCCCATCGTCGGCGTCGTCGAAAGCCTGGAATAAGCCGCGCTGTTACGCATTCGGCATTCTGTTAGTTTGACAGCGCCCGACCGATCCGTTAGGTCGCGCGCCTCGATAAAATTCAAGGTGAAAAATGGGACGCAAACGCAAGGGTCGCGACATTTCCGGCTGGCTGGTTGTGGACAAGCCCGCAGGCCTGACCTCGACCGCCGTTGTGAACAAGGTCCGCTGGGCCATGGACGCCAAAAAGGCCGGGCACGCAGGCACGCTGGACCCTGAGGCGACCGGCGTACTGGCCGTCGCCCTTGGCGAGGCAACCAAGACCGTTCCCTACATCACCGATGCGCTCAAGGCGTATACCTTCACCGTGCGCCTTGGTCAGGCCACCAACACCGATGACGCCGAAGGCGAGGTGATCGCCAGCAGTGACGCACGCCCGACCGACGATCAAATCAAAGAGGCCCTGCTGCCTTTCGTGGGTGAGATCATGCAGGTCCCGCCGAAATTCTCAGCCGTCAAGATCGACGGTCAGCGCGCCTATAAGCTGGCCCGCGATGGAGAGGATGTCGAAATCGCCGCGCGTCCGCTCTGGGTCGAGGAACTGATTCTGGTCGACCGGCCCGATCCGGATCATGTCGTACTTGAAATGACGTGCGGCAAGGGTGGTTATGTCCGTTCGATCGCTCGCGATCTGGGCGCGGCGCTGGGATGTCATGGCCATGTAAAGGAGCTCCGCCGCATCTGGTCCGGACCTTTCGAGGCCGAAAACGGCCTGAGCATCGAGCAGATCGACGAAATGGCCAAGACCTCAGCGCTGGACGAATACCTGCACCCGCTGGAGGCCGGTCTGGCCGATCTGCCTGAGGTGAAATGCACACCCGAAGGCGCCACCCGCCTGCGCAACGGCAATCCGGGCATGGTTCTGACCTCGGATGTGGAATATGGCGACGAAGCTTGGGCCTCGCTGGATGGCCAAGCCGTGGCCGTGGGCGTCTATAAATCCGGCGAATTGCATCCCAGCCGAGTGTTCGTGCAAAGCACTTGACCGACGACGGGCCCACAGTTCAAACCCAGTGTATCAACGGGATGTTGCCGGGGTGAAATTGGACTGACCACCCGATTTTTGCTATAATAGCATCATTGGTTTAGTTGTCTGGAGGGTCGGTTATGTTTAATTCCTTACGCAGCAAAGCGTTGAAAGCGCTGGCCCTCTCAATCACCGCAGGTATCCTTTCGGCACCAATGGCGAATGCCATAACCGTTGGCTACAATATCACAGTCGGTACCTCGGTTGGCACATTTGAGGCGCCGGATACCGGAGGACTACTTACCAGTTTCAACATCACCATCGACGGCGTCACATTCGACACACTTGGGACTGGCGTTGGCGCGCCTGTTTACGATGCGGTAAGCAATGACATTCGCGGCAACCCCTCCACGGAAGGGTTCATCACGAACTCTGCAGCTGGGTCAGGTTGTCTGGCGATGGAGTGCATCCTGTCCCTGGAGGATTCCGTTAACCCCGGCGTGCAGCCACCTCTTTACGCGATTTTCCCGTTGGTCGGCGGATTTCCGGGCGGTGTAACCAACTCTGGCGAATATTCGATAACTCTAGCCCCACCGATGAGTCCCGTCCCACTCCCAGCGCCACTTGCGATGCTGGCAAGTGCCCTCGTACTCATAGTTATACTAGGTTGGCAGAGGCAAAGGCGCCCTGTCACGCAACCGATTTGATTCCGTCAGAACCGGCTCACTTCGCCCAATAAAACGCATGGCGTGCGCCTGTCACAAACTCCAGTCAGTCGTTATGGCCCCATCTGGTGAAGCATGGTAAGCCAGCGGAATGATTACCCGTTCCCACACCAAGGGCGATGCGCCCTCGACCGCCGTTTACTCGGATTGCGAATGCTATCGCTACAGCCTGACCCGGGTCTGGGATCCGGCCGGGCGCAAGGCTCTGTTTGTAATGCTGAATCCCTCGACAGCAACCGAGGTTCAGAACGACCCCACCGTTGAACGCTGTGAACGGCGCGCGCGGACGCTGGGATTTGGCGCATTCCAGGTCACCAATATCTTTGCCTGGCGCGATACCGACCCGCGAAAGATGCGCGCAGCCGCCGATCCCATTGGCCCCGAAAACGATGATGCCATTCTGGCCGGGGTTGATTGGGCCGACCAGATCGTTGCCGCATGGGGCACCCACGGCACCCATCTGGAACGCGGCCCCGCGGTCGAGCAGCTTTTGCGCGGAACAAAACAGCCCCTGTTCCATCTGGGATTAACCAAGGACGGGCATCCAAAACACCCGCTTTACATTGCTTATTCCCAACAGCCTCAGCATTGGGGCTAAAGACCTATCGTTAACCAACAAAGCGGTTCGGCTTTGACCAACCCCTTGATTCACAGGATATTCTGACCTCACGCACTACTTTGGCAGAGGTGTCCCATGTTTCTGATCGGGTTGCTCAGCATGGCAGCAGTCGGCGGCGCAGCCTATGCGTTGGGCGACGTGTTTTCCGATGAGGAAGACGAACCAGACGTAATTGATGACGGCATCACCGAAGGCAACTACTCCGAAGGAACTTTCATTGAGATCGGGGAGGACGTCGATGAACCGTCCGAGGTATCAGCTGATCAGCCTGTTGACGGGCTGATAAGTGACTACGACGGCAATCTGGTCATTGCTGGTGAGGGCGGTGACGACACTCTTGCCGGGCAGGATGGCAACGATCAAATCAACGGATATGGCGGCGATGACACGGTTGTTGGCAACGGTGGGAATGACGTTCTGCTGGGCGGGGCAGGTGATGACATCCTGAAGGGCGGGAACGGCAAAGATATCCTGCATGGCGAGGACGGCGAGGACCAGCTTTTCGGTGATGGCGAAGACGACAGGTTGTTCGGTCATTTCGGTGACGACCAGTTGAACGGCGGCGATGGCGATGATGAACTGGTGGGCGGTCAGGGCGACGACATTCTGGCCGGAGAACAAGGTCAGGATTCACTTCTAGGCGGGGATGGCGACGACATTCTGGATGGCGGTGCGGGGACTGACACGCTGTTCGGCGGCAGCGGCGATGATGTTCTGTCCGGTCAGGACGCTGACGAGGAAGGACAAGTCACGGACTTCCTCAATGGCGGTGAGGGGGATGACGTGATCGTCGCCGGAGGGGGCGATGTCGTGACCGGAGGGTCCGGCGCAGACGAAATTATCCTGGGCGAAAATGCTGCTGAAAGTGAGGTCACCGTGATGGACTTCACACCGGGCGAGGACAAGTTGCTCGTGACCTGGGAAGACGCAGAGAACCCCGATCCGGACATCGAAATCCAGCCCGACGCACAAAACAGCGACCTTATGCGCGTGCTGGTCGACGGGCAGGAAGTGGCGCATCTGTTTGGTGCGGACGGCCTGTCGGCGGACGACATCGAACTGGTGCGCGAAACCGAATTGCCAACTTTGGGCCTAAGCGGATAAATCCGCAGATTCCCTTTGCAACTTAACAAAATTGCGCCTATACGCGCCCATCCGCATCGGATTCGGTGCGGTTATCTCCATGGGCCTGTGCTGGACGACATCCCGGCCTGCGCCATTCACTCTAACCCTTAAAGGAGACCCCGATGTCGATTACTGCTGACGAAAAAGCACGCGTGATGAAAGAATTCGCAACCAAGGACGGCGACACCGGTTCGCCAGAAGTTCAGGTTGCGATCCTGACCTCGCGCATCAACACCCTGACCGAGCACTTCAAAACCCACAAAAAAGACAACCACGGTCGTCGTGGTCTGTTGAAGATGGTTGCTCAGCGCCGCAAGCTGCTGGACTATCTCAAGGGCAAGGAAGAGGCCCGTTATCAGGACCTGATCAAAAAGCTGGGTATCCGCCGCTAAGCGCTTTTTGCACGGGTTTCCAGGCCCGGGACTCAGATTTGAACGCCCGCCATTTTGGTGGGCGTTTTTTTCGTTCATCCACAGGCAACGTAACAGCTTGCCCGCCTTGTTTCAATTTTTAAGAGAGCTTGCCATTGACAACTCTCGCACCCGCGCCAATATTGAACCCAAGGCGCGCAGCCGAGGCACTCGCAGGCCTAAAACGCGATCACTGAACCCAGAATATTCGAGACTGCCTTCTAACTGAAAGGCTCCCGTCCAACTTGCGAGCATGTGGAGTCGTTTTCAATCAGGAGAAGAGCATGATCCTCGATATGCACACATACCGACAACTGAAAGACTCATTGCGGCCGATCAGAGGCCCTATCAAGTCATCCCATCTGGATCAGGGTCTGGCGCGTGGGTTCGGATTTCCGGATTACCACGCTTTGAAAACCACGCTGGAAAAACAGGCCCCTGACGCATCCGGACAGTTGATGAAACTGAATTTCGACGTCACCGGTTTTCTGAACCGGATGGGTCAGCTTGGCTATATGCCCGGGCCCGACGTAAACGATCCGCACGCGTCGCTTCGCCATGTGGCGGTGACGGCGCTCTCCATCGCTGAACCCGGCACCTTTCTGGAAATCATGAAAGAAACCGGCGTGAGCGGCCCGGTGATACGGCTGGATGTGACCGACGACAACTGGAAACGGCAGGTGGCGGGCTATCGCGCGGCACTGACCCGTCACTGGGGCCCGGGAACATCCGGCTATGTCGAAACCGGTTCCGGAAATCCGTGGGTGTGCTGGACAATCACCCCGCCAATGCGCTGGAAACGCGGCGCGCAGATCGAGATCACGAACACGATGATCAAGGTTCAGCAAGGCCGGGAGTTCGGGCACATTCTTGATGAAAGGGATGCCGGCAGGATCAGGGCGATTCAGGCCGAAACCGGTGAAAGCCCGGATGCGTTCTTCAGTCGGATTCTGACAAAGCTGCGCCCCTGTTTTCCGGGTTTCAACGACACCGATATCGACCCGGTAGACGACATCCTGTTCACGGATGAAGGGCTGATGGTCCGGTGTTCATTCGACAACCGCCGCGCGGTCGATGGGCTGGGTTGTTCTGTTTTCTTTGAAAAAATCCCGTTTCAGCGGCAGAAAACCGCCGCCTGAGGAAAAACAGTTGCTGCCCCGCCCACCAGGTGGGGTAGCACGGCGTTGGGATCGGCGTTCGGTTTCCCTTCCCTTCTGCCGCATTCTCATGTATGCGCGCGGTATCTGAGACGTTGTGCCAAGACCCCGGCACTCGAACGGAAGATAAATGGGGTCGGCGGCAATGGGGCCGCCATGCAAACGGGAGACCCGCAGGGGCGGGAGTGCTCTCATCTAGGATACGCAAATGTTTGATGTAACTAAGAAATCTATGCAGTGGGGCGAAGAGACGCTGACACTGGAAACCGGCAAGGTTGCCCGTCAGGCCGACGGCAGCGTGATTGCCACGCTGGGTGAAACCAGCGTCATGGCGAACGTGACCTTTGCCCGTGCGCAAAAACCCGGTCAGGATTTTTTCCCGCTGACCGTCCACTATCAGGAAAAATACTATGCCGCCGGTAAGGTTCCGGGCGGCTTCTTCAAGCGCGAGGCGCGCCCGACCGAGAAAGAGACGCTGACCGCGCGTCTGATCGACCGTCCGATCCGCCCGCTGTTCGTTGACGGCTTCAAGAACGAAGTTCTGGTGATGTGCACCGTGCTGAGCCACGATCTGGTCAACGACCCCGACATCGTCGCGATGATCGCTGCTTCGGCCGCCCTGACCATCTCGGGCGCGCCGTTCCGTGGCCCGATCGCCGGCGCGCGCGTTGGGTTTGAGGATGGCGAATACGTTCTGAACCCGACCGTCGACGACATGCAGGACCTGCGCCTGAACCCCGAACAGCGTCTGGATCTGGTTGTTGCCGGCACCAAAGACGCCGTGATGATGGTTGAATCCGAAGCATATGAGCTGTCCGAAGCGGAAATGCTGGGTGCGGTAAACTTCGCGCATGAGCAGATTCAGCCGGTCATCGACCTGATCATCTCGCTGGCTGAAGAAGCTGCGAAAGAGCCGTTTGACTTCGAAGCGCCTGATTACTCGGAGCTGTCCGCCGCTGTTAAGGCCGCTGGTGAAGAGCAGATGCGCGCCGCCTTCGCGATCACCGACAAGCAGGAGCGCACCGCCGCTGTTGCCGCTGCCCGTGAAGCAATCAAGGAAGCGCTGACCGAAGAGCAGCTGGAAGACGGCAACCTCGGTTCGGCAATGAAAAAGCTGGAAGCAGGCATTCTGCGCGGCGACGTCGTCAAAGGCGGCAAGCGGATCGACGGTCGTTCGACCACCGATATCCGTTCGATCGTTGCAGAAACCTCGATGCTGCCGCGGACCCATGGTTCGGCCCTGTTCACCCGTGGTGAAACGCAGGCGCTGGCCGTGACCACGCTGGGCACCGGTGACGATGAGCAGTTCATCGACGCGCTGCATGGCAACTTCAAATCGAACTTCCTGCTGCACTACAACTTCCCTCCGTATTCGGTTGGTGAAGTTGGCCGCGTTGGTGGCCCCGGCCGTCGTGAGATCGGCCACGGCAAGCTGGCATGGCGCGCTCTGCAGGCGGTTCTGCCGGCGGCGACTGACTTCCCCTACACGATCCGTATCGTGTCGGAGATCACCGAATCCAACGGCTCCAGCTCGATGGCGTCGGTCTGCGGCGGTTCGCTGTCGATGATGGATGCGGGTGTTCCGCTGAAAGCACCGGTTGCCGGTGTGGCCATGGGTCTGATCCTGGAAGATGACGGTGAATACGCCATCCTGTCGGACATTCTGGGTGACGAAGACCACCTGGGAGACATGGACTTCAAGGTTGCGGGTACCGAAAACGGCATCACCTCGCTGCAGATGGACATCAAGGTTGCGGGCATCACGCCCGAGATCATGGAGAAAGCCCTGGCGCAAGCCAAGGACGGCCGGATGCACATTCTGGGTGAGATGGGTAAAGCCCTGTCCGAGACCAACGAATTCTCGGTCCACGCGCCGCGCATCGAGACCATGAACATCCCGACCGACAAGATCCGCGAAGTGATCGGCTCGGGCGGTAAGGTCATCCGCGAGATCGTGGAAACCTCGGGTGCCAAGGTCGACATCAACGACGACGGCGTGATCAAGATCGCCTCGCCCGATGGTGAATCGATCAAGAAGGCCTATGACATGATCTATTCGATCGTGGCCGAGCCGGAAGAAGGTCAGGTTTACACCGGCAAAGTCGTGAAGATCGTCGATTTCGGCGCCTTCGTGAACTTCTTTGGCAAGCGCGACGGTCTGGTCCACGTGTCCCAGATCGAAAACCGCCGCCTGAACCATCCGTCGGATGTTCTGAAGGAAGGTCAGGAAGTAAAGGTCAAGCTGCTGGGCTTTGACGACCGCGGCAAGGTACGCCTGTCGATGAAAGTGGTCGATCAGGAAACCGGCGAAGAGATCGTTCCCGAGAAAAAAGAAAAGAAAGAGGAAAGCGCGGACTAATCCGCGATCCCTCATGATCACGAAGGCCCCGGTTCTCGACCGGGGCCTTTTTTCTTGCCTGAAAATCAATCGGGATCGTATTCTAGTTGATATTTTCTGGAGAATATTATGCCAAATCCCATTTATCGAACCAGGTCGGTCCTGATTGGCTTCCTACTTGTGGCAACCGCTTGCACGATACAGGCGGTGCCATCGTATGACGCGGAGCTGGAGGAAAAACTGAATGCTACACACGAAAGGACACTTGCCGTATTCAGCGGATTGAGCAGTTGTCCAAACTCTTGCAGTTTCAGCACATACTCGGAAAAATATGATGCGATAATCGGTGCGTTTGGCGCAACGCGGGACAAGGCCAAAGCCCGCCCGACACCTCCGCTGGGTGTTCGGTTCGCGCAGTCACCGCTGCTTGAGGAAGTCTGCCGGGACAGCACACCGCAAAAGTGTCTCAATACCACGCCGGAAAAACTCCAACTGGTTGTCGAAAGTCTTTCTGATCTGCGAGACACCCACCGTCTCGGCACGTTACAATCCGGAACCGTCGAGCTTTTTTTAAAGGATTACACCGCAGCGATCGAACCTACGCTGATCGTTGAAGCAGCATTGAAGCGATAAGGAATTGATCTCATGAAAGTATCTGAAATCGTATCCAACATCTTGGGTGAACTCAGCAACGAACTTGGTAACGGGTTTGCCAGTGTCCGTACATTTGCAAAGAACCAGTCGGAAAACATCGCGGAACTGGCTGTCGTGATTTCGCGCGAGCGGGTTTCTGGAATCCTCAAAACCAACAACCAGATGTTCAATCGTTTCGTCGAGAGGCTCAAAAAACATGTCGAGCTTTTCGCCCGCGACCTGGCACTGTTGACGGTGCTTACCATCGAAAAGGCCTGGAATCTGATTGTGGGCGAAGTATGGGGGGCGATCAACTCGGCAATCAGCAGTGTCGGAGTACCGCTAAAATTGCCGCTGCCGCCGCAGCAATAGCTTTCCGGCAACGGGACAATCGGTCAGGCGCCGGAAAACCGTCAGGAAAGTTTTCATGGTAGCGGCTCACGGTGTCTGAACCGCCACGCCGGACCAGTCCCCTCACACAACCCAAAAAACCTGTGAATCGAAGTGAAGCCTCAGTGGCTTTCCTTCGCGTGTGCGTCGCCCACATGTGCGTCATGTATTTTGCGGAACAAAGGACCTGACCATGCAAACCCGTCTCATTCTCGCCTCTGCGGCCCTGACCCTCAGCGCCTCTACATTGTCGGCGCAAACCCTGCCCGACGGCGTGTATATTCAGGGCTTCGCAGGCTACAGCCAGTTACAGGACAGCGATTTTTCCGGCTCGATCGGGGGCGGAACTCAGTCAGTGGACACCGAATTTGACGGTGGCTTTGGACTGGGTGTGGCCGTCGGTACCGAAATCCCTGCATGGTCGAATGACAGCATCGGCACCCGGATCGAGTTGGAGTTGTCCTATCGCGACAATGACGTGGACGCGGTGAATTTCACCGGCAACGGACCGGGAGCTGAAGGGAATGTATCGGGCGATGTCAGCCAGACCTCGCTGTTCGCCAACCTTCTGTTTGACTTCAAACAAGGCGGCGCGATCACACCCTTTGTCGGGTTTGGTGTGGGTGCGACCTATTCCGATCTGGATTTCGTCTACGGGCCGGGTGTGGCGCTGGACGACAGCGACACAAATTTCGCGGCCCAGCTGATTGCCGGTGTCGCCTATGACATCAGCGACTCGACCGCGTTTACGGTCGACGCCCGGTATTCCCGCGCCTTTGATGTCTCCTCCCAGCGCCTCGCGCCGAATGGTACGTCAACCGGCACGTTTGAAGACGATCTGGATACGTTCAGCCTCAACTTTGGCCTGCGCTACAGCTTCTGAACACAAACGGGGAAGCGTTTCGATCCGGTTTCTCTTCCCCAGCATGTCCCCGTGTTCTATGCACGGGGGCATGCGCTCATTCATCATCCATATGTCGTCCAGCACCAAACGCCGCCCCAACGCCGAGCAGCTATGCGCGGATCTGCCGAATGCCGAATTGTTCGAGGCCGTGAACGGGCGTGATCCCGACCAGATTGCAGGCGTTGAACTCCACTCCGGCAATCTGCACCGGCCCCGCTATCCGTTTCCGCTGCGCCCGGCCGAGATCGGCATCTTTGAAAGCCATCGGCGCATCTGGCGCAAGCTGGTCGAGGACAAGATCGATCTGGCGATTATCACCGAGGACGATCTGCGGGTTGATCCGGCGAAAATCGCCCGGGCGCTGGAACTGCTGCGCCCCCTCGCAACACCGGATCACTATATCCGCCTGCCGGTAAAACAGCGCGAAACCCCGGCCCAGACGATTGCCGGTCAGGACGACATGCGTCTGATCCTGCCGCGCGTGATCGGCCTGCAATGCGTCTGTCAGGTCGTGGGCCGCCACGCCGCCAAACGCCTGCTGGACGCGACTGACCGGATCGACCGCCCTGTGGACACGTTTCTGCAAATGCACTGGATTACAGGCCAGCCCATCCACGCCCTTCTGGGCACAGGCAATCAGGAAGTGGCCGGAGAGATCGGCGGATCAACCATTCAGACTAAACCGCCACTCAGCGACAAGCTGACCCGCGAATTCAAACGCGCGGCCTACCGAGCGCAGCTGCATCTGCATCCGCAGCGCCCGCCTGCTTCATTTGGCTAAAAATACGCTCGGGGGGAATCGTGCCCATGCGCGATGGGGGGCAGACAGCCCCCCTGCCCCGGCCCCGCCTTACGACGGTGCCTTGGTCTTGCGCAGATACGGGAAGATCGTCTCGAACTCACCGAATTTCTCTTTGGCTTCCTCGTTGGACACGGCAGGCGGAATGATCACATCCTCGCCCGGCACCCAGTTCGCAGGTGTCGCCACGCCCTTGGCTGTCATCTGCAGCCCGTCCAGCGCGCGCAGAATCTCGGCAAAATTCCGGCCTACGGTCATCGGGTAGGTCATCGACAGCTTCAGCTGCTTGTCCGGGCCGATAATAAAGACCGAACGCACGGTCGCACTGTCCGCCGGGGTACGACCATCGGGCAGATAGGCCTCGGCTGGCAGCATGTCGAAGGCTTTGGAAACGGCCAGACCATCATCGGCGATGATCGGGAAACCGGGGTTGGCATTGCCATATGCCTCGATATCCTTTTTCCACTTCTTGTGATCCTCAACCCCATCGACCGAGACACCGATCACCTTGGTGTTGCGCTTGGCCCATTCGTCGTTCAACTGGGCCACAGCCGAAAACTCGGTGGTGCAGACGGGGGTGAAATCCTTGGGGTGCGAGAACAGGATCGCCCAGCTGTCGCCGATCCAGTCATGGAACTGAACGGTGCCCTGATCCGTTTCTGCGGTGAAATTCGGGACAGTATCGTTTATACGCAAACCCATGGTTCATCTCCTTTCGCGTGAAATATCCGAGTCGGTTGGTGACAACCTAATCATTCAGACGCCACGTTAAAGCATCCGCACCCGTCTGCGATGAAAAATCGTACTCATTGGCCTAGGAAAAGCCCGATCCCAGTCGGGCATAATATTTGATCATATTCCCAACCCCCACTTGCCCCCTTGTTACGGGGGTGACAGAGTGGCCCCGTAAAACCGACCGCACGGTCGAAAGGATTCTGATCGGGAGGGAGAGCCATGATCGACAAACGCAACTTCTACATCAACGGCAAGTGGGTCGCACCCGCCACACCCAACGACTTTGAGGTCATCAACCCGTCGACCGAGGAACCCTGCGCGGTGATCTCACTGGGGTCGGAAGCAGACACCAATGCCGCCGTTGCTGCCGCCAAGGCCGCCCTGCCCGGCTGGATGGCAACCCCGCCGGAAGAGCGTATCGCGCTGGTCGAAAAGCTGGTCGATATCTACAAGACCCGGGGCGAGGATCTGGCCGGCGCCATGTCGCTTGAGATGGGCGCGCCCATCGACATGTCGCGCACACAACAGGTCGGTGCGGGCATCTGGCACCTGAAAAACTTTATCAGGGCCGCCAAAGAATTTCAGTTCGAGCGCCCGCTTGGTGATCACGCGCCGAACGACCGGATCATCCATGAGGCAGTGGGTGTGGCCGCGCTGATCACACCATGGAACTGGCCGATGAATCAGATCACGCTCAAGGTCGGTGCAGCCGCGATTGCGGGCTGCACGATGGTTCTGAAACCGTCCGAGCAAAGCCCGCTGAACGCGATGATCTTTGCCGAGATGATGGATGAGGCCGGGTTCCCGCCGGGTGTCTTCAACCTTGTGAATGGCGACGGTGTGGGCGTTGGTTCGCAACTGTCGGGCCACAGGGATGTGGATATGGTCAGCTTTACCGGCTCGACCCGCGCCGGCACGGCAATCTCCAAAAACGCCGCCGACACGCTGAAGAAGGTGCATCTGGAACTGGGCGGCAAGGGCGCCAACGTGGTCTTTGCCGATGCGGATGAAAAGGCCGTCAAGCGCGGCGTCCTGCACATGATGAACAACACCGGCCAAAGCTGTAACGCCCCCAGCCGGATGCTGGTGCAGCGCCCGATCTATGATCAGGCGGTCGAGATGGCGGCAGAAGTGGCCGACAAGGTTTCGGTCGGCAACGCGCTGGACGAAGGCCGTCATATCGGACCGGTGGTCAACGAGGTCCAGTGGGGCAAGATTCAGGACCTGATCCAGAAGGGCATCGACGAAGGCGCGCGGCTGGTTGCCGGGGGCACCGGGCGGCCCGAGGGCCTGAACAAGGGCTATTACGTGCGCCCCACCGTCTTTGCAGATGCCAACAACCAGATGACCATCGCGCGCGAGGAAATCTTTGGCCCGGTCCTGACCATGATCCCCTTTGATACCGAGGAAGAGGCTGTCGAGATTGCCAATGACACGCCTTATGGCCTGACCAATTACGTGCAGACACAGGACACCGCGCGGGCCAACCGCATGGCGCGGCAACTGCGGTCCGGCATGGTCGAGATGAACGGCCAGTCCCGCGCTGCGGGATCTCCTTTTGGTGGCATGAAGCAGTCCGGCAACGGCCGCGAAGGCGGTCTCTGGGGGCTTGAGGATTTTCTGGAGGTCAAGGCGGTTGGTGGCTGGGCCGCCGAATAAGCCGAGGGAATTGAATGAATAATTGCAAGGCGTTGTTATACGCCTTGCAAACCTCGTCACCTATGGCGGCAAATCACTGACCTTGATTGTCGCATTCCGATCCTTGCGGGAGTTTTGCGTTCTCGACCGAACTCAGGTGGCACAAACTGCTTTCACTGTTTGCGGCAGCACGAATGGCACATGGGTCGGCGGCAGTTTGTTTATTTTCGCGTTGATCCGATAAACATCTGTCATCATCTCGTCGGTCAGAACATCCGCCGGCGTTCCGAACCCCCAAACCTTGCCCTGAGACAGAACGCAGATCATGTCTGCGAACAATGCGGTCAGGTTTAGGTCGTGCATCACCACAATCACGCCGCCGCCCCGTGCGGCAAAATCCTTGGCGATGTCCAGAACCGTAAACTGATGGGCAATGTCCAGACTGGCGACCGGTTCGTCCAACAGAAGCCATCTGGGCTGGTCATGGCTCTGAGCGTCCCAGATTTGCGCCAGCACTCGCGCCATTTGCACGCGCTGCTGTTCACCTCCGGACAGATCCTGATACGAACGGTGTTCGAACCCTCTGAGGTCAACGTGTGCGAGGGCTCGGGACGGTAGATGGTCGTTTGTCGCGGCCAATCCGTCTGCCAGCCCAAGCCGGACAACTTCTAGAACGTTGAATGGAAAGGCAACAGTCGAGGATTGGGGTAAGACGCCGCGCATTGCCGACAATTGCCACGGCTTCAGCGCCGAAATGTCCCGCCCGTTGAGAAGGACCCTGCCCGAAGTGGCGATTTCACCCGACAAAACCTTGAGGAAGGTAGATTTCCCCGACCCGTTCGGACCAATGATCGCGGTCACCTGTCCGGGCTGCGCTTTGAATTCAATATCACGCAGGATTTCCTTGCCGCCCAGCCGGACGTGAATGTTTTCGGCCTTCATTGCTTACGCTCCCATCATCCCGTGGCGCCGCAGCAGAATCCACAGAAATACCGGCGCCCCGAGTACGGCCGTCACGATACCGATCGGCAACTCGGCGGGTGCGACGACGATGCGGCTGATCATGTCGGCACAGAGCAGCAGACTGGCGCCCAGAAGTGCGGAATTCAGCAGCAGTCTGTGGTGATCGGGGCCCGTTGCGATGCGAAGCAGATGCGGCACGATAATCCCTACGAACCCGATACCGCCCGACACCGCCACGGCGGCACCTGTCGCGGCGGCTACCGCCAGAATGGCAAGGCTTTTGCTGCGTTGGACCGGGATGCCGATATGATGCGCCACGGCCTCTCCCATGGCCATACCGTTCAGCGCGCGTGCCAGAAATTGCGCGGAAATGATGGCGATCAGGATAATCGGCGCGACGGTCACAACCTTGGTCCATGTCGCGCCTGCCAGCGACCCCATTCCCCAAAAGGTCAGATCACGCAGCTGCTGATCATCAGCCATGTAGACCAGAACGCCCGAAACCGCGCCGGACAACGCGCCCAGCGCGATACCGGCCAGCAGCATGGTCGCCACTGATGTCTGACCGCGCCGGGTCGAGACCCGGTAAAGAACAAGGACCGAGGCCCAGCCGCCGAAAAACGCCGCGAAAGCGACCAGCCCGTTGCCGGCCCAGCCCAGTATTGCTGCGGGCAAATAGGCACCAAGTATGATCGCCGAAATTGCCCCCAGACTTGCCCCGGCACTGACGCCCACGATTCCGGGATCTGCCAGCGGGTTTCTGAACAGGCCTTGCATCACCACACCGGACACAGCCAGTGCTGCCCCGACAAGTATACCCATCGCCAGACGCGGCAGTCGGATATCCCACAATACGATCCTGTTCAGATCCGACACATCCCGACCCGCTATCAGGTTCTTTAATGCGTCTCCCAGCGATGCGGATGACGCACCGACGGAAATACTTGCGACACTGACAAGTATCAGCAGCATCACAAGAAATACCGACATCATTCGCGCAGCCGCTCGACGGTCCGCCGAGGGGATGGTCATACCATCATGCCCGGAAACAAGGGTCACAGGCCTTGCCCGTTTCGTTGCAACGCAGCAGACAGTTCAGTGATCGCCGAGGCGGTCCGGGGGCCGAAACCCAGAAGATACAGCCCCTTCATGCGCACCAGTCTTTTGTTCCGACCGGCCGGGGTCAACGCAAGCGCCGGCAACTCGAAAAGCTCGGTCTCGCTGGTTGCATGATCATCGCCCCTGTCCATCATCAAAATGATATCCGGAGCGGCAACGGCCAGAGCCTCGGGGGTGATCGGTTTGAACCCCGAAACATTCGGGACAGCGTTTACGCCACCGGCCAGCCGTATGATGCTGTCCGCCTGTGTCTCGGTACCGCCTACCAGTATCCGGTCATCTCGTGCAGACAGGATAAAAAGAACGCGCATCGGGTTGGACCCGGTCGCAGCCACAGCCGCTGCGTTGGCCGCGTCAATTTCCGCCCCGACCTGATCCGCCAGCGCATTGGCCGCAGACTCCTCATTCAGGGCGGCGCCAACGGCCCTGATCTTGGCCACCACGCCGTCCCGGCTGAATTCATCAGTAATTTCCACGAAGTCCACACCCGCGTCCTTGAGAACGGCAATTGCCTCGGGCGGACCGGCGCCTTCAATCGACAGGATCATGTCCGGGGCGACGGACAAAACGCCTTCGGGTGTCAACGCGCGCATGTAGCCGATGTCCGGCAGGTCCTGCGCCTCGAGGGGGAAGCTTGACGTCCGGTCGCGTCCGACCAGCCTGTCCTGTTGACCCAATGCATAAACAATCTCGGTCACGGATCCGCCAATCGCAATAATGCGATTGGCCTCTGTTTCCTTTGCAGATGCCGCATGTGGTGCAGCCCATCCGGCAACAACAAAGCCGACGCTCAGGACGGTGCGCCACATACCCATCAGGCAACCTCCGACGTTTGAAGCGGCTCGAGACCCGACACGAGCTTGTCCCAGGCAGGGCGGTGGTCCGTCTCACTCGAGCGGCGTCCGAAAATCTGAAAGATCAGGCCCCCATCGGCATCGAAAGCCTCGACCGACACAGCCGGTCCGCGCTGGGTCGGTTTGGTGACGGCCCAGACTTCGGCAATATGATCCGATCTCAGATGCAGGTTGAAACGGGGATCGAGAACATTGAACCAAGGTCCCATCTGTTTGATCGTCCGGACCGGCCCGCCGTGTATCTCGATGCAACCGCGGTTTCCGACAAAGATCATGACCTCAAGTTCCTGAGCCCGCAACTGTTCAAACATCGTTTCAATCGCGCTGACCTCCAGCGCGCGCACCAACGGCTCGCCAGCGATCCGGTATGCGCCCAGGCGATTCATTTTGAGCTTTGAAGTCAGGCGCAGGAATTGGTGGGTATCGGTCATCTTTGCCCATTCGGTGCGCAGGGCGTCGGCCTTTTCGGCGTTGGCCTTTGGCGCTTCGGCCGGTTGGCGGGGCGCGACATCGAGCACCTGTGCCTGATCTTCTGATTTCAGCGCCGCAACAAGGTCGTGCCAATACCCATGGTTTGAATCGTCACGCAGATGAATCTTGTGCACCGCATCGCCCGCGGCATCAAAAAACTGCAAAGACCGCTTTGTTCCCTTGTCGCCGTCGCGTTCAACGGCAAAGGCATGGACCCAGTGTTTTGGGAACATGCGCAGATCAATATCTTCGGTCAGAACCATCGAGGCATGCGCGCCGGAATGATAGCTGTCGTACTGTCCAACTTTTTCGATCACACAGGACGGGTTCCGGGTGAGTGCCAGAACCTCACCCAGCCCGTTGAGGCGCGGGAGAATCTCGTCAAGATCTGCCGACAGCCGAGTCGCACCGTGGCCAACAAACGCGGCAACCAGCTGTGCCTCGGCAAGTCCGAGCGAGTCAGCAAGATCACGGTCACGACGTCCAGGGTTCTCATTGTATGCGGCACGCACCTGTTCTGGTGCCATAAGCGCCTGTTCCATCATGGTTTTCCCATCTTCAAATTTTTGGATTGGATCAGCTGGCGCTGCGAGTGCTGATATCAGCCGCATGCTGGCAGGGGTCGTCAGAACGGCCCCGATTTATTGTTGACTAATTTAGTAAGCTTTATTAACGAACACAAGCCGCCAAATGGTGGATTTAAAAAACAACAAAAAAGACCAGCGCCAGCGCCCTGCCAGCCCTTCCGGTCCTTGTACGTATCGAAGGGACAGATATGCGTGCGCAATTACAGATGATGAGGCTGTGGGGAACAGCCTCAGGCCTCAGCCTTATGGCAGCCGCAGCCTGGGGGCAAGAACAGGACGACGGTTTCCTAGGCACCCTTGAACTGGGCGAAAGCAAACGGGAAATTCAGACGGATACTGCGGTCCCCGTAACCAACATCGATCAGGAAGAGATCAATGACCGGCAGGCGAACACCGTCGCGGAACTGATCGACAGCGTGCCGGGCGTGACCCTGGTGAACGGTTCGACCCCGCAAGGTTCAGGTATCAACATTCGCGGCTTCGGGGCCAACGGCACCTTTGGCACTGACCAGAAAGTGCTTGTCCTGATCGATGGTGCGACGACGGGTGGCGAGGAGCTGTACCGTATCGGCAACCAGCTGTTTACGGACCCGCAGCTGTACAAAAGTGTTTCGGTGATCCGCGGAACCGTGGGGTCGTTCGAATACGGCTCGGGTGTGGTCGGCGGTGTCGTTCAGCTGGAAACCAAGGACGCGTCCGACTTTACCGGAGGCGAGCCGGGCTTCCGGTTCCGTCAAACGCTGGAAGGCTATTCGAACGGCAACGGATTTGCCTCGTCGTCGATCCTGGCCTGGCAGCCGACCGAGCAGGCCGAGTTCCTGTTGAACTATACCTATCGCGATCAGGACATTCAGCAGGACGGCAATGGACAGGACATCGGCAACAGTGCCTTCACGCTGCCGTCCTTTCTGGCCAAAGGTAAATACAGTTTTGGTGACAACCTCGAACATTCGCTGACTGCATCCTGGAACCAGTCCCAGTCAGAAGAGCGCGATGTGCCTTATGACTCGTTTGGCACAACATCCGATGCATTTGGCAACGTTGACCGTGACATCGATACAAAAATTGCCATCTTGCGTTATCAGTACCGTCCGGCAGGCAACGACCTGATCGATCTGGACGTCAACCTCAGCTATTCGGACCAGACAATCGACAGCTCTTATGTCGAGGGGTCCTCGAGTCTGGAGGGAACGCCCTTTTTCCCGTCAATACGGGCTCTGGCCGATGCGGATCATCAATACGAGACGACAAAGCTGACGGTGAAGAACGCGTCGTATTTCCAGACCGGAAACGTATCGCACGACCTGCGTACTGGTATTGAATTTATCAATCGGGACCGGCTTGACGCGGCATCGGCGCCCGGAGGTACCGACCGCCGGATCGCTGTGTTTGCGGTTGACGACATGCAGATCGGTGATCAGCTGACGATCACACCAGCGCTGCGGTATGAGACACAGGATATCAAGGGCAACAGCGACGCGACCCCTCCTGCAAACGCAAGTTATGACAACAACGCCTTGATGGGCGGCCTGTCAGCGCGGTACGAGTTTGCCAGCGGTTTCGCGATTTTCGGGGGCGGCGCATACACCGAAAGCCTGCCGATCATCGACGATCTGGGTACGCCGATATTCATGACGCAACCCGAAAAATCGACGACCTGGGAGGCCGGATTTTCGTATAATCAGGGCGATATCTTTGCCTCGGGCGACGTCGTGCGCGCCAAGGTAAACCTCTATGACACGACCCTGCGGGACATTACGTCCTATTCAGGCGCAGATGAGGTCAACGCGCAGGGTGTGGAAATCGAAGCGTCCTATGCGGTGGCCAGCGGATTCTACGCCGATTTCAACGCCAACATTGTCAAAGCCACGGAAACCAGTGCAACCGGTGCCGAAACACGGTGGCGCAATGAACCGGCAGATACCGCACGGCTGACAGTCGGCAAACGGTTTGGCCGGACACTTGATGTCAGCTGGGAAATCCTGGGGTCCAGAGCGGGCTTTGATTCGTCGGGTAATCCAATCGGCGGCTATGGCCTGAACACACTGCGTGCCACGTATCTGCCGCAAGCGGGCGCATTCCAAGGTTTCGAGGTACGCGTTGGCATCGAGAACATCTTTGACAAAGACTACCAGTCCAGCCTTTCGACCCGTAAATCGCCGGGCCGGAACTTTAAGCTGACACTGGCGAAGACCTTCTGAGGCAAGCGAAAGGGCCGGTCATGTCGACACCCCCAAATCCCATCGTTCGAGCGGCCCTGCTGGCCCTGTCCCCTATCGTGGGGACAGGGCCAGCAGCCGCCGAGGAACCTGCCCCCAACGGTGGCATTTCCCTTGAACTCAGCGCGGCAGAGCTGCGTGGACAAAGCTGCCTTCTGAGTTTCGTGGCCGAGAACACAACCAATGACGACCTCGCCGAGGTGGTTTTCGAAACGGTTCTGTTTGGCGCAGAGGGACAGGTCGCGCTTTTGACATTGCTGGATTTCGAACAATTGCCGGTTGGGCGTCCAAGGGTCCGGCAGTTTCAGTTCGACGGCCTGAGCTGCGACCAAATCAGTCGCGTTCTGATCAACGGGGCCGACCAATGCCAGACCAAAGTCGGCCCGACGGATGCCTGCACGGATGCACTGCGCGTCAAGAGCCGTCTGAACATCGACATGATCGGATAGCGGGATGATAGACATCAAACAATCTCTTCTCAATATTGTCGAACTGGGCGGCCCGGTTGTGGCCGTCCTGATCGCGACATCCGTCGCGACGCTGTCGCTGGTTCTTTACAAACTCTGGCAATACCGGGCGGCGGGCGTCTCTAGACATCTGGAACTTTCTCAGGCCATCGACGCATGGGACAGGGGCAACAAAGGCGAAGCCTGGACCCATCTGGACAAAAGCCGCAGCTATCTGGCGCCGGTGGTACGGATGGCGTTTTCCGGTGACGGGCAAAACCTGTCGGATCGCGCAGATGCCGAGGCCGAAACCCGGTTTGCGCGGTTGGAGCAAGGCCTGAACGTGCTGGACATGGTGGCGCAGCTTGCTCCGCTGCTGGGGTTGTTCGGCACGGTCATCGGTATGATCGACGCATTCCGGACATTGCAGGGGGCGGGCAGCTCCGTTGATCCGTCGCTGTTGGCCGGGGGTATCTGGGTGGCACTGCTGACGACTGCAGCCGGTTTGGCGGTTGCCATGCCCGCATCCATGATCCTGACCTGGTTCGAGGCCCGGATGAGACGCGAGCGCATTTTTGCGAACCGGGCATTTCGCACGGTATTTGCACCCGGTCATACCCTGTCAGAGCCGGAAGCCGGTTCGCCACGTACCGCGCTGGCCGCCAATGGCGCTTGATGTTCTGAAGAAGCGGCGCAAACGCCTTTCGATGACATCGCTTATCGATGTCATCTTTCTGCTGTTGCTGTTCTTCATGCTGAGCTCGACCTTTTCCAAACATGGCGAGATCGAGTTGACGTCTTCGACTGGCGGGGGCGCAGATACGGACCGCACGGTTCGGTTCCTGAAACTGAATGCAGAACAAATTTTGCTTGATGGGCAATCTGTATCGCTGCAGCAGGTCACATCAGTTCTGCAATCCGATAAACCTCAGACCGTTGTGATCAGCCTTGGGCAGGAAACCACCTCGCAGCAATTGATTGACCTGATGGCAGTGCTGCGGCCGGTAAAGCTTCTGCAAACACGGGTGTTGGGATGATGCGGCTGGAATCTAGGCCCAAAAATGCCAGGGAGCCGACGATTGCGTTGATCAACGTTGTTTTCCTGCTGCTGGTCTTTTTCATGATCGCGGGCACGCTGGCGCCGCCGATGAACAGTGATGTGCAGCTTGTGCAAACGCAGGATCTGGACGGGCGTGAGCCGCCGGATGCTCTGGTGATCCGGGCGGACGGCACCATGGAATACCGGGGTGCCGAGCTGACGTCTGCGGCAGCCTATGTGGACCGGGCTTCGATCGATTTGCCTTTGGACGCGGTGCGGATCGTGCCGGATCGGTCCCTGCCGGCAATCCAGCTGGTCCGGGTCAGTTCGGATCTGCGGGCGCTTGGCGCAAAACAGATATTCGTGGTGACTGAAAGAGCGTTGCAATGATCCCTTCATCGTACCGTGTGGCTGTAATCGCAGTCTTCCTTGCCATTGCAACGCATGGTTTGGCCTTGCAGGATTATTCGACATCCGAACCCGCACAAACCGAGGGCAGCGGGTCGGTCGAGGTCGCCGCCTTCGGGTCATCTTTCAAGGATCTTGTCGCCGGAGCGGCCGCATCCGCCCCGCCTCCGTCGCGTCATCAGGCGCAACCGCCGCAGCCAACCCAACCCGCCGAGAAACAGGCGCTCAGCCCAACCGCGAACGCATCGGCCCTGCAGGGTACGACAGGGGCCAGCAAGGTGACGGCGCCTCGTGATTCAAACACTCATTCATCGGCTGTTCCGCGAAAAGCCCTTGCGCCTGCGCAATCGACGAATGTTGTGAGCGCAAAAACAGCGAAGACTGAAATTAGGCCTGAAGCAGAGCCCAAACCCAAGGGTCAGATCGCATCGCAACAGGGAAACGCAAACAAAACCGCCAAAAAGGGCAGCGACGCAGGTCGCAAACGGGACGGTTCCAGCAAGGCCACACAGAACCGGTTCGCGTCGGCCAAGCAGGGCGATGCGGCTGCGGATAATTACAAAGGTCTGGTGTTGCGGAAAATTTCTCGGACGCGGCGCAAAAGTGTCAACATTCGCGGAACTGCCGTGGTCCGGTTTCAAATAGCCGATAGCGGATCACTTGCGTCATTGTCGATCAGCCGCAGCTCGGGCTCAAAGCGTCTGGATCAGGTGGCATTGGCGCAAATCAGAACTGCGGCGCCGTTTCCGCCACCGCCTGCCGGTGCCCGGCGTAACTACACAATCGAGATCGTCGGTCAGTAGCATTCGGATCCTCTGGCAGGCTGACGATGCCTGTTCTCTTCCATCTCTGTTCAAGGAAAACATGCCTCTGACGCGGCATGTGGATGTCATTGAGTGGCCTGCCTGCGGTCCGGTAATTCAGGGCACACACAGCCGGGATCATTTGATCGCCGAAAAGGCCGGCCAACCCGCGTCGCTGGCTCGAAACAGCCGGATTTGGATGCCCCGTGAAAAAACGCTTGGTTTTTTCATCAGATTGCGCCACGGTGAAAAACGAGGAGAAAATTTCACGAGATTCGGAGCGACAGGTGAACGACCAGGCCCCACACAGCGCGACACTTGGTGCCGATATCCGCGCCCTGCGCAAGGCGCGCGGGCTGACGCTTGCCGAAATTGCCGCAAAGCTTGATCGGTCGGTCGGCTGGTTCAGCCAGGTCGAACGCGACATGTCCGAGCCTTCGATCTCTGATCTGCGCCAGATTGCCCAATGTCTGGGTGTGCCGATGTCGATGCTGTTTGCCCATTCCGCGGCACCCGCCGATGAACAGGGATATGTCGTGCGCGCCGGGTCGCGCCGCCCCATGGGATCGGGCGAGGAAGGGCTGATCGAAGAGTTGCTTTCACCCGACCTGACCGACGATTTCGAGATGGTGCATTCGACCTTTCAACCCCATTCCCGCATGCAGACCCCGGCGAACCGGCCCACGCAGGAAGTTGGTTACATGGTCTCCGGTCAGCTTGATCTCAGGATTGGCGGCCGTGCCTACACCGTGGGACCGGGCGACAGTTTCCGGATCAAGCACGAACCCTATCAATGGTCCAACCCATATGACGAGCCCGCCGTTGCGGTCTGGGTCATCGCCCCGCCGGTGTACTGATGAGTTTCGAGGCATGGACCATATTCGCGCTGTTCTGGGTGGTTTTCGTCACCACTCCGGGGCCGAATGCGGTCAATTGCATCTCGAACGGGATGAGCCTGCCGTTTCCCAAGGCGATGCTGGGTGTGCTGGCCATCCTGACACAGGCCAGTGCCTTTCTGATCCTGTCGGCGCTGGGTGTCACTGCCCTGATCGCGGCATCACCAACCGGGTTCTTCATCGCCAAGCTGATCGGTGCAGGGTTCCTGATCTGGCTGGGCGTGCGGGGCTGGATGAATTCCACAAGGCCAGTCCCGGCCACCGAACGCCCCGCGCGGCACATCTATCTGCACGCGCTGGCCGTCGCCACGATCAACCCCAAAAGCGTTGCAGGATACCTCGCGGCGTTTTCGCAATTCGTGCAGCCGGACGTGCCGATCTGGCAGCAGATGGCGGTGATTATGCCCACGGCTCTGATCATCACGACGCTCAGCTATACCGGGTTCACCCTGCTTGGCGCGCTGATGGGAAAAGCCGCGCTGGGGGCCGTCTTCAACACATGGGTGCGCCGGGTGATGGCGACCTGCTTCATCATTTACGGCGTGTTGCTGGGGGCCAGCACCACGCCCACAGCAAGGGGGTAAAGACATGCATACCGGTTCCTGCCTCTGTGGCGCCGTCGCATTCAATATTGACGGAGACCTGTCGCCACCATCCGCCTGCCATTGCGGCCAGTGCCGCAAGCAATCGGGCCATGTCTGGGCCTCGACCTCGACCCATCAGGACAACCTGAGCTTTACCGCCAGCGACACGCTGAGCTGGTTTCGCGCATCCGACATTGCAAAGCGCGGGTTCTGCCGCGCCTGCGGTTCGTTCCTCTTTTGGCAGCACAATGACGAGGACACGATTTCGATTTCCATGGGGGCGCTGGACGCGCCTACCGGACTGAAACTCGCCCGGCACATCTTTGTGGCCGACAAGGGCGATTACTACGACATCACGGACGACCTGCCCCAACGGGCGCAATAACAGGAACTGAAAGACATGAGTGATTTTCCGACAAAAGCCCGCGTGGTTATTATCGGTGGCGGTGTGGTGGGGACCTCCTCGCTCTACCATCTGGCCAAGAAAGGCTGGACCGACTGCGTCCTGCTGGAAAAGAACGAGCTGACCGCAGGCTCGACCTGGCATGCGGCGGGGAACGTGCCGACCTTCTCGACCTCGTGGGCGATCATGAACATGCAGCGGTATTCGACCGAGCTGTATTCCCGTCTGGGGGATGAGGTCGATTATCCGATGAACTATCACCAGACCGGCTCGATCCGTCTGGCGCATACGAAAGAGCGTGTGCAGGAATTCGAACGGGCCTGCGCCATGGGCCGCTATCAGGGCATCGAGATGGAGATGTGGACGCCTGAACAGGCCAAGGAACAGTACCCGTTCCTTGAAACCCACGACCTTGAGGGCGTGCTGTTCGACCCCAGCGACGGTGACATCGACCCAGCGCAGCTGACGCAGGCGCTGGCTAAGGGTGCCCGCGACATGGGCGCAAAAATCCTGCGCTTTACCCCTGCAACCGGCGTGACCCAGCACGACGACGGCACTTGGACCGTCAGCACCGAGAAAGGTGATATTGACTGTGACTATGTGGTGAACGCAGCAGGGTACTATGCCCAGCGCGTGGGTGAGTGGTTCAAGCCCTTTGGCGGGCGCACTGTTCCGATGATGGTGATGAGCCACCAGTACCTGCTGACCGAGGAAATCCCCGAGATCGAGGCATGGTCGAAGCAAAGCGGACAAAAGCTGCCGCTGCTGCGCGATGTGGATGTGTCATACTACCTGCGTCAGGAAAAGCACGGCTTCAACATCGGCCCGTACGAGCCCAACTGCCGCGCGCATTGGGAAACCGAGGCCGACCCGATGCCGGACGATTTCAGCTTTCAGCTGTGGTCCGACGATCTGGACCGGATCGAGGACATCGTTGCCGACGCGATGGAGCGTGTGCCGTTGTCCGGTGAAGCCGGTATCTCGCGCATCATCAACGGCCCGATCCCCTATGCGCCGGATGGCTTGCCTCTGATCGGTCCTATGCCCGGCGTGAAAAACGCGTTCGAAGCCTGCGTCTTTACCTTTGGCATCGCGCAAGGCGGCGGCGCTGGCAAGGTGCTGGCGGAATGGATCGTCGACGGGTTTACCGAGTGGGACATGTGGTCGGTCGATCCGCGCCGTTACACCGATTACACCGATCACGACTATTGCGTGAAAAAAGGTATGGAGGTTTATGGCAACGAATACGCCATGCACTTCCCGCATCACGAATGGCCCGCCGCGCGCGACAAGAAACTGTCGCCGGTGCATGCAAAGGTCAAGGAACTGGGCGGTGTCATGGGCGCCTATAACGGGTGGGAGCGTGCCAACTGGTTCGCACAGCCCGGTGACGACGTGACCGAGGAAAGCACACACACATGGGGCCGGTCCGGCCCTTGGGAGCAGCGGATCAAAGAAGAATGCGAGGCCGTGCGAGACCATTGTGGCGTTTTGGATTTGCCAGGCTTCTCGCGCTTCATGGTCAAGGGAGAGGGTGCCGCCGAGGCACTGCGCGGTCTCGCAACCGGCGGTTTGCCCAAGGTTGGCCGGATGAACCTGATCTATGTCTCCGACGATCGTGGCCGTATCCTGACTGAAATGTCCTGCATTCGTCTGGGCGAGGATGAGTTCGTGATGATCACCGCTGCCACTGCGCAGTGGCATGACCGGGACATCCTGCTGAACGCGATGCCCGAAGGTGTCAGTGTCGAGGATGTGACCACCACACGCGACACGCTGATCGTCACCGGCCCGAAATCGCGCGAGATCCTGTCGGGTCTGACCGATGCGGACCTGTCGACCGGATGGCTGACGCACCAGTCCGCAACAGTTGCGGGCCAGCCCGCCTATCTGATCCGCGTGTCCTTCGCCGGTGAACTGGGTTGGGAGGTTCATGCCCTGAACGAGCATATGCCTGCCATCTACGGCGCCATCATTGACGCAGGCGCCAAGCCGTTCGGCATGTATGCTCTGAACTCCTTGCGTATCGAAAAGGGCTACCGTGCGTGGAAGGGCGATCTGTCGACCGACTTCTCGTTGCTCGAAGGTGGGCTGGGCCGGTTCGTCAAGCTGGACAAGCCGCAGGACTTCCCCGGCAAGGCCGCGATCCAGAACGAAAAGCAGCAGGGCGCGAAAAAGCAGTTCGTTACCCTGCTGGTCGAGGCAAAGGATTGCGACGCGCCTTACATGTCCTGCATCTGGCATGATGGTCAGATCGTCGGTGAAACCACGTCCGGCGCATGGGGCTATCGCATCAATGCCTCGGTCGCGCTGGGCATGGTGCGTCCGGATCTGGCAACCCCGGGTACCGAGCTTGAGGTCGAAATCTACGGCGAAAAGTGTCGCGCTGTGGTACAGGAAGATCAGCCGCTTTGGGACCCAGCGAACGAGCGGCTCCGCGCCTGATCGCGACAAGGAGGCCTCCATGGGCAAGCGCTATGCCAAACTGGGACCCGGTGAGGGTCCCAACTATGACTGGGAAAACGATCATACCTTTGTCAAATTGTCCGGTCAGGACACCGGCGGCGCCTATACGCTCATGGAGGACAACCTCAAATCCAGCTTTGCGCTGGGTTTGCATCGGCATGACAGCCATGCCGAGACATTCTATTTCCTCGAAGGTCAGGTCGATTTCTATGTCGATGGTGACTGGCATCGCTGCACCCCGGGCACCACGATGCACGTGCCACCCGGAGTGCCACATGCCTGCCGTGTCGCGGGCAACGCACCTGCGAAAATGCTCATGATTTTTCAGCCATCGGGTTTTGACGGGTTTCTGGCGGAACTGGCAACGATGGATGAAGCGGATTTTGCAGATGAGGCAAAGATGGCCGATCTCAACGCCTGCTATGACATCGTGCCGATGGGCCCGGTGCCGCCGCATCCGGACGACGGGGGCTAAGCGATGAGCATACCCGCAGTCATGTCCGGCGTTTACCTGACCCGCCACGGCGGGCCGGACGCGCTGGAATGGCGCAACGACATTCCCGTTCCGACCCCCGGCCCCGGACAGGTGCTGGTCAGGGTTGCGGCAGCCGGGGTCAACAACACCGATATCAACACCCGGGTCGGGTGGTATTCGTCCGAAGTGACCGGGGCCACCGATGCCGTCGATCAGGATGTCGAGGCCGGAGGCTGGGGCGGAGCGCTGGTCTTTCCCCGCATTCAGGGCGGTGATCTGTGTGGCATTGTTGAGGCCGTTGGGGCAGGTGTTCCGTTCAAACCCGGTCAACGCGTGACCTGCCCGATCAACCTGCCGCGTCCGCGTCCCGGCAACCCGCACGGGTTCATCGCGCTGGGCTCGGAGATCGATGGCGCATTCGCCCAATATTGCCTCGTCGACGCCGACGATCTGTATGACGTAACCGCTTCTCCGCTTTCCGACGCGGAGATCGCCGCGATCCCCTGCGCATTTGGTACGGCCGAGAACCTTTTGACCCGCGCGGGTGTGACGGCGGGACACAAGGTGCTGATCACCGGTGCATCAGGTGGCGTCGGATTGGCGGCGGTGCAACTGGCCGCCCTGCGCGGTGCCGCCGTCTGGGGCGTGACCAGCCCGGCCAAGGCCGAAGTGGTCAAAGGACAGGGTGCAACGGACACGTTCGGCCGCGATGCCACCCTGCCGCAGGACATGTTCGATGTTGTCATCGACGTAGTAGGTGGCCCGGCCTGGCCTGGCCTCATCCTTGCGCTTAAACCCGGCGGGCACTACGCCGTGTCCGGTGCCATCGCCGGGCCGATGGTTCAGGCCGATCTGCGCGACATCTACCTGCGTGACATCACCATCCACGGATGCACCCATCAGGCATTCGAGGTCTTTGGCCGGTTGGTTACACTGATGAACGAAGGCCGGATCAAACCGCTGATCTCAAAAACCTACCCTTTGCAGGACATTGCCGAGGCGCAGCAGGATTTCCAATCCAAGGCGCTGCCGGGAAAACTGGTCCTGATCCCATGACGGAGGCTGACCCATGGCTGACATAACCCTACTGGATGGTTCGATCGGGCAGGAACTTGTCAAACGCAGCGGCGACCGGGCGACGCCGCTTTGGTCGACCCGCGTGATGATCGACCACCCCGATCTGGTGGGCGATGTCCATGCCGATTATTTCCGGCGGGGCGCCACCATTGCCACGACCAACACCTACGCCGTTCATCGCTCGCGCCTTGTCCGGGTGGGGATGGAGGATCAGGTTCCGGACCTGATCGACGTTGCGCTGTCGCAGGCCGAACGCGCCTGCAAGGGAACCGCCGGTCGTATCGCGGGATCGCTCGGGCCGCTTCTGGCATCCTACCGCCCGGACCTGAACCCCGACCCCGCCGATGCCGCCGACAAATTCGCAGAGCTTGCAACCATGATGGCCCCGCGCGTCGATCTGCTCCTTATCGAAACCGTGTCGTCAGTGCAGGAGGCCGAGGGCGCCCTGCGCGGCACGCAAGGCTGCGGCAAACCGGTCTGGCTGGCGCTGACGGTGATGGATGATGACGGCACCCGACTGCGTTCAGGCGAACCGTTGGACAACATCGCCCCCCTTGTCGAGCGATTTGATCCGCAGGCCGTACTGATCAATTGCTCGCGCCCCGAGGCGATCCCGGCTGCACTGGGGATCATCGCCACGATGGGTCGCCCCTTTGGCGCTTATGCCAATGGCTTTACCCGCATCTCCGAAGGGTTCCTGAAAGACGCCCCAACCGTGGATGCGTTGGAACAAAGAACGGACCTTGGCCCCGGTGCCTATGCCGATCACGCGATGGGCTGGGTCGAGCAGGGCGCCACCATCGTCGGCGGCTGTTGCGAGGTCGGACCCGACCACATCACGGAATTGGCGCAGCGTCTGCGCGCAGCGGGCCACAGGATCGTCTGAGCGGGAGGACACGATGACGACCGAACGGCAATGGCATTTCGACATTATTGTCGCTGACGGTTTCGTCCTCAGCGAACTGGCCGGGATCGTGGACGTGCTGCGCATCGCCAACCGGGTGTGCCCGCAGCCGCCCTTTACTTATCACTATCGGTCCCTGACCGGGGGGGCGGTGTGCAGCAGTGCCAAGGCATCAGTGGAAACCGAACCGGTCTCGTCACAGGCCAGTGCCGACTACGTGTTTGTCATCGGAAATTCCGACCCCGACCATCCCGCCCTGTCCCTGACCCGCGTCGTGTCGGATTATACCTATCGCGGCGCGCAGGTGTTTTTGCTGGCCGAGGCCGCAAGCCGCTATATCAAGGACAAGGGTGCGGACGATCACGCGACGCATTGGGAAAACGCCTCGTTCCTGCGCGAGCGTGGGGCCGGGTTCGACGCCAAGTTCTCAATCGCAACCGAGCACGGTCAGGTCGTCACCTGCGCGGGCATGGGGGCAACAGTCGATGTGGCGCTGGCGGTCATCGGGCGCCATATCTCTGGCGCGGGGAAGATGACCGTGGCGGATATCATGCTGCACGAGAACATCCGCGACTTCAGCTCGATGCAGCCCTTCTCGGGCGTCAAATCAACCACCACCGGCGACAACAAGCTGGACCAGTGTATCAAGATCATGCAGGCCAACATTGAAGAGCCCGTGCCGATCAACGAAATTGTCTCGGCGCTTGGCCTGTCCAACCGCTCGCTGGAACGCAAGTTCAAATCCTATCTGGGCACAACTCCCAACAACTTCTACCGCGAAATGCGGCTGGCCAAGGCCAACAACCTGCTGCTGAACACAACCATGAGCGTGCGCGAGATCGGCTTTGCCTGCGGTTTTCCGAACGGTTTCTCGGCCGTCTATAAAAGTGTCTACGGCATTACGCCATTCACCCTGCGCCGTCAGAGAAGGCGGGTGGATACCGAAGGGTGAAAACCCCAGCCGTTCTGACGCTTTTGATGGATTTCCTGCCGCCTCTACGTGGCAGTATGCGCCAAATCTGAAGAATCGGAGACTTCGCAATGGTTGATCTTCCTACCAAGGCCCGCGTGGTCATCATCGGCGGCGGCGTTATCGGATGCTCGGTCGCGTATCACCTGACCAAAAAGGGCTGGAACGACGTTGTGCTGCTGGAGCGCAAACAGCTGACTAGCGGCACCACATGGCACGCGGCCGGTCTGATCGCGCAGCTGCGGGCGACGGCAAACATGACCAAGCTGGCGAAATACAGTCAGGAGCTTTATGGCTCGCTCGAAGAAGAAACCGGTGTGGCCACCGGGTTCAAGAGGGTCGGTTCGATCACTGTTGCGCTAACCGAAGAGCGCAAGGAAGAGATTTACCGCCAGGCCGCAATGGCGCGTGCCTTTGGCGTCGAGGTCGAAGAGATTTCGAACGAGCGCGTGGCCGAGCTTTATCCGCACCTCAACCTTGAAGGCGTCAAAGGCGCGGTTCATCTGCCGCTGGACGGACAGGGCGATCCGGCGAATATCGCACTAGCGCTGGCCAAAGGTGCACGCCAGCGGGGCGGCATTGTCAAAGAACGCGTGAAAGTCACCGATATTGTCAAGCAGGGCCGCAAGGTCACAGGCGTGGACTGGGTTGCCGACGATGGCAGCGCTTCGGGCCATATCGAATGCGACATGGTGGTGAACTGCGCCGGTATGTGGGGACACGAGGTGGGCCGCATGGCCGGTGTCAACGTGCCGCTGCACGCCTGCGAACACTTCTATATTGTCTCCGAGCCGATCGAGGGCCTGACCCCGCTGCCGGTGCTGCGCGTCCCTGACGAATGTGCCTATTACAAGGAAGATGCGGGCAAGATGATGCTGGGCGCGTTCGAACCCAATGCCAAGCCATGGGCGATGGACGGCATTCCCGACAGCTTTGAATTCGATCAGCTGCCCGAGGATTTCGACCATTTCGAACCGATCCTCGAAGATGCCTGCAACCGGATGCCCATGCTGGCCGAGGCGGGGATTCACACGTTTTTCAACGGCCCGGAATCCTTTACTCCGGACGACGCCTATCATCTGGGTCTGGCGCCCGAGATGGACAATGTCTGGGTGGCTGCCGGGTTCAACTCGATCGGCATCCAGTCCGCCGGTGGTGCGGGCATGGCGCTGGCCGAGTGGATGGACAGCGGTGAAAAGCCCTTTGATCTGGGCGATGTGGATATCGGCCGGATGCAGCCGTTCCAGGGCAACAAGAAGTACCTGTTCGAACGCTCGAAAGAGACGCTTGGCCTGCTCTATGCAGATCACTACCCCTATCGCCAGAAAGCCACGGCGCGCGGTGTTCGCCGGACACCTTTCCACCATCACCTGAAAGAACAAGGCGCCGTATTTGGTGAACTTGCTGGCTGGGAACGCGCCAACTGGTTCGCGAATGAGGGGCAGGAGCGCGAATACCAGTACAGCTGGAAGCGCCAGAACTGGTTCGAAAACTCGGCTGCCGAGCACCGCGCCGTGCGTGAGAATGTCGGCATGTACGACATGTCTTCCTTCGGCAAGATCCGGGTCGAAGGTCCGGATGCCGAGGCGTTCATGAACTATATCGGTGGCGGCGATTACTCGGTGCCGAATGGCAAGATCGTCTATACCCAGTTCCTCAACCGCACCGGCGGGATCGAGGCGGATGTGACCGTCACCCGCCTGACCGAAACCTCCTATCTGGTTGTCACCCCGGCGGCGACGCGACTGGCCGATCAGGCGTGGATGCAGCGCCATGTAGGCGATCATCGTGTTGTCATCACTGACGTCACCGCGGGCGAGGGCGTTCTGGCCGTCATGGGCCCGAATGCGCGTGCGCTGCTGGAAAAGGTTTCACCGGCTGATTTCTCGAACGCCACCAACCCGTTCGGCACCGCGCAGGAAATCGAGATCGGCATGGGACTGGCACGTGCACATCGCGTGACCTACGTGGGCGAGCTTGGCTGGGAGGTCTATGTCTCCTCGGACATGGCGGGGCACGTTTTCGAGACCCTGCATGAAGCCGGTCAGGATATGGGGCTGAAACTGTGTGGCATGCACATGATGGACAGCTGCCGGATCGAAAAAGGTTTCCGCCATTTCGGCCACGACATCACCTGCGAGGATCACGTTGTCGATGCCGGACTCGGTTTTGCGGTCAAGGTCGACAAGGGCAGTGACTTTATCGGGCGCGAGGCGGTGATTGCACGCAAGGAAAGCGGGCCGAAGAACCGTCTGGTCCAGTTCAAACTGACCGATTCCGAACCGCTGCTGTTCCACAATGAACCGATCATCCGTGACGGTGAATATGTGGGCTATCTGAGCTCGGGCAACTACGGTCATACACTGGGCGGTGCCATCGGTATGGGTTATGTGCCCTGCGAAGGTGAAAAGTCCGCCGACGTGCTGGCGTCGAGTTACGAAATCGACGTCTGCGGCGTGAAGGTTAAGGCCGAAGCATCGCTGAAGCCGATGTATGACCCGAAATCGGAACGTGTGAAGGTCTGATCCAATCAGGCAAGGGGGCTCTGCCCCGTCCGCGGCAAGCCGCAACTCTCGTGGAGTATTTTCCGGCCAGATGAACAAGGGTTCCTTCGTTCATCTGGCCTCAAATTCTCCGGAGCGCGAGGCAGAGCCTCGCTATTTCCTTCCCCCTGTATAAGAGATGATCCATCAAGGAATGTGATGGGTCGGCCCACAGTTTACGGAGTTTTCAACGGCCCCCCGTTTGCCGTAGATACCATTGGTGTCAAACGGAGACGGTAAATGTCCGCAACCAGAAACCCAGACGAAAACGCGGATTCGCCAAAGGGGCTGGCGTTGGCGATCACTGCCTATGTTCTGTGGGGGTTTCTGCCGCTTTACATGAAGGCTATGGCGCATATCCCGCCCGTCGAAATTGTTGCTCACAGGATCATCTGGTCCGTCCCGGTCGCCGGGTTTTTGCTGATTGTGCTTGGACGCACACGTGATCTCCAATCTGCGCTGCGTAACCCGAGGATGCTTGGAATGGCCTGCCTGACGGCAGCGCTGATTTCGGTGAACTGGGCGATTTATGTCTGGGCGATTGCCAATGGCAAGGCGCTGGATGCGGCGCTTGGCTATTACATCAACCCGCTTTTCAGCATTGCTCTTGGTGCACTTCTGCTACGCGAGCCGCTGAGCCGCACGCAAATTGCGGCGGTGGCTCTGGCGGCGGTGGGCGTTGTGGTTCTGGTGTTTGAGGCCGGAAAACTCCCCTGGGCGGCCTTGGGTATGATGATCACATGGGGGTTCTACGCGTTTTTCAAACGGTCCCTTCCCATCGGGCCAAATCAGGGCTTCCTGCTGGAGGTTTTGATCCTGCTGATCCCCGCCCTGGCCTATGTCACTTGGATGGGCGCGCAGGGGGCCGGAAATTTCGGAGTGACGACGACAGACACTCTGCTGCTGGCTGGTGCTGGGATTGTCACGGCGGTTCCCCTGCTGGTTTATGCGAACGGTGCCAAACTGGTTCGCCTCTCGACAATGGGTATCTTGCAATACATCGCACCGACGATGATCTTCATTACCGCCATCACCCTGTTCGGAGAGCACATAGACCGGGGCCGCATGATCGCCTTTCCGATGATCTGGGCGGCGCTGATCGTCTATTCAATTCCGATGGTGCGCCAGATGCGGGCTCAGTCCTGACTGCGAATGGCTAACGCCAGTTGCTCGGCCCACAAGGCATAGGCTCTGGGGCTGGGGTGATATCCGTCCGGGGCGGCTAGGGCCGGGTCTTCGGGCAAGTGCAATGACAGGTGCCGGGCCTGCGGAAACTGATTTGCGACCTGCTGCAATCCCTGATCCAACCGGCCCGCCTGCCGGCCCAACACCCAGGCCAGAGGTTGCGGCAAAGCCGGAAACCGGTGCATCTGCGGCACGCCCGAGACCACGATACGGCGCACCCCCAATGTGCCAGTCAGCAAATTCAGCAACTCGGTCTGTCGCTGAATGAACTGCGCTTTTGTCACGGCACGCGTCACGTCGTTCACGCCCAGAGCAGTCACTGCAACATCGAACTCGCCGCCGATGTCGCGCAGCCTATCAATCGTGTCCGCGGTGGTGTGCCCTGTCGTTGCCTCGAGCCGCCATTCAACCGTGTGGTGCCTGCCCAGTTGACGGACCAACTGCCCGGCCAATGCCTGTTGTTGCGTTCCCGCCCCGACCCCGGCGGCCGAACTGTCCCCGGCGATCAGCAACCGCAAACGGGGTCCGCGCCCCTCGCGCCCTTTACGCGGACCTGCCGGTTCGGGCAGTAACTGTGCCTTGCGCCGAACGGAAAGCCCCTGAACCGCCAAAACCGGCAGCAGCGGCACCCGCAAAATCTGATCGGCGGCAACCGGACCGGGCATTGTCAGGACAGCGCGTCGCGATATTCAAGGAAACGGGGATCGGTCATCACCCGCGCATTCATTGCTTCGCGCAACGCTCCAATAGTCTTGTAAGGTCGCATGACCACTTCGAATTCCTGAATCAGCCCGTCATCGTTCAGCGTGATCAGATCGACGCCCACCGCATCCAGATCCCCGACCCTGCACTGAAACTCAAGCGCCCAGTCCTTGCCAGCGCCCATCACCCGACGGTAGCGAAAATCGGAAAACACCTGTCCGACATGTCCCAGCACGGCAGCCACCGGTGCCCGTCCGGTCCATGTCTTGTAGTAGGTCGGCGGCAGAAACCGCACATCCTCGGCCAGAATCTCATGGATCAGGCTTTCGTCGCCCTTGGCGACCACTTCCTGCATTTTCTCGATTGTGGGGTGCATGTCCTCTCCTCTCCGCTACCACAAGATTTGCCCAAGCCCCGCCCACGGGCAAGGACGACGTTGCGGGAGGTGGCGCGCTGCGATAGGCAGGCGCGCATGAGCGAGACTTACGATCCCCCGAAAACGCCGCTGGATGTGCTGCACGAGGATGCGCAGCTGATCGTGGTGAACAAACCTTCGGGCCTGTTGTCCGTGCCGGGCCGGGGGGAACATCTGGCCGATTGCCTGCTGACCCGCGTGCAGGCTGCATTTCCGCAGGCGCTGCTGGTGCATCGGCTGGATCGTGACACGTCGGGCGTGATGGTCTTTGCCCAGACGCCTCATGCGCAGCGGGCGCTGGGGATGCAATTCGAAAAGCGCCAGACCAGAAAAACCTACGTCGCCCGTGTCTGGGGGCTGCTGGAGCCGAAAACCGGCACCGTCGATCTGCCGCTGATCGTCGACTGGCCCAACCGCCCGCTGCAGATGGTCTGCCACGATACAGGCAAGCCCGCCGTCACCGACTGGCGCGTGGTAAAATGCGAGGGAGAGACGACACGCGTTCGCCTGTTTCCCAAAACCGGGCGCTCGCACCAATTGCGGGTGCATATGCAGGCACTTGGCCATCCGATCCTTGGCGATCCGTTCTATGCCAGCGGTGCAGCGCGCGAATTTCCCCGCCTGATGCTGCACTCGGAAGAATTGCGGCTGAAACACCCCGAGGGCGGTGTGTCGATGAAGTTCCGCGCTGCCACGGATTTCTGAGCGTCCGTTGACAAATTTCAGGTGTGGTGCGAAGGATGCCTCAGGTTTGGGTCTCCTGCCGCTCGCGGCCTTCGGGCTTTGGTGAAACCCTGTCAATTTTCATCTGTTGCCCCTTTTCCGGCGCGCGGATGGCAATGCGAGCCCCGTCCATTCCATCGCGCCCGTTTCAGGAAACGAGGCAAGTATGACTGTATCTGAAAACATAGCTCCGGTGGAGGAGCTGAAATCGCAGGCCAGACGCCTGCGGGAAAAACTGCGCGCCAGTGGGGTGGAGGTGTCCCACGGCAAGGCGCTGGAACTGATCGCCCATCAGCACGGTGCGCGCGACTGGAACACCCTGCACGCCATGGCAGGAAATCGCATGATCCTGCGTGTTGGCGACCGGGTCGAAGGCCAATACCTTGGTCAGCCCTTTACGGCGGAAATCCGAGGATTGTCGGTCATGGGCGATGGTTCTTATCGCCGGATCACGCTGCACCTCGACGAGGCGGTCGATGTGGTCACATTCGACAGCTTTTCGTCTTTCCGTCAGCGGGTGAACGGTCAGATCGGGTGGGACGGACGCTCGGCCCGGCATACATCGGACGGTCAGCCGCATCTGGTTGTTCGGCCGATTTGATCGCCAGACAATTGGTCTAGCGACTGCCCTGAGCACTCCGGGCAGTCGCCATAGCGTTAGGGTTTCTTAGTATATGCCGATTTGCTTTTAGCCCTATTGGCGTGTGTTCCGGAAAACCGGTGATGCGTCGTTTCGTATCGCGGTCATTGAGGCGAAGGGTGTGTTGGTCTAGCGTAACCCAATACCTTCGTTGCCATAATCAAACTTACGGAAAGGTAACACGCAGCATGATTGCCTACGTCACCGTTGGTGCCGATGACATCGCGCAAGCAAAGCGGTTTTATTCTGCGTTCCTGCCTGCCCTTGATTACGAACTTGAGGAAGGGCCTGAGGGCCTGAGTTACGCGCTGCCCGTCGAACCGGGCCAATCTCCGGTTCTACCGGATTTTTATGTGAAACCTCCGTTCGATGGACGTCCGGCCTCGGTTGGGAATGGTGGTATGGTCGCATTTGAGGCGCGCAGTCAAAAGCAGGTTCGTGATCTTCACGCCGCTGCACTTGCCGCTGGCGGCTTTGATGAGGGCCAGCCGGGGTTCCGTGACTTGTACGGCCCCCAATTCTATGTTGGCTACCTCCGCGATCCTCAAGGCAACAAGATTGCACTGTTTTCCTGCAACCCGGATGAACCCGGACGAGACGGGTAGCGCGGGCTTTACAGACCGTACATTTACGATTTCGGCGAATTAACAGCGCCCAAAGGCGCTCGACAGGATCTCGCCCAGGCTGCTTGCGTCATATTCCGAAAACGCGTCCGGCTGGTTGCTGTCGATGTCGAAGACAGCAATGATCTCGCCCGCGGCATTCCGGACCGGCAGCACCAGTTCCGACCGCGTGGAAGAGGCACAGGCGATATGGCCGGGAAAGGCGTCCACGTCAGGGACCAGCTGCACGGCACCCGTCCGGGCGGCAGCGCCGCATACGCCACGGTCGAATGGAATGACAAGACAGCCGTGGCCACCCTGATAGGGTCCGATTTTCAGCAGGCCGGGTTCGGTCACCCGGTAGAAACCGGTCCAGTCGAAACGGTCATCGGAATGATGCACTTCGCAGGTGATGGTCGCCATCAAGGCGACCTCGTCTGTTTCACCTTCAGTCAAGGCGGCGATGGTTTTGGCGAGTGTGTCGTAGTCGGCGGTCATGTCGGTGTTCTTTTTCGTGCGAAGGTGAGGGGGCTGTCTGCCCCCTCTTGACCCGGGGGTCAATTCACCCCCGAGAATATTTCAGGCAAGAGGAAGTTCAGAGGCGTTCGATTGCGATGGCGGTACCTTCGCCCCCGCCGATGCAGATGGCGGCGACACCTCGTTTAAGATCGCGCTTTTCCAGCGCGTTCAGAAGTGTAACCATGATACGCGCGCCGGATGCACCGATGGGGTGCCCCAGCGCGCAGGCGCCGCCGTTGACGTTCACCTTGTCGCGCGGCAGGTCCATTTCATGCATGAATGCCATCGGAACCACAGCAAAGGCTTCATTGACTTCCCAGAGGTCCACGTCGTCCTTGCTCCAACCGATACGGTTCAAAAGGTTTTGCGCGGCCGGCACAGGGGCGGTGGTGAAAAGGCCCGGTGCCTGCGCGTGGCTGGCGTGGCCAACGATCCGGGCGCGGATGGTGAGCCCTTGGGCCTCAGCCGCTTCGGCAGAGGCCAATACAAGTGCTGCGGCGCCATCGGAGATCGAAGATGCGTTGGCCGCTGTCACGGTTCCGTCCTTACGGAAGGCGGGTTTCAGGGTCGGAATCTTTTCGGGGCGGGCCGATCCGGGTTGTTCATCGGCGTCCTGCGATATCTCGCCTTTTCGGGTTTTAACGGTGATGGGCGTGATTTCACCTTCAAACGCGCCGTTCTTCTGCGCTGCCAGTGCGTTTGACAACGATTGCAGGGCGTATTCGTCCTGTGCTTCGCGGGTGAACTGATAGGCCTGAGCGCAGTCTTCGGCGAAGGTGCCCATCAGGCGGCCTTTGTCATAGGCGTCTTCGAGACCGTCGAGGAACATGTGATCCACCACCTGACCGTGCCCGATACGGGCGCCACCGCGCATTTTGGGCAGCAGATAGGGGGCATTGGTCATGCTCTCCATCCCGCCGGCGACCATGGTGTCGGCATGGCCCAGAGCGATCTGGTCAAAGGCCATCATCGCCGCCTTCATGCCCGATCCGCACATTTTGTTGAGGGTTGTGGCGGGCACCTCTTCGCCAAGGCCGGCCGCGAATCCTGCCTGGCGCGCGGGGGCCTGCCCCTGACCCGCGGGCAGAACGCAGCCCATCAGAACCTCATCAACCGTTTGCGCACCCGCGCCTTCGAGGGCGGCCCGGATGGCAGCTCCTCCAAGATCCGCAGCAGCGACCCCGTCGAACATGCCCTGAAATCCACCCATCGGCGTGCGGGACGCACCGGCGATCACGACCTCTTTCATCTCAACTCCTCCTCTTTCTGAGATGTTGAATACCGAATGGTAAGAATTGCCGTCTAGCGTATTTCTACCAAGAAAACCCATAATCATCGGAGGGCACCGGAAATGAGCCTGACCAGCAGCACAACCGGCGCAATACAGGTTATCACGGTTCGAGCCGACCGGATCGACGCGGCAATGGCGATTCAGTTCAAGGAAGACATGCGCGCCGAAACCGAAGGCAGGATGGAACGGGTGGTGCTGGATCTGTCAGATGTTGAATTCATCGACTCCAGCGGATTGGGCGCGATCGTGGCGTCGATGAAACAACTCGGCGCGGATCGCACACTGGACCTGGCCGGGCTACATCCGGTGGTGGAAAAGGTGTTTCGCCTGACCCGGATGGACACGGTGTTCCGGCTGTTTCCGTCCCTTGGTGATGCGCTGTCCGCGCGTGCCGAGTGACGTTGAACGGGACGTGATCGACATGGATTGGACCGATGATCAGGACCGTCTGGATTTGTCCTTTCCCGCAACCAGGGATCAGGCCAGCGCAGGAATCGCGAGCCTGAGTAAAGGCCTTGCGGCACAAGGGCTACCCGCCGAGAAAGCCGGGGATGTAAGGATCGCGCTTGCCGAGGCCATCAACAACGTGGTTGAGCACGCATATGCGGGCACGGCACCCGCCAACGTTCAGGTGAACTGCCGCTTGCATCGGGATCGGTTGGACATCCTCGTGTCGGATACCGGCAACCCGATGCCCGATTGTCACCCACCGAGCGGGACGCCCGCACAGATCGGGTCGGTTATTCAGGAACTGCCGGAAGGGGGCTTTGGCTGGTTTTTGATCCGGCAATTGACCAGTGAGATTCGGTATGAACGCCGCAACGGGTGTAATCATCTATCTTTGCGGTTTGATCTGCCAAAACCCCGAAAGTACAGCAAATAGCCACAATAACGCCCAGATCGAACCATTGTCCCGCCGCAAACCGGGGCAATAAAAGCAGGGTAGCTCAGTTAGCTTCCCTCGGCGCCGAGCGTCACAGCCCCCACCCAGTGATCGGCGTCGAGGACCTTACCCCAACAGATGACTGGACAACCGGAACAAGCGTTCTAGTGTCGGATTGTCAAAGGGGAGATCACCCAAATGCGAGATTTGCACAGGCCGGGCCGGTCACAGGTTCTGGCAACTGAGGGCATGTGTGCGACGTCACATCCACTGGCGGCGCAAGCAGCGCTGGACATTCTCAAATCGGGCGGGAATGCGATGGATGCAGCCATTGCCGGGGCCGTGTTGCTTGGCATATGCGAACCTCAGATGACCGGTATCGGTGGGGATTGCTTTGTCCTTTACAACCGCGCCGGAGAAAACACGGTTCGCGCGCTGAACGGATCCGGGCGCGCTCCGGCTGCGGCCCGGGCGGACGTTCTGCGTGATCAGGGGGTGCAGAGCATACCACTGGGCAGCCCGGATGCGGTTACGGTGCCCTGCGCCATTGATGCATTCTGTCATTTGTCCGACCGCGAAGGGCGTCTGGGGCTGGATGCCGTGCTGCAGCCCGCCATTCACTATGCCGAAACGGGGGTTCCCGTCGCGCCGCGCGTGGCGTTTGACTGGGCGACCGGCGCTGCAACCCTGAAGGGGGCGGCACGAGATTTCTATTTGATGGGCGGACAGGCCCCTGAAATCGGGCAAATCTTTCGCGCTCCGAAACAGGCAGAGGTTCTGCGCCGGATTGCCAGGCATGGTCGGGATGCGTTTTACAGCGGCGAAATTGCCGACGACATGGTGGCCGCGCTGAACGCGCTTGGCGGTGTTCACAGCGCAGAGGATTTTGCCTCCAACACGTGCACTGAAACCGAACCTTTGAGCGGCGATTACAAAACCGTCGAACTGGTCGAACATCCACCCAACGGTCAGGGTGCCACGGCCATTTTGCTGCTGAACATCCTGAAACACTTCGATCTGGCCGCCATGGATCCGCTGGGGGCCGAGCGCGTGCATATCGAGGCCGAGGCATCAAAACTGGCCTACGATGCGCGCAACAGGTTCATTGCCGATCCCGACCACACCTCGCGAATCGAGCGGTTTCTGGCACCGGAAACCGCCGCGGAACTGGCCGCTTGGATTGATCCTAGCCGTGCAATGCCTGCCGCAGCGCCGCTAACCGAAGCGGTGCACAAAGACACCGTCTATATCACTGTGGTGGATCGGGACCGGATGGCCGTATCTCTGATCTATTCGATCTTCCACAGTTTCGGGTCAGGCATCGCCTCGGAAAAGTTCGGGATATTGCTTCAGAACCGCGGGGCGGGCTTTACGCTGGAGCCGGGTCATCCGAACGAACTGGCGGGCGGGAAAAGACCGATGCACACGATCATTCCCGGGATGCTGCGCGAAGGCGGCAGGGTCACCATGCCGTTTGGTGTGATGGGCGGCGCCTTTCAGCCGACCGGGCATGCGCGATTTGTGTCGAATCTGCTGGATGCCGGGATGGATTTGCAATCAGCCATCGATGCGCCCCGCGCGTTTGCCGATGCAGGAATTTTAAAAGTCGAAAAAGGCTATTCCAAGCAAGTTCTGAGCCAATTATCCGATTTGGGACACACTGTTGAGCAACCGGAAACACCCTTGGGTGGAGCGCAGGCGATCCGGATCAAAGGGGATGGCGTGTTGGAAGGCGGCAGCGATCCCAGAAAGGACGGCTGTGCGTTGGGGTATTAAAGGCGGGATCGCTAAGGATGTCCGCAGATCCAAATTCAGTTCAGGTTAAAATGCAACGGGTATGCGCCGTCCCGAAATGGGCCGAACATGTCTGGAATATCAGGGTGATCCACCGGTTCACCCGTCCTGTCCTCCACAAGATTTTGTTCGGAAACGTAAGCCACGTAATAGGACTGGTCGTTTTCGGCCAGCAGGTGATAGAACGGCTGCTCCTTGACCGGGCGGCTGTCCTCGGGAATGGCCTGATACCATTCTTCGGTATTGGAGAATTGCGGATCCACGTCAAAGACCACCCCTCGGAAAGGGTGTTTCCTGTGACGAACCACCTGACCCAGATGGTACTTTGCTTGCGTCTTCAACATTGTGTGTGCCCCCACACCATTAATACCTGCAACCAGCCCCCCATGTCCAATATTTGATCAGAAATCCAGGGAAACAGACTGTGAACCTTATCCTGACAGTGTTCGAAATCGTGGCGCCTGTGTTCCTGCTGGCCGGGATTGGATTTGCCTGGGTGAAGCTTGGTTTCGAGTATCGGATTCAGTTCGTCACGCGTTTTGCCATGACCCTTGCAGTGCCCAGTCTCATCTTTGTGGCGCTGATGCAAACGGATATCCCGGGCGGTGACCTGTCCAGGTTCACACTGGCAACAATTGGCGCAAATCTGGCGCTAACCGTGGTGTTCTGGCTGTTCGTGCGGCTGACCGGGCTTGAACAGCGCACCTATCTGTCCCCGCTTGTGTTCGGAAATACCGGGAATCTGGGCCTGCCGCTGTGCATTTTCGCGTTTGGACAGGCCGGGTTGGGTTATGCGGTGATCTTTCTGTCCGTCACGGCGCTGTGGTCCTTTACCTACGGCATCTATCTGGTGGCCGGGCGTGGTTCGTTTGGGAAAGTAATACGCGAGCCCATGGTCTGGGCCACATTGCTGGGGGCACTGTTTCTGTGGCGGGATTGGGAAACGCCGCTGTTTCTGACCAATACACTGGAATTGCTGGGCCAGATGGCGGTTCCGATGATGCTGATCACACTTGGCGTGGCCGTCGCGCGCCTGACGACCCGCAAACTGGGCCAGGCCGTGTGGCTGTCGCTGATCAAGGTCGGCATCTGCTTTGTGCTGGGCTGGGCCGTGGCGGATCTGTTCTCTTTGGGAACCATAGCGTTCGGCGTACTGGTCCTGCAGATGTGCACCCCTGTCGCGGTCACGTCCTATCTTCTGGCCGAACGGTTCGGCGCGGATTCGGATGCGGTGGCGGGCATGGTCATGGTGTCGACGATTATGGCTATTGCGACACTCCCCGCTATTCTTGCTATGGTTTTGTAAGGATTATGATTTTCTATCTGCGTAAATTGCGCTAAACTGCCAAAAAAAACAGGCACGAGACAAATGAGCAGATTTATCTATGCACTCCTTGGGGTGTTGCTTGTGGCATCCTGTGGCGGCGGGTCAAAGACTCCGCCCAGCAACCTAAATGATGCCTGCAGCATCGCCCGCGAGCGGCCCGATTACATGAAAGCGTTCAGAAGCACCGAGCGCAAATGGGGCGTTCCGGTTCATGTTCAGATGGCCACGATCTATCAGGAAAGCCGGTATCGCCACAATGCACGCACACCGCACAAATATGTGCTGGGTGTCATCCCGATGGGCCGTCAAAGCAGCGCCTATGGGTTCAGTCAGGCGCTGGATGGCACGTGGGAGCAGTATCAGCGTGAAACCGGCAAACGCCGCGCCAAGCGGGACCGTATCCGGGATGCGTCGGATTTTGTCGGCTGGTACATGAACAAAAGCCATAAGCGAAACGGCATCCATCCCAGCGACACACGCAACCAGTATCTGGCCTATCATGAGGGCCATACCGGCTTTGCGCGTGGCAGCTATAACAGCAAGTCATGGCTGTTGCGGGTGGCAAACGATGTAGACAGCCGCGCCCAACTGTATCAGGCGCAGCTGGCAAGCTGCAGGTATTAAGACTGTCAGGGTGTCTCAGCGATTGTCCGAGACACCCGGTTCGCCATCCACAAAGAGGTTCTGGTTCAGGCTGTTGCCCTTGGTCAGCGGCCCCAGCAGCACTGTGGTCTGGGACCCAGCGCTGTCATGTACCACCCATTTGCGCAGTTCCACCGGATCGCCGGTGAACATCAGTTCAATCTTGCCATATTCCGGGTTTTTAGGATCCTGCGCGGTCACAACCGTTGCGGTGCCGTCAAAGTCGTGCCCGACCACCATATTGGCCTGACCCAGATCCACCGAACGCGCCAGAACGATAGATAGGGGCGTCCGGCTGAGCGGGTATTGCTCAGGCGGCTGGTTGGATTTGGGATCGTGGATGATCACCGTTCCACCCTTGGCCACCACCACGGCCTGTTGCGGAGGGTCGTATTCGAACCGCATCCGTCCGGGACGTTGCAGCCACAGTTTTCCCGTGCTGAGCGATCCGTCGTCATTGACCTGCGTGAACGAGGTCTGAACCGTCGACAGGCTGTTCAGGTACGCGGAAATTTCCGAAAGCGGCAGCTTGTCGGCCGCCCATGCGGCGGGCGCTGCCAGAGAAAGGACAAGGGCAAAGGCAATCTGTTTCATGAGAAACCAGATAGGCACTCTGCCCCCGTTTGAAAATGCCTTACTGTTCGGGCACCAGAATTTCGCGCTTGCCGACGTGGTTGGCCGGCGAAACTACGCCTTCGTCTTCCATCTGTTCGACCAGACGCGCGGCCTTGTTATAGCCGATGGCAAGCTTGCGCTGGATGTACGAGGTTGAACACTTGCGGTCCTTGATCACGATGGCCACCGCCTGATCATAAAGCGCGTCTTCGCCATTGGTGTTGCCGCCCGTATTCAGGCCCAGAACGGCGTCGATATTGTCAGCCTTTTCTTCGGCTGGCCCATCGACCACCCCACCCACATAATCTGGCGGGCCGTATTGTTTCAGATGGTTGACGACCTCTTCCACCTCTTCATCCGAGACAAACGGGCCGTGACAACGGGTGATTTTGGCGCCACCCGCCATATAGAGCATGTCACCCTGCCCCAGCAGTTGCTCGGCTCCCATCTCGCCCAGAATGGTGCGGCTGTCGACCTTGGACGTGACCTGGAACGAAATCCGTGTGGGGAAGTTCGCCTTGATCGTGCCGGTGATCACGTCAACCGACGGGCGCTGCGTGGCCATGATCAGGTGAATGCCCGAAGCACGCGCCATCTGCGCCAGACGCTGGATGCAGGCCTCGATCTCTTTGCCCGCGACCATCATGAGGTCCGCCATCTCGTCGACGATAACGACGATATAGGGCATGGCCTTGGGCTCGAACTCATCCGTCTCGAACACCGGTTCTCCAGTTTCATCGTCAAAGCCGGTCTGAACCGTGCGGCTGAACATCTCACCCTTGGACAGCGCGTCTTTCACCCGGCCGTTGTAACCGGCGATGTTGCGGACGCCCATCTTGGACATCTTGCGATAGCGGTCCTCCATCTCGCCCACGACCCATTTCAGCGCGACGACCGCCTTTTTCGGATCGGTCACAACAGGCGAGAGCAGATGCGGGATGCCGTCGTAAACGGAAAGCTCCAGCATCTTGGGGTCGATCATGATCAGGCGGCATTCGTCCGGTGTCAGCTTGTAAAGCAGGGACAGGATCATGGTGTTGATCGCCACCGACTTACCCGAACCGGTGGTACCGGCGATCAGAAGGTGAGGCATCTTGGCCAGGTTTGCCACGACCGAGTCGCCGCCGATATCCTTGCCCAGCGCCAACGGCAGCGACTGATTGCCGTCGCCAAAGTCACGGCTGGCCAGAATCTCGCGCAGCACGACCATTTCGCGGTTTTCGTTCGGCAGTTCGATACCGATGACCGAGCGGCCCGGCAGAGTGGAGACCCGTGCCGACAAAGCGGACATCGACCGGGCGATATCATCGGCCAGACCGATCACGCGGCTGGCTTTCAGACCCGGAGCCGGTTCCAGTTCATACATGGTGACAACCGGACCGGGGCGCACACTGACAATCTCGCCCTTGACGCCATAGTCATCCAGCACGTTTTCCAACATCCGCGCGTTTTCTTCCAGCGCCTCATCGCTGAGGTGGTGGCGTTGGATGCCTGCCGGATTGGACAACAGGCCCAGAGGAGGCAGTTCGAAATCGGAATGCTGTTCTTCGAAAGACAGCGCCGGCTGCGCCTCTGCCTGCGCGCGGCGCGACGGCAGAACATTCCGGCGAATGGGCTGAGCCACGACAGGTTTGCGCGGCTCGGCCACGGGGATTTTCATCGTCGGTTTGGCTTGCGGCGCGGGCTGCGGTGCGTCTTCGAACACCTCTTCTTCGTCGTAGTCGGCTTCCGGCTGATAAGGCTGGGCGTATTCCGGCTGTTCGTCATAGTCAGGCGTCGCGGACTCGTACCGGTCTTGCATCGGATCAGCGGTCAGTACAGGTTCAGGCGGCAATCCGGCCGATGTCAGCGGCGGTTCAGGCGGCAGGTCATCCGCAAGCGCGGCGTTCAGAATCAGCGGGTCCGGCCCCCTGCCCCGCCCCTTCGTCAGCGGACGGTTGGGATCGGGTTCGGGCGCCATCTCGCCCGCGGCCACTTTGCGATTGCGCACAGCCGCGGAAATCTTTGAGCGGATGCGATCCTCGCCCGGCATTTCGTCATAGCCATGCACGGGTTCTGGATCGACCAGTTCCGGCTCGGGCATCGGTTCCGGGCGGCGGATCAGGGCGGGCATGCGGGCCAGCAGGCCGGTTTTGGGTGCGGGTTCCGGCGTCTCGATCATCGGTTCTTCGAAAACGGGTTCATCGGCATAAGCCAGTTCGTCATCGAATACGGCCTCGGCGGCCTCTGGTCGCATCGCCCTGCGTTCGGCCCATTGTGCACGACGGTCACGTGCGGCCTGCGCGGTGGCAGATGCCCCGCGCCCCAGCAGGTTCATCAGCATGTCATAGGACATCACCAGTCCCAGCAGGAAGGCACGGAAACCACGCTGCACGTCGGTTTTGGTGAACCCCAGCACAAACACACCCAGCGCCAGCATGCCCAGAGCCATGGCCAGAGACATCAGTTTAACCATGAAATGCGAGGAAATTGGCAATAACGTCAGCAGCGCACCCATCACCGTGTCGCCAAACAGACCGCCCAGACCAAAACTGTGAGTCGCCCGCCACGCGTCACCGGGAACAAGCGTTGCCGCATAGACCGAGACAACGGCGATCCAGATCGGCGCAAAAATCAGGCGGGCGATGGCGCGTTCTTCACCAAAATGCCCGGCAAAACGTACGCCCCAGCCAATGAGGACCAGCGCGATGCCCCAGCTGCCCCAGCCCACGATCATGAACAGCGGCGCCGCGATCGAAGCGCCGATCCGGCCCATCCAGTTCTGTACCGGTGCATCGGTCGAAACCATCCAGTTCGGATCGTCTGGCGTGTAGGACCAGATCATCGCCGCAGCGGCAAGACCAAGCAGGATCAGACCGATACCGATCAGTTCCTTGCTGCGCCGTTCGATGGCCGCCTGTGTGCTGCTGTCAAGCAAAGGATCGCGGTTGCGCGCGTTCAATGATGCCATTTTGCCCTCGTACCTCACGAATAGATGCAGTCGCGGAGCGTGATCAGCCCGCGCTTCATCTCTGTTTTTGGGGCCACCATGGCGACCCTGATAAATTGTTCGCCCGGGTTTTGCCCCGGATCGCCCTGAGAAAGATATGCGCCCGGCAGAACACGGACACCGGTTTCCTGCCACAGCTTCAACGCGGTTTCCTCGCCGTTATCCACCGGCAGCCACAGGAAAAACCCGGCCTCGGGCGGCATATAGCCCTGAACGCCTGCAAACACCTCATCTGCGATGGTGTATTTTTCCTGATAAAGCGCGCGGTTTTCGGCGACATGTTCTTCGTCCGCCCAGACCCGGGCCGCGGCAGCTTGCAACGGCGCAGGCAGCGGAGCGCCTGAATAGGCCCGCAGCTGTTTGACCCGCCTGATCGTCTCGGGGCCACCTGCAATCAGGCCCGAGCGCAGACCGGCAAGGTTCGACCGTTTCGAAAGCGAGTTGAACAGGGTGATCCGTTCGGGATCCGCACCCAATTCCTGCGCGACGGTCAGAACACCTGTGGGGGCCTCGTCGCGGTAAATCTCGGAATAGCACTCATCCGCGAAGATGCGGAAATTGTACTTTTCTGCCAGCCGGATCAGGTCGGCCCAGTATTCACGCGACGCAACCGCGCCCTGCGGGTTCGCGGGCGAGCAGATATAGGCCACTGCTGTGCGGTTCAGCACATCCTCGGGCAAGCTGGCATAATCGGGCAGGTGCCCCGTTGCGGCAGTGGCCGACACGAAATACGGCTGCGCCCCGACCGAGATCGAAGCGACCATGTAGACCTGATAAAACGGGTTCGGGCACAGGATAATCGGCTGCTGTCCGTTTTTCTGTTCAGGGCACAGCGCCATTGCGGCGTTATACAAGCCCTCACGCGTACCGTTCAGCGCCATGACGTTGGTTTCGGGGTCCAGTGCGACACCGTACCTGCGCTTGATCCAGTCAGTGATTGCGCCACGTAGATCGGCTGAACCTTCGTTCGGCGGATATCCCTGAAAATCAGCGGCATTTTCCATGATGACATCCGTCACCCAGCCCGGAAAATCGTGCATGGGTGTCCCAATCGTCATATGCACGACCTCGCCGCCCGGCTGATGGTGATCCAGCAGGGCGCGCAGACGCGGAAATGCATAAGCCGGTAGGTTCGAAAACCGCTCGGGGAAAGTCATAACTACTGCCTCAATACCGGGGTCATTTTCGCCCCGTTTTTTAGCAGATTACAGCCAGTGCCGACTTTCGTCCAGACAAAGAGGTTCCGAATCAGGGGATTGTGGCATTCAGGCCAGTGCTTTTTCTGCAGCCGCCCCGACACGCAACAAGGCCTCTTCAGACCCCGGATAACCCAGCATCATCAGCCCGCAGCCCGGTGTTGAAGTCGGCAGAGTCAGCGCCGCCAGCCCCATCAGGTTGCCGATACGCGTATTGCGCAGCGCCAGCAGATTCTCGGTCACATAGTAGTCGTGATCTGTCATCAGCCGGTCCAGATTCGGTGGCATGATCGGTGCGGTTGGGGCCAGTACCGCATCAAACCCCGCAGTAGCGGCATCCCACGCGCCACGGCAAGCCTTAAGCTTGGACCAAGCGGCCACATAGTCAGGGCCGGAAACGTCTTTGCCTGCGCGGAACCGTTCGAGTATCTCGGGATACATCGCGTCGGGGTTTGCCTCGATCACATCGCCCCACAATCCGTAGGCTTCGGTCGTGTAAAGCGTGCCTGAAAGCCCCATGGCTTCGTTCAGTTCGGGCACCTCGAGCGGCACGATCTCGGCGCCGGCTTCCCGCAAGCGCTGCAAGGCTTCGTCATAGGCCTTACCGGGTGCGTCGCGCAGGTCGTCTTTGGCCACATTCTGCAAATCGGCGAACCGGCGACCTTTCAGCGTTGCACCACGCAGATCAGCGGGGGCGCCGCCCTCCAGCAGTGCCAGCATCTGGGCTGCGTCCTCGACCGACCGGGCCAGTGGACCAACCGTGTCGAACCGCAGGCAGAGGGGTACGACCCCTTCAAGACTTATACGTCCGGCGGTGGTTTTCAGGCCGACCAGATCGTTCCAGGCCGACGGAATGCGCACCGACCCGCCGGTGTCGGACCCGATGCCACAGGCCGCCAGCCCCCAGGCCACCGATGCCGCTGCACCCGAGGATGAGCCGCCGGGTACCGCTGCTTCGTCATTGATACAAGGCGGAGTGTTAGTGATGGGGTTCAGGCCCAGCCCGGAAAAGGCCAGTTCGCTCATGTGGGTTTTGCCCAGACAGACGGTGCCCATTTCCGTCGCGTTACGGACCACCACGGCATCCGCTTCGGGCACGCGGTCTTTCAGCAGGGCCGAACCGGATTCGGTTGCGATTCCGGCGGTATCGAACAGGTCTTTCCAGCTGATCGGAACGCCGTCCAGCAGAGAACGGCGTAGGCCCAGCTCGGCCCGCTTTTGTGCGGCACGGGCTTCGGCGCGAGCGCGGTCATGGGTGACGCGGGCATAGATGCGGTCACGATGCGGATGCGCGTCAATTGCCGCAAGATAGGTTTCAGTCAGTTCGACCGGATCGATCTGGCCCATACCGATGCCGCGGCCCAGATCGCATGCTGTCATCGTCAACCAGTCCTGCATCACACCCTCCCCCGAATTTGCAGTTTCGGAGACGGTAGCGACAGGACCGCACATGGACAATCCCGAAAGGGCGCGCATATTGCACCCCATGGAAAAGGCATCGGATATTCTGATTGTAGGCGGCGGCCTGAACGGCCCTGCCCTGGCGCTGGCACTGGCCCGGACGGGGCATTCCGTCACGGTGATCGATGCACTGGCCGAACAGGTGCGCAAGGATGCGGCCTTTGACGGGCGCGCCTATGCGCTGGCGTTGGCCTCGCAGAGGTTGCTGAAGGCCATAGGCGTCTGGGATGCGGTGGCCAGGAACGCGCAACCGATGCTCGAGATCAAGGTGACGGATGGCCATGCAGGGGCTGGCCCGTCTCCGTTTTTCATGCATTTCGATCATGCCGAAATCGAAGAAGGCCCGATGGGCTACATGGTCGAGGACCGCCACCTGCGCCGCGCGTTTCTGGAGGCGATGGCCAGTGAACCCGGTATCACGCAGCTCAGCGGCAGAACCGTAGTCGCGCAAGAGGTCGATGTTTCAGGTGTGGCCGTGACGCTGGATGACGGAACCGAACTGCGTGGGCAGGTTCTGGTGGGTTGCGATGGCCGCCGAAGCGGCACGGCGACGCGTGCCGGGATCAAGCGGTCCGGCTGGGAGTATGGGCAGACTGCTCTGGTTTGTGCCATTGCGCATGAATTGCCCCATCATGGCATCGCGCATCAGTTCTTTATGCCGCCCGGACCGCTGGCAATCCTGCCGCTGACCGGCAATCGCAGCTCCATCGTCTGGAGTGAACGCACCGAGATGGCGCAGCGTATCAACGCAATGCCCGAGGCAGATTACATGCAGGTTCTGCGGCCGCGTTTTGGCGATTTTCTGGGCGAAATCAATCTTGAAGGCGACCGGTTCACCTATCCGCTGAACCTGACCATCGCCAATTCCTTTGTAGCTGACAGGCTGGCTCTGGTCGGAGACGCCGCGCATGGTATGCACCCAATTGCGGGGCAAGGCCTGAACGCGGGTCTACGGGATGTGGGCGCGCTGGCCGAAGTGCTGACACTGGCGGGCCGACGTGGCGAGGATATCGGATCAACCCTCGTGCTTGAGCGGTATCAGGAATGGCGTCGGTTCGACACCGCCTCGCTGGCGATGGCGACAGATGTGTTCAACCGGCTGTTTTCCAACGACAACCCGATATTGCGACTTGGCCGGGATATCGGCATGGGTATCGTGGGATCCCTTCCCGGACTGCGGCGCGGCTTTGTGCGCGAGGCGGCGGGCCTGACCGGCGATCTGCCCAAACTGCTGCAAGGCCGCGAAATCTAGTCCAGTTCCCGCGCCTCATCTACCAGCATGACCGGAATACCGTTGCGGATCGGAAAGGCCAGACCGGCGGCTTTCGAGACCAGCTCCTGCTTTTCGGCGTCATAATGGAGGGTCGAATGGGTCTGCGGGCAAATCAGCGCCTCAAGCATATGGCGGTCGAAGGCGGGATTGGGTTCGGTCATTGCAGGGTTTCCTCGTTTGAGCCGCCGCGCAGGGAGAACTCGATCAGGGTGACCAGCGTCTCGCGCCGGGTTCTCAGGCAGGGTGCCTCAAGCAGTGCCTGTTTGTCTTCGGGGTCGAACTCCAGCAGCATGGACAGAGAGTTGACCAGCAATTCGTCATCCGCATCTTTCAGCGTGTCCCAGTCCGTCGAAAGCTGACGGGACGAGAAAAACCGCTCGAGCAGGTGCAAAAAGCGCATCCGGTCCAGGCTATCATCCGCCTCTGCCTTACCCAGATCCCGATCAAACCCGTCCCAGGACACTGAACAGCGCCGATATGGCGTGAAACTGTCCAGTTCCGAGCGGATGCGGAACCGTGAAATACCGGTCAGCGTGATCAGATATCGACCGTCTTCGGTTTCAGAAAACTGCGTGACACGTCCGGCACAACCGATCTGATGCAGCTTGTCATCACTGCTTTGACAGGGATTGGGCTGAACCATACCGATCAGACGCTCCTGTGTTTTCAGGGCGTCATCCAGCATCTGCAGATATCGCGGTTCGAATATATGCAGCGGCAGGCGTGAACGGGGCAGCAAAAGCGCCCCCGGCAAAGGAAACACGGACACCGTGTCCGGCAAATCAGCGGGATGCATCATATACCCGAGTGTAGCCCCGATCCGGAATTAGGCAAATATCATCGAGCTGAGCTTGCGCCGACCGTTCAGAACAATCGGGTCATTGGGCTTGAGCGCGTCAAAGATCGTGAACAGCTGTGTCTTGGCCGCACCATCGTTCCATTCGCGGTCGCGACGGAACAGTTCCAGCAGCTGTGCCACCGCATCCTCGATATTACCGTTGGCGTGCAGCGCCTGCGCCAGATCGAACCGGGCCTGATGGTTGTCAGGGTCGGCCTCAACCGTCGCCGAAAGCTCGGCCACCGGACCAGCATCAGCGGCCTGTTTGGCCAGTTCCAACTGCGCATGAGCCGCCTCAACTTCGGCTGACGTCGAAATTTCCGTCGGTGCACCGTTCAGAATCGCTTCGGCCTGATCCAGATCACCCAGCGCGATATGAGCCCGTACCAGACCGCCATAAGCGGCCGCATGGTTCGGGTCTTCGCCCAGAATGGCCGCAAAGGTCTGGGCCGCATCGACCGCAGCGCCCTCGGACAGCATTTCCTCGGCGGCCTGAACGGCATCGTCCAGCTGACCGCCCGGGCTTTCACCGCCTGCGGCCTCGATCACGCGATCCACGAACGCCTTGATTTCTGAACCGGGAAGCGCGCCCTGAAAACCGTCAACCGGCTGACCCTTGTAAAATGCATAGACGGTCGGAATCGACTGTACCCGCATTTGCGAGGCGATCATCTGTGCCTCGTCCACATTGATCTTGACCATCTTCACCGCGCCTTTGGCAGCAATCACGGCCTCTTCCAGCAATGGGCCCAGCGTCTTGCACGGGCCGCACCACGGTGCCCAGAAATCCACGATCACCGGAATATCCTGCGATGCCTCGACCACATCGGCCATGAAGGTGGCCTCGGATGAGTCCTTGATCAGGTCGGCGGCGTCGGGGCTGGCTGCACCGTTCAGAAGGTCCATGGCATATATTCTCCGGTTCGAACTAGCGCCCTATATGCAACTGCTTGATCAGGAAACCAAGAGCAGAGTTTGGGCTTGCGGTTTGATCAAAGGTCGAAGGTTGCGAAAACGGGGGCGTGGTCACTGGGCTTTTCCCAGCCACGTGCGTCCCGCATGATCCGGCTGGAATGGCCCGCGTTCGAGATGTCGGGCGTGGCCCAGACATGATCCAGCCGCCGTCCCTTGTCCGCCGCATCCCAATCGCGCGCGCGATAGGACCACCAGCTGTAAAGCTGCCCTTCAGGAATGTCCTGCCGCGTGATGTCGACCCAGCCGCCCGCATCCTGTGTCCCGCCCAAATGTTCAACCTCGATCGGAGTGTGCGACACGATCTTGAGCAACTGCTTGTGCGACCAGACGTCATCTTCGCGCGGTGCGATGTTCAGATCGCCAACCAGAATGGATTTTTCAGGCTTTTCAGCATGAAACCAGTCGCGCATGTCGGTGAGGTAGTCGAGTTTCTGGCCGAATTTCTCATTCACCTCGCGATCAGGCACATCCCCGCCTGCCGGGACATAGAAATTCTGGATGGTCACGCCGTTTTCCAACCGACCAGCAACGTGGCGGGCGTGGCCAAGGCCTGCGAAATCCTTATCGCCCACATCCTCGATGGGCAGTCGGGACAGGATGGCGACGCCATTGTAGCCCTTTTGCCCCCGCGCAATCATGTGGGTATATCCCAGCGCCGCAAATGCTTCGGTCGGGATTTTTTCGACCGGGGATTTGCACTCCTGCAGACACAGGACATCCGGCGCCTCTTCCTGCAACAGTTTCAATACGATGGGCTCACGCAAACGGACCGAATTGATGTTCCAGGTGGCAAGGGTAAAGGGCATGGCGGATTTCCTTTGTCGCGGTTGGCGCAACCTAGCGCGGGCAGAGACAACGTGCCACGAGAAAAAGACGACCCAGACAGTTTGGCTTGATCCGCATTCGGTAAGGCGATTTTCCAGATTGAGCGGGTCGAAAGGGAACCGAACGATCTGGGGGGCACATTTGGCCACCCCCGTTTTTTTACAGAGATCGCCAATCTCTTGTGACTTCCTGCCAACGGGCTTGTCCGCTGAGTTCCCGACCCCAAGTGTGCCGGGAACAGAAAGAGGTCACCCCATGAATGATGACAAACCTCTGCCAGCGGCTTACTACGATCAGGAAAACATCTGGACCCCGGCTCCGACGGTCGTTGACAATCTGGTATGCGATATCTTCGCCTCGGGCGTGGCCGACCTTTTACAGGTGTTGGACGACAGCAAGCCCAAGTTGTCTCGGGACGTTTATGCCCGGCTGTTTGCATCGCTTCGGGACATGTCCCGTTTGCTGGGAGAGTACGAAGATCGCTGGAATAGCACCTGACAGACGTCGACAGCGCGGTCTGGCAAAAAAAGGCCGGGCCAATGGCCCGGCAGTCCAACAGGGAGGTGCATGTCATTGCCCGGACATGCACGGGTTGGGAGTAACCTAAATATACCTACAGAGTATCACTTTGATCCAAGTCAATCCACATCCAGTTACGACACCAGCCTATATCCACCCGATTCTGTGACCAAAAGGCGCGCATTCGAGGGGTCGGGCTCGATTTTCTGCCGCAAACGGTAGATGTGGGTTTCCAGCGTGTGGGTCGTGACACCGGCGTTGTAGCCCCACACCTCATGCAGCAGCACATCGCGGGCGACCACACCATCGGTAGATCGGTACAGGAACTTGAGGATGTTGGTTTCCTTCTCGGTCAGGCGAATCTTGCGGTCATCCTCGGTGATCAGCATCTTCATCGCCGGCTTGAACGTGTACGGACCAAGCGCAAAGACCGCATCTTCGGATTGTTCGTGCTGACGCAGCTGGGCGCGAATACGGGCCAGCAGGACCGGAAACTTGAAGGGTTTGCTGACATAATCATTTGCGCCCGCATCCAGACCCAGAATCGTATCAGCGTCAGTGTCGTGGCCGGTCAGCATCAGGATCGGGCTTTTTACCCCCTGTTTGCGCATCAGTCGGCACAGTTCGCGCCCGTCGGTATCGGGCAGGCCCACATCCAAGATGACCAGGTCATAAATCGCCTCGCGAGCACGCTCCATCGCGCTTTGACCATCCGACGCTTCGAACACGTCGAAATCCTCGGTCATCACAAGTTGCTCGCTTAGCGCTTCGCGCAGATCCTCGTCGTCGTCCACCAACAGGATTTTCTTGAGTTGAGCCATGTCCCGGTCCTCCAAAGCTTTTTCCTCACTTGAGCGCGCTACACGCATTCGGCAAGTTTTACTGCAATGCTCTCACGCCCTCGTGTCCGATGCGGAGGAAATGTTTCACATTTGCATCGCAAAGGATTAGGAAAGTCGCCAAACGTTACAGGATAACATACATGAGTCTTTTCCCGGATATCACCGAACTGCTGGCCCGCGCACGGGCTGATCTGCGCATGGGCGTACCGGTCGTGCTGTCCGATGACAGCGGTTCCGGGGTTTTGGCGCTGTCCGCCGAAACCCTGAGCGCGCAGCGACTCGCTGATCTGCGCGCGCTTGGTGATGAGCTGGTGGTGGCAATCACCGGGCGCCGGGCGGAAACGTTGAAAGCCCGCGCCTATGACGGCGATCTGGCCCGGGTGATGGTTCCGGCGGATGCGGACATGGCGTGGGTACAGGCAGTCGCCGACCCGTCAGACGATCTGAACGCGCCCATGAAGGGCCCGTTGATGACCGAGCGCAATGGCAGTGCCAGCCTGCACCGCATGGCTATCCGGGTGGCCAAATCGGCCCGTTTGCTGCCAGCCGCGCTGGTACTGGCCTTGGAAAACGCTCCGACATTCGCGGCTCAACACGGGCTGACATGCATCAGCCATGCTCAGGCCGCGCCACATCTGGCCGACCGCAGCCCCCTGCACCCGGTTGTCGCCGCGCGCCTGCCGATGGAGGTGTCGGAAGCCGGGCGGCTGCATGTGTTCCGACCCGAAGATGGCGGGGAAGAACACTATGCCGTCGAAATCGGTCGTCCGGATCGCGGCAAGCCGGTTCTGGCGCGTCTGCACTCGGCCTGTTTTACGGGCGACCTGATGGGCAGCCTGAAATGCGATTGCGGGCCGCAATTGCGGGGCGCATTGGCCCAGATGGGGACAGAGGGTGCTGGAGTGCTGTTGTACCTCAATCAGGAAGGACGCGGGATCGGGCTGGCCAACAAGATGCGGGCCTATTTCCTGCAGGATCAGGGATTTGACACGGTTGAAGCCAACCATCGCCTGGGCTTTGAAGATGACGAAAGGGATTTCAGGCTGGGGTCGGACATTCTGAAATCGCTCGGTTTCAAGTCGGTGCGGTTGCTGACGAACAACCCCGCCAAGATCGCGATGATGGAACGTACCGGCATCGCCGTAACCGAACGTGTACCCCTTAAGGTCGGAGAAACTGCACATAATCAAGGGTATCTGGCGACCAAAGCCGCCAAGTCGGGCCATTTGTTGTGACGCCAGAGGATCTGGTTCTGACACCCCTCGGAGTGCGGTTTCGGGGCCGGGTTTTCCCCTGCTCAATCGGCAAAGGCGGATTGAGCAACGACAAGCGCGAGGGGGATGGGGCGACGCCAACCGGTACGCACCGAATCGTGGGGATGCTGTATCGCCCTGATCGGATCGCCCCGCCGACATCCTGGGCTTGCCCTGTCGGCCCCTCAGATCTGTGGTCGGACGACATGGCGGATGATGGCTATAACCATCTGGTTCGTGCGCCCTATGCCTGTAGCCACGAAAAGTTACGTCGGGCGGATCCTCTATATGATCTGGTGCTGATTACCGACTGGAACTGGCCAAACGCCGTGCGCGGACGGGGGTCGGCAATTTTTGTGCATCAGTGGCGGCGGCCCGGCTATCCGACCGAAGGGTGCGTAGCGTTTCGCCGCGATCATCTGCACTGGATTGCCGCGCGGATCGGTCAGGGGACGAGATTGATCATTCCTGCGGCCTGACCCGGTCGCCAAAGATGGCTGATCCGACGCGCACATGGGTTGCACCAAGCGCAATGGCCGATTCAAAATCACCGCTCATTCCCATGGACAGGCCGTCCAAACCGTTGCGCGCGGCGATTTTTCCCAGCAGAGCGAAATGAAGTGATGGCTCTTCTTCCACCGGAGGAATGCACATCAGGCCGCGAATTGGCAAATCCATCCCGCGACATTCTGCGATGAAGGCGTCTGCATCTGCGGGCGTGACACCGGCCTTCTGCTCTTCTTCACCGGTATTGACCTGAATGAAAAGTTCCGGACAGTTGCCGATCTCTTGCGCTAGACGCGCAAGGGTTTTTGCCAGTTTCGGGCGATCCAGTGAGTGAATGGCATTGCACAGTTCCATCGCCTGCCGCGCCTTGTTGGTCTGCAAGGGACCGATGAGGTGCAAATCGATGCCATCAAAGCGCTCCATGAAGGCTGGCCATTTTCCAGCCGCCTCCTGCACGCGGTTTTCGCCGAAACAACGGTGCCCCTGTTCCAGAACCGCCTCGACCCGTTCATTGGGCTGAACTTTGGACACCGCAATCAGTTTAACCGATCCGGTGGGGCGGTTTGCCGATTTTTCAGCGGCGGCTATGCGGGCGGTGATGTCTTGCAGCGGCATCTGGTTCCTCGGCTTGCGTTGTCAGCGCAGGAAAACACCAACCGGACGAAAAAGAAAAGGGCAGGTCCGAAGACCTGCCCCAATTTGATACCGTCAAGCGGTGTACAGCTTAGAAGCTGAAGTACACACCAGCCTGGAAGGTGTCGTTGTCGTTCGACGCGCGGCGGTAGCCGGTTTCGAACGATGCGCCGCCACCCAGGTCGTACGAGTAGTGGATACCGTACGAGGTGCCTTCGGTGCCGATGCCGGTTGCGTCGGTGTTGTCGGTACGACCAGCTGCAACGTCGGTTGCCGAAACTGCGTCTTCGTCGGTGACGAACAGCAGCAGGTTCGAAGCTGCGCCGATGTCAACGTTGCCGTACAGGCCCCATTTGCCGATGCCGTCGTTGTCGGCATAAGCAACGCGTGCACCCCAGCTGCCCGAGTCATAAGCAACTGCCAGTACGCCTTTGTCTTCCCAAAGGTTGCCGCTGTCCTGGTAAGCACCCGAGAAGGTGAAGCCTTCCCAGGAGTAGGTCAGCATGATGGCTGCGCGGTCTTCGCCAGGGATGACGGTGCCACCGGGGGTCAGGATGTCGTTGTCGGTCGAGTACGAAATGTGACCAACAAAGCCGCCTGCCGAGTACAGTGCTTCAACGCCGTTGGCGCCAACGCCTGCCGACGAGTATGCGTCCCAGTTGAACGATTCGTCGCTGACGTTAGCAACAACCGATACGAAGCCAGCGCCGTCGATGCCGATACCGGCGGTGCGGGTTTCGAGGTACAGACCGGGCATGTTTTCAACAGCACCGATGATGTTGCCGACGTTCAGGCGGAAGCCTTCGTATACAACGCCAAAGCGTGCACCGTTGAAGGTTGCGCCACCCGGACGGTTGTCACGGCTTTCAGCCTGTGCACGGAAACGAGCGTCAAACGCAACACCCGAGTCGGTTTCTGCCGACATGTCGAACTGCAGACGCAGACGGCTGGTGATGTTGGTCTCGCTGACGCCGTTGAAGTTCGGATCAGTAACGTCGCTGGAGTTGCCGTCGTTGTAATCCAGACCGAAGCGGCCGTAACCGCTGAGGCGAACGTCTGCGGCTGCGACGCTTGCGGTCGCGATCAGCGCAGTCGTTGCGAAGAGAACTTTTTTCATTTTGCTTCCCTCGGTTTCTATTCACATGCCCAAACCGGATCATCCGGCGTGGGTATGGACAGGGGTTTCGCTTTTTCACCCCTGATTTGGCAAGCGTCAGACGCAGCTGTGGCGCAAAGTCGTGCAGGATGGTGCAGCTTTGCCACACTGGCAAGTCACCGCCGATCAATGATCCCGGTCTTTTGAAACATCCTTTGCAGGATACGGACTTGCCCATATCAGCACGCTTTTGTAGGACTTCTGCACGCACAGCACGGCGGGAGCCACGAATGAACATTCAAAAGACCCTAATCGTCACATTGTTCCTGACCATGGGACTTGGCCTTACCGCCTGCGGCAATCGCGGCGCTGGAATCAGTGTTGCGGACGCTCCGCCAACTAATGACGGTATTGTCTCAAACAACCGCGAATCTGCCGCGCAAGACTATGAGAAGTCATCGATTTGGGATGTATTCGGCCCGGACAGGTCCGAACAGACCGGCAATGTGAACCGTTACCTTTGGGCGGCCTCGCTGGATGTTCTCAGCTTTTTGCCCGTACAGGAGGTCGATCCGTTTACCGGTGTGATCGTAACAGGTTACGGCAGACCGCCGGGTGGCGGACGGTCTTACCGAGCCACCGTTCATATAAGGGACCCCGCCCTAGAAGCGCGGTCACTGAACGTTTCGTTGCAAACCAGCGGTGGTGCGCCCGTAAGTGCAGCAACTGCCCGCGCGGTCGAGGATGCGATTCTGTCCCGCGCACGCCAGCTGCGCGTTCAGGACGACAAACTCTAGCAACCCGCGCCAATTCGAATTATCACCACGCCGGGCCACTGCCCGGCGTTTTCATTCACGAAGGACCGTAAGATGTCTCGCTATTCCGCCAACGAAATCGAAGCAAAATGGCAGGAGGCCTGGGACAAGGCCGGAATCTTCACCGCCACCCGGCAAGCGGACAAGCCGAAATACTATGTGCTCGAGATGTTCCCCTATCCTTCCGGGCGCATCCATATGGGGCATGTGCGCAACTATACGATGGGTGACGTGATCGCACGGTACAAGCTGGCCACGGGCCACAACGTGCTGCACCCGATGGGATGGGATGCGTTCGGGATGCCCGCGGAAAACGCGGCAATGGCGATCGGTGGCCATCCAAAAGAGTGGACATACGGCAATATCGCCGACATGCGCGGGCAGATGAAGCCACTGGGCCTGTCGATCGACTGGTCCCGCGAATTCGCCACCTGTGATCCGGAATATTACGGCCAACAGCAGGCCTTGTTCCTGGATATGCTCGATGCCGGGCTGGTTTACCGCAAAAACGCCGTCGTGAACTGGGACCCGGTCGACATGACCGTTCTGGCCAACGAACAGGTCGAAAACGGCCGCGGCTGGCGGTCAGGCGCGCTGGTGGAGCGTCGGGAACTGACGCAGTGGTTCTTTAACATTTCCTCGATGTCGGAAGAGTTGCTTTCGGCACTGGACACGCTTGAGAACTGGCCCGCCAAGGTGCGTCTGATGCAGGAGAACTGGATCGGCAAGTCACGTGGTCTGCAATTCTCGTTCCAACGCGCAGATGGCGGTGAGCCGATCACTGTTTATACGACACGCCCCGATACGTTGTTGGGTGCGTCATTTGTAGGTATCTCGCCAGATCATCCGATTGCCAAGCAGCTTGAAGCCGAAAACCCCGAAGTTGCCAGCTTCGTTGCGGAATGCCGCAAGGGTGGCACCACTGAAGAAGCAATCGAGACCGCCGAAAAGCTGGGCTATGACACTGGTATCAGGGTCAAACACCCGCTGGACCCCAGTTGGGAGCTGCCGGTCTGGATCGCGAACTTCATCCTGATGGATTACGGAACAGGCGCGATCTTCGCCTGCCCGGCACATGACCAGCGCGACTTGGATTTCTGCCGCAAGTATGGCCTGCCGGTAGTCGACACCTTCTTTGCATTGGATGACGAAACACCAGTGGACAAGATCGCCTTTGTACCGCCCAAGGAACAAAAGGTGCGCTGGGTGAACCATTTTGCCGGCCTTACCGAAGCCACGGGTGACGAAGCCATCAACGCAACTGTGGAATTCGCCGAAAAGGCGGGCTGGGGTGAAGGCGTCACCAAATATCGCCTGCGCGACTGGGGCTTGTCCCGCCAGCGCTATTGGGGCTGCCCGATTCCCGTGGTGCATTGCGAAAGCTGCGGTGTGGTGCCGGAGAAAAAGGAAAATCTGCCGGTTCGCCTGCCTGATGACGTCACATTCGACAAACCGGGCAATCCGCTGGACCGTCATCCGACATGGCGCGATTGTGCCTGCCCCTCCTGCGGTGCACCGGCCAGACGCGAGACCGATACGATGGACACGTTCGTCGATTCGTCGTGGTATTTCGCCCGCTTCACCGCTCCGCATGCCGCAACACCGACCGATCCGGCCGAAGCTGAATACTGGATGAATGTCGACCAGTATATCGGCGGAATCGAGCATGCGATTCTGCATCTGCTTTATTCCCGCTTCTTCGCACGGGCGATGAACATCACTGGCCATCTGCCGAAAAAGGCCATCGAACCCTTCGATGCGCTGTTCACGCAAGGCATGGTGACCCACGAGATTTATCAGACGCGCGATGAAAAGGGGCGTCCGGTCTATCACCTGCCCGAAGACGTCGAAGATGGTAAACTCAAGGCCACCGGCGAAGCGGTCGAGATCATCCCGTCGGCCAAAATGTCAAAGTCCAAGAAGAACGTGGTCGATCCCGTCTCGATCATCTCGGCCTTTGGTGCCGATACGGCGCGTTGGTTCGTGCTGTCCGATTCGCCCCCCGAACGGGATGTGGAATGGACGGCCGCCGGAGCCGAAGCGGCATACAAACACCTGAACCGGGTTTGGAACCTCTGCGACAAGATTGGCGCAATGGAGACCGATGCGAAAGGCGAAGGGGATGAGGATCTGCTGCGCGAGATGCACAAGACCATCCGCGATGTGACACTTGGGGTCGACAGCTTTGGCTTCAACGCAGCCATCGCCAAGCTTTATGCATTTACGAACACGCTGGCAAAATCGAAAGCGGGTGCAGCGTCGCAAAAACAGGCGATTAAGACTCTGGCTCAGCTGATGTCACCGATGACACCCCATCTGGCCGAGGATATCTGGGCACATCAGGGTGGCGAAGGACTTGTGGCCGTTGCCCCCTGGCCCGTGGCGGATGAGGCCATGCTGGTCGATGACACCGTAACTCTGCCAATCCAGATCAACGGCAAGCGCCGCGCGGAAATCAGCGTTGCGAAAGATCTGGCAAAGGCAGAGGTTGAAAAAATCGCGCTCAGCACCGAAGCTGTGCAGCGTGCGCTGGATGGAGCCGCACCGAAGAAAGTGATCGTAGTACCGGGCCGGATCGTGAATGTCGTCGTTTGATCGCAGAACCTTGCTGATGCTCCCGCTGGCGCTGGCCGCCTGCGGTTTTCAGCCGGTCTATGCGCCGGGTGGCGCAGGATCGGCCCTGTATGGCAACGTCGCGGTGTCCGCACCAAAAGATGTGGAAAGCTATCTTCTGGTCCAGAATCTGGAACAGCGATTGGGACGCAGCGCAGGTTCCGGCGGTGATTACGATCTGAATGTGCGGGTTGCGACCGTAACCCGGGCCGCCGCGATCACCACGTCGAACGAAACAAACCGGTACTCAATCACCGGAAACGCAAACTTCACTTTGAAGAATGCAGCGTCAGGTGACGTCGTGGCTAAGGGGTTGGTGACGGATTTCGTTGGCTATTCCGCATCTGGATCGACCGTGGACACATTGGCGGACGAGCGTGATGCGCGCGGACGTCTGATGGAGATTCTGGCCGATCACATCATAACGCGTCTTTATTCCACGGTGGGCCAGCCCGAATGAAGCTGAGCCCACGCGACGCCGAAGGCTATTTCGCAAAGCCGGACGCGGACAAGGCCGGGCTATTGATTTATGGCGCGGACGCCATGCGTGTTGCGTTGAAACGGCAGCAGGTCATTCCGGCCCTTCTTGGTGCCAATGCCGAAGAGGAAATGCGGCTGACCCGCATGCCCGGTGCTGACCTGCGCGGTGATCCGGCCCGGTTGCTGGACGCAATCAAGGCTGTTGGGTTTTTTCCCGGACCGCGAGCGGCCTTTGTCGAAGATGCCGGTGAAGCCGCGGCTCAGGCGATCCTGAACGCGCTGGAGGAATGGGCGCCGGGAGATGCGCAGATCATTGTTACAGCCGGGCAACTGAAACCGACGTCCAAGATTCGCAAGGCGTTTGAGGCACATCCAAACGCTTATGCCGTCGGGATTTACGACGACCCGCCCTCGCGCGCCGAGATCGAGCGGACATTGTCAGCGGCCGGATTGCAGAGCATCCCGCGCGATGCGATGTCGGCATTGACTGATCTGGCCGGGGAATTGAGCCCCGGTGATTTTGCGCAAACGGTTGAAAAGCTGGCGCTGTACAAGCGCGGCGATACATCCGAGTTGACGATCGACGATATCGACGCCTGCGCGCCACGCTCGAACGAGGCCGCGCTGGACGACGTTCTGAATGTCGTGGCCGAAGGTCAGGCCGGGGAAATCGGCCCACTGATCCGACGGCTGCAGGCACAGGGCACAAACGCCGTCAGCCTGTGCATTGGCGCGACCCGCCATTTTCGCACGCTTTACGCCTGTGCCTCGGATCCGGGCGGAGCGGCGCAGGGGATCGGCAAGCTGCGTCCCCCTGTCTATGGCAAGCGGCGCGATCGCATCCTGCGGCAGGCGCAGGGCTGGGGCGCGCACAAGCTGGAAACCGCACTGACCGTTCTGACCGATACCGACCTGTCGCTGAGGTCCGCGGGGCAGACCGCGCCCGCCATGGCACTGGTCGAACGTGCAATGATTCGTCTGGCCATGCTGGCACGGTCACGGTGAAGTGATCTGACGACGCGTTTTGCTTGACCCGTTCGCGCGGGGCTTCACATTGGCAGCGTATCGGAGAGATTGGAGCGCATCATGTACAAGGTCTATGGACGCATTCAAAGCCGCGCCTCGCGCGTTTTGTGGCTGCTGGAAGAGTTGGGGCAGGAGTACGAGTTCATCAATGTCGGGCCGCATGATCCGCAGGTGCTGGCGCTGAACCCGTCCGGCAAAATCCCGGTGCTTGTGGACGGGGAAACCGTCATAACCGACAGCTCGGCGATCATGACCTATCTGGCGGACAAACATGGCGATTTTACCTATCCCGCCGGGACAAAAGAGCGTGCAGCGCAGGATTCGTTGTTCAATACCTTGCTGGATGAATTCGACGCGGTGCTTTGGGTCGCTGCACGCCACGGCTTTGCGCTGCCCGAAGACAAGCGCGTACCGCAGATCGCCGATGCCGCAAAGTGGGAGTTTGATCGGAATTTCCAGCGGATGGGTGAGCGTTTCAAAGGCCCCTTTCTGCAGGGCGACAAGATGACCATTGCAGACATTCTGTGCATCCACTGCATGAGCTGGGCAAAAAGCGCCGGGTTCCCGATGAACTCGGATAATCTCAAGGCTTACGGCAAGGAGTTACGCAATCGCCCCGCCTTTCAGCGTATGGGTGCCTTGGCGCAGGCTGCCTAACCCTTACCGGTCTGCCGCAGCCATTCGGCGGCGGACCGGCCGGCCCATCTGCCGGTGGCAAAGCAAGCCGTCAGCAAGTAGCCACCTGTCGGGGCTTCCCAATCCAGCATTTCACCAGCGCAGAACACCCCCGGCAGCGCGTTCAGCATCAAACCTTTATCCACGGCGGATTGCCGGACACCACCGGCTGTCGAGATCGCCTCATCCATCGGGCGTAGACCTGCGTGATTGACCGGCAGAGATTTGATCAGGCTGGACAAGGCGTCGGGTTCGTTTGGCAGGGGGCGCCCGAACTCCATCAACAATGCTGTTCTGACCGGCCCAAGGCTCAGTACCTTGCGAAGGTGGTTGGACAGGCTGGTTTTGCCGCGCGGTTTGTTCAGTCTGCCGAGCAGGTCCTCGCAGGACAGATCCGGCATCAGGTCGATCGTTAAAGCGGCCCCTTCCCGAACCGCCTTGCAGATACTGTAAACGCCCCCGCCTTCCAATCCACGGGCCGAGATGACGGCCTCTCCGCGGGTGCGTTTCGTTCCGGCCTGCAGGGCCACGCCCTTGATCGGTTCACCAAAGAGCGGTCGCATATGTTCGGACCAATCCACCAGAAGCCCAGCATTTGCCGGGGCAAAATCGGCAAGGGATACGCCCTTTTCCACCAACAAGGGCGCCCATACGCCATCCGAACCCAGCCGCGCCCAGCTGGCACCACCCAGTGCCAGAACCACAGCGCCCGGGTTCAGCAACTTCTGACCATCAGGTGTGTCAAACGTCAGCGCATCATCCTGCCATCCGGTCCAACGCCAGCGCGTCTGGATGACAACCCCGGCCTGCCCCAGCCGCGCCAGCCATTCCCGCAAAAGGGGTGAGGCTTTCATGACCGTGGGAAAGACCCGACCTGTCGAGCCGGTGAACAACTCCTGCCCCAGACCGCGCGCCCAGTCCTGCGCCGCCTGTGCGTCGAACTCGGTGATCATCGGGCTCAGCCAGTCGGCGGCCTCGTCATAGGCACTTATGAACTCTCTGAACGGTTCATCCTTGGTCAGGTTCAGACCGGACTTACCCGCCATGAGGAATTTGCGTGCGACTGATGGCTTGGCCTCGACCACCAGCACCGCGTGACCCGCGCGGGCAAGTTCCTGCGCCGCCATCAGTCCTGCCGGCCCCGCTCCGATCACGACTGCCTGCGCCATCATCTTCCCCTTGCCTCGTGCACCCTTTGGCGCGACCCTGTTTGCCATGACGAACAGCGATCCCGTCTGCCCGCTTTGCGATCGGCCGATCCCCGAGGGGAGCGGCAGCCTGCACCATCTGATCCCAAAACTCAAAGGTGGCAAGGGCGGGCCGACAGTTCTGCTTCATCAGATCTGCCACAAAGAGGTACATGCGACGCTGACCGAGGCGGAACTTGCACGGGAATACCACACAGTCGAAGCGTTGCGAGGTCACCCGAGGCTGGAAAAATTCCTGTTGTGGGTTCGAAAGCGTCCGCCCGGATTTCGCTCAAAAGTACCGGGACGACCACGCAAGCGGTAATCAGCCCGGCAGCAGCGGGCCACCATGCGCGTCTTTGGCAGCCCTTTCCAGTCCCTGTATCTCAAGGCCCAGATAATCCGGGGCCGGGGCGAAGCGCGCACCCGGAATGTGCTGAAATTCCAGTGTCGTATAAGGGCGTTTCCATAACCATTCACGGTTTACAACGGCCCACACGTCCGGATTGGGCATGGTGTCATCGGTAAAGGCATAGAAATGCAGGTCAAACCCATAGGGCTCGACATCCTGAACAGACAGTAATCGCATACCCAGCGCCGTACAGGCTGTGTCCTCGGCTGTGATATCGCCCGTGCGCAGTGTGATCTGACCGATACGGGCATCAAAAAACGGAGCCTCGGGATCAGCCGCACCATCCGGACGATTTCCTTCGAAATCATGCTGGAGCAGTTCGATGACAAAACCTTCGGGATCGCTCAGGTGGCACATATAGCCGATGTCGAGGAACTGGCGCGGAGCACTGACCGGGACACCCAATGCACGCAAATGCGCAGCTGCAAGATCCACATCCGGCAGAGTGACGCCGATCTTCCAGTATCTTTGTCCCTGATCATGTGCATATCCGCCACCGCCGGGCGTCAACATCAGATCGGCATCCTGACCCGCATATCCAACACGCCAGTTTTGCCCCTCGGGCCGGGCCGACATGCCCAGCGCATCGCAATAGAACATGGCCAGTCTTTGCGGATCGGCCACACGAAGGTGAAGTGCGGACAGCCTCATCTGCACATCCCGGCAATTCCGGCGGCGATGTCCGGGCGGGCGGCAACACTGTCGGCCACAAGGTCCCGTGCGGTTGGCATCAGCGCATCCGGTTCGACCACCCTGTCCACAAGACCAAAGGCAAACGCTTCATCGGCCGTGATTTTTTGCCCCGCCATGAGGATCAGTTTGGTTCTTGCCGGGCCGATTAGCGCAGCCATGCGTTTCGTGTCGGAAGGTTGCGGCAGAAAGCCAAGCTTCATAACCGGGTAGAAAAATTTGGCCGCAGGTACCGCGATGCGCAAGTCGCAGGCCAGAGCCATACCATTTGCGCCGCCTGCAAGCGTGCCATTCAGTGCGGCAACGGTCAGACAGGGCAAGGCGGCGATTGCGCCGGACAGGCGCTCCCACACGTCCGAGGTGGCAAGACCAGCCCGCGCCTCGTCCAGATCGGCCCCGGCGCTGAAGACCTTGCCGGTTCCGGTCAGGATCAAAGCCCGGGCTTCAGTCGCAGCTTCGGCAATTCCGGCCAGTTCCTCCAGCATTGCGCCGGTCAGGGAATTGGCCTTGTCCGGACGATTGATGGTGACGATCCACAATCCGTCCTCTTTGGTCAGTTCGATCATATCAGACCGGCCCGCTTACGGATGTCTTCGCTGCGCAACGAAATCTCGGCCCCCAGAAACTCGTCCGCGTCTTCGGAACACATCCACAACAGTGCTCGCGCGGGCCAATCCGCGGGGATATGATCGTCCCAGTCCAGCTGGCTGACCGGGTTGATACCACTGGTTTTTATTGCCCGCTGCATATCGGTGGCGACTGTTCCCGGTGACAGCCCCATGGCCCGGATGCCGTTATGGGCCTCTTCCAGATGCAGGCATTCAGTCAGCATCTTTGCACCGGCTTTGGACGCGCAATAGTGGCTCCAGGCCTCGATCGGGTTCGACGCGGCCCCTGACGAGATGGTCAGGATACTGCCGCCGCCTGCGGCCCTCATGATCGGCAGAGCCGCGCGCATTCCATAGAAGACGCCTTTGAGGTTGATGTCGATGGCCTGCCCCCACCCTGCCGGATCGGCATTGGACAAATGAAAGATCGGCTCGATCACACCCGCATTTCCGATCAGTACATCCAGCCCGCCAAACCGCGCCACACAATCCGCGACGGCCTGCTCGACCTGAGCGAAATCGCTGACGTCGCAGCCAAGGGCGATTGCGTTGTCACCCAGTGCGGCGGCCAAAGCCTCGATCTGATCTTTGCTGCGTGCGAGCAGTGCCACATTGGCCCCGGCTGCGGCAAAAACGCGCCCGGCCTCGGCGCCGATACCCCGGCTTGCACCCGTTATCAGTACGGTTTTTCCCCGCATCTCCATATTCTCACCCTTTCGAAACTGCATTTACCCCGAGTCGTACTGTGCAATGGGGGAAAGGGTCCAGCCCTTGCCCCTTGACGCCCGTCGCCACAGGCACGACGATGCGCGCAAAATTGATCAGGAAGGGTTCCTTATGTCTTTGTTCCTTCGCCGCAGCGCTGGTGCTGTTATTGCTTATGCCGTTGCCACCCAGGGTGCCTGGGCCGATCTGACCGCCGAAGATGTGTGGGCGGACTGGCAGGCCTATCTGGGCGGGATGGGCTATGAGGTGACGGGCGACAAAAGCAGCTCGGGTGATGTCACGACAATTGCCAACATGGCCATGGCAATGGCCATTCCCGAGACTGATGACCGATTCAAAATGACCATCCCGGAAATGACGTTGACGGAAAACGGTGACGGAACCGTTACCATTGGCTTTCCGACCTCTTTCCCGATGGTCATTTCCGGCGAAGGCGAAGGTGAGGAGTTCAACGCAGTTCTGACCTACAGCCATGACGCTCTGAACATGGTCGTTTCGGGCTCACCCGACGACATGACCTATACCTATTCCGCGAACAGTCTTGGCATTGCGCTGACCTCGATCGAGGCCGATGGTGAAACCGTGCCTGCCGATGCGCTGAAGGTGAACATGGACATGGCTGATGTCAACGGAACCTCAGTTATGAAAATCGGCGAAGGCCGCGACATTGATCAAAGCTTCACCGCCGGAAGCCTGACCTATGACCTAGCCTTCGATGATCCCGAAAGTGGCGATTCCGGCAAGATCAAAGGGAAACTGGATGCCCTTGCCTTCGAGGGTACCGGTACCATCCCGACTGATTTCAGCGCCAGCGATTATCAAAGCATGATCGATGCCGGGTTCGGCTTTACCGGCGCGTTCTCATACGGATCGGGTGCAACTGAAATCGCCGGTACGGGTGAAGGCGAAGATTTCACCATGAACAGCTCATCCGAAGGCGGTCGCTTTGCGGTCAGCATGGATCAGGATCACATCGGCTATGATGTTGTTCAAAATGGCGTAAATCTTGGTGTTACAACGGCGGAACTGCCCTTCCCTATCGAAATGGCCATGGCCAAGGCCGGGTTCAAATTCGACCTTCCGGTTCAGGCATCCGATGCCGAACAGCCGTTCGGCTTTGCGATGAACCTGACCGATTTCACGATGTCGGATATTCTATGGGGCATGTTTGACCCGGCAGGTGCGTTGCCGCGCGATCCGGCCACCATCGCGCTGGACACAACGGGTACAGCGAAGGTGAAGGTGAACTTCCTTGATCCAGCCGTGGCCGAGACGCTGGAGGCCACTCAAACACCGCCGGGTGAGCTGCATTCGCTGAAGATCAACGAATTACTGGTGTCGATGGTTGGCGCAAAGCTAACCGGCGACGGCGAGTTCAAGTTCGACAATTCGAACGTAAGCGAGTTTGACGGAATGCCCGCGCCATCCGGTGTGGCGAACCTGCATCTGACCGGCGCAAACGCCCTGATCGACAAGTTGATCGGCATGGGCCTGATGTCGGACAGTGACGCCATGGGCGCACGGATGATGATGGGTATGCTGGCCGTACCCGGCGACGCGCCGGACTCGTTGAAGTCGACAATCGAAGTCAAGGAAGATGGCCAGATTCTGGCCAACGGTCAGCGGATCAAGTAGTCCGCCGTCAATCTTTTACGAAGGGCCGCCCGTCGCGCGGCCCTTTTTTGTTATCGGTTCGGGTCTTGCGGGACGGGCAGAGCAAGGCTAGGTCCATTGCTATCGAACGGAGGCCTTATGACGCAAACACCCGAAGAACTCAGCCATAATTTGCTGGATGCCGCCCGCAAGGCCGGGGCAGAGGCAGCGGATGCCATCGTAATCGACGGATCCTCGGTTTCGGTTGAAGTACGCAATGGCGCATTGGAACATGCCGAACGGTCCGAGGGAACGGATCTGGGCTTACGGGTTCTGATCGGCAAACGGCAGGCCATCGTCTCAAGCTCAGACAGCCGACCGGAAACGCTGGCAGCGATGGCCGAGCGTGCGGTGGCCATGGCCCACGAAGCACCGGAAGATCCGTTTGCCGGCCTCGCCGCGCCGGACCAGTTGGCACAGAACTGGGACATGGAAGCGCTGGAGCTGTTCGATCCGACACCAGAGCCATCCGCGGATACACTGATGCAGGACGCGCTGGCCGCCGAAGCTGCCGCGATGGCGGTAAAAGGAGTGTCGCAGGTTTCCGACGCCGCGGCGAGCTATGGCATCCACAACATCCATCTTGCTGCCACCAACGGGTTCTCAGGCGGGTATGCCCGGTCCAGCCGGTCTGTTTCCTGTGTCGCCATATCTGGCGAAGGCACAGGGATGGAGCGTGACTATGACGGCGACAGCCGCACGTTTCAGGCCGATCTGCGAGACCCGGCTGAGATCGGGCGCACAGCAGGCGAACGCGCGGTGCAATCGGTTGGTGCGCGTCAGCCATCGACCGGAACCTATCCGGTGCTGTTCGACGAGCGCATTTCATCCTCGCTGATCGGGCATCTTCTGGCGGCCAGCAACGGGTCCGCCATCGCGCGCGGTGCCTCATGGCTGAAGGACAGTCTGGGTGATCAGGTCCTGCCCGAGCACATTTCACTCATTGAAGAACCGCACAGGCCGCGCATTTCGGGATCGCGCCCGTTTGACGCCGAGGGTTTGCCCACGCGTCGACGGTCGATTGTCGAGAACGGTGTCCTGAGCGGCTGGACACTGGATTTGTCCAGCGCGCGGAAGCTGGAGATGACATCGACAGGCAACGCGGCACGGGGTGTGTCCGGCCCGCCCTCGCCCAGCAACTGGAACCTGAGCCTGACGCAGGGCGACAAAAGCCGCGAAGAACTGATGCAGGATATGGGAACCGGTCTGTTGGTCACCTCGATGATCGGATCGACGATCAACCCGAACACAGGCGATTATTCGCGCGGCGCATCCGGGTTCTGGGTGGAAAACGGTGAAATCGCATTTCCTGTCAACGAATGCACCATAGCGGGCAATCTGCGCGACATGCTGATGCGGATCATCCCGGCAAATGACGCGCGAACCTACCTGTCGCGCGTGGTTCCATCGCTTTTGATCGAAGGGATGACACTTGCCGGCAACTGACCTGTCATTGCTGATTGACGCCGCGCTTGAGGCCGGAAAGATTGCCACGCGCTATTCCGGTCACACGGCCCAGCGCTGGGACAAGCCCGAAGGCGCAGGGCCGGTGACCGAAGCGGATCTGGCGGTCAACGCCATGCTGGAACAGCGGCTGCCTGCAGCCCGGCCCGGCTATGGCTGGCTGAGCGAGGAAACCGAGGATTCCGCGGACCGGCTGGAACGCGACCGTGTGTTTATCATCGATCCCATTGACGGCACACGCAGCTTTGCTGAAGGGTCGCGCACTTGGGCGCATTCTCTGGCGGTCTCGGAAAACGGGGTGATCACCGCTGCGGTCGTCTATCTACCAAGGCGCGACCTGCTGTACGCCGCCGCACAGGGCGCAGGGGCAACATTGAACGGTGAGCCTATCCACACCTCACGCGCTTCGGTATTGACCGAGGCCGAAATTCTGGCCGCGCGCCCAAATCTGGAACCGCGCCATTGGCATGCAGGTCAGCCGCCCGAGTTCAAACGCGCGTACCGACCGTCGCTGGCTTATCGAATGGCTCTTGTGGGTCAGGGCCGGTTCGACGGTATGCTGACATTGCGGCCAAGCTGGGAGTGGGACATAGCCGCCGGAGATCTGATCCTGCGCGAAGCGCAAGGGACCTGTACGGACCGTCAAGGTCAGCCCCTGCGATTCAACAACGCGCATCCGCGCCTGAACGGCGTGGTTGCAGCCGGCACACAGGTACACCAGCTTTTGTGCGCGCAACTCGATCCGAAAGGAACGGGGATCGAAGCATGAGCAAACCCCGCTCTCTCAGCCTTGCCGCCTATCGCGTATTGTCGTGGGGCGGTCAGAACGGAAACCGCGACGCCGCCCGCCCCCGCCCCGATGGCGAGTTGTTATGGGTTCATGTTGGCGAGCGCGCCCGGCTGCGTGCGGTGGACGATTTTTGCCGCAGATTGCTGCCGACACGCGCGGGGCTTTCGGTTTTGCTGACCGCACCAACGGATGCGACTCTGGCGGCTTGGGACGGGTGCGTGGAACCCGTGGTGAACCTGCCGCATGACCAATCCGGCGCGGCGCGCGGGTTTCTGGAACACTGGCGACCCGACATCGGGCTTTGGGTGGGTGGCGGCCTGATGCCCAACCTTATCACCCGGGCGGAAGAGCACGGAATCCCTCTGGTGTTACTGGAGGCGACCGCAGACGTGAACATTCAACGGGGGGGCAGATGGCTGCCGGATATTAGCCGGTATACCTTGGACTGCTTTCAGACAATTCTAACTACGAACGAGGAAAATGCGCGCCAGATCAGGCGGTTGGGCATCCCCTCTTCGAAGGTTACAGTTAGCCCCGCTTTGGGTTTCAGCCCCAATCCGCGCCCGTGGCCCGAAGATGAGTTGATCGAAACCAACCATACACTTGCGGGGCGGCCGGTCTGGCTGGCGGCATGGGTACAAGCAAAAGAATTCATCTCGGTTCTGTCGGCGCACAGACAGGCCTTGCGCATGTTGCCGCGTCTGGCGCTTATTCTGCACGTCGCAGATCAGGCCGAGGCCGAACCGCTGCAAAAAAGGCTGGAATCGATGGATCTGCGGTGTGCCAATTGGGACGATGGAGACCCGATCGAGGACACGACTCAGGTCATCCTGTCGGCTGATCCCGAAGACCTAGGCCTGTGGTATCGTGTGTCGCCGGTTACGTTCATGGGCAGTTCACTGGAAGGCGGAGCAGGCGGTCGCGATCCGCTGGTCGCCACTTCATTGGGGTCAGCGGTCATTCATGGTCCCTTTGTTCAAAGACATACGGAACTTTACAAGCGACTGAAAGAAGCTGGTGCGGCCAACAATGTGAAATCAGCGGAAGAACTGGGCGACAGTATCGTCGAATTGCTGGCACCAGACCGGGCTGCGGGGATGGCCCTTGCGGGATGGCAGATTGTTACCGAAGGGGCGTCCCTGACGGACGACCTAATCGAACTGGTGCAGGAGGTTCTGGATCAGAGGAGGGTGAAGGGTGCGGGCGCCTGAGTTCTGGAATACCCCGCCTGACCGGCGTGACTTGCGCGCAAGGCTGCTGGCGCCGCTGGGCAGTATCTATGCCATGGCCACGGCGCGCCGTGTTGCGTCCGAAACTGGGACGAACCCGGGCGTTCCCGTGATCTGCATTGGCAATCTGAATGCGGGTGGAACCGGGAAAACCCCCACCGCCATCTGGGTTCTCGAACAGCTTCGGGATGCGTGGCACACCCCGCACATAGTAACCCGTGGGCATGGCGGATCGCTGGAAGGGCCCGTACAGGTCGATCCTGGCAAACACACTGCGGAACAGGTCGGGGACGAGCCGTTGTTGCTGGCGGCCTTTGCCGAAGTATGGGTCGCCAAGGATCGCGCGGCGGGTGCACAAGCCGCTGCGGCGGCAGGCGCAACGGTCATCGTTCTGGACGATGGATTTCAAAATCCTTCGGTGGCCAAGGATTTCTCGATCATTGTGGTCGATGCGAAACGGGGATTTGGCAACGGGCTGTGCCTGCCAGCCGGACCGCTGCGTGAGCCGGTGGAGATTGGCCTGAAACGGGCCGATCTGGTTCTGTCGCTTGGAACGCCAGAGGCGCAAGCGCAGTTTTCCGATCAGTGGGGCGCAAAAATCACCGTTCCTCACGCCACCGGAGAGGTGCAGCCGTTGCAAACCGGCATGGACTGGACCGGCAACCCGGTTCTGGCCTTTGCCGGGATCGGATATCCGGAAAAGTTCTTTCAGACGTTGCGGGCGCAGGGTGCACATCTTTTGCGGGCTGAGGCGCTGGACGACCATCAGCCCCTGACCCCTGCCCTGATGACGCGACTGGAAAATGAGGCGCGACTGCTGGGCGCGCAGATGGTCACAACCGAAAAGGACGCCGTGCGGCTGCCAGCTGCGTTTCGGAGCAAGGTCATCACGTTGCCTGTACGATTGCAGGTGTCCGAAGGCCAACGCGTGAAAGAGATGCTGCTGGCTGTTGCCCCCTCTCCCTGATCAGTCGTCCTCGCCCAGTTTGGGCGCGGGCCGCGTCAGGGAAAGATCGGCATCGGAAAAGACGAAGGGTGAGCGCACACCGGGCACCCCCTCCAGTTCGATCTGCATCCCGCGTGCGATTACTTGCGGGTCTGCCATCACCTCGTCCAGCGTATTGATCGGCCCGGCGGGAATGCCCTGCGCCTCGCAAGCTGTCAGCAACTCGGCTTTGCCCCGTTGCGCAGTCGCCCCGTTCAGACGGGCGATCATCACCCGGCGATTGGCCAGCCGATCCTTGTTGTGCAGAAACTCGGGCGCTTCGGCCATATCGTCCAGACCAAGCACACGGCACAGCCGCTGGTATTGGCGATCGTTGCCTGTGGCGATGATGATATGCCCGTCAGCGCAGTCAAAAACCTGATAGGGTGCCAGATTGACATGGGCATTTCCCATCCGCTCGGGCGCATTGCCGGTTGTCAGATAGTTCAGCGCCTGATTGGCTGTCACAGCCACGGCAACATCCAGCAAGGCCATGTCCACATGTTGACCGCGCCCGGTCTGTTCCCGTTGATACAAGGCAGCCAAAACGCCGGCAACGGCGTAGATGCCTGTAAAGACGTCCGTAACCGCAACACCCGCCTTTTGCGGCTGGCCCTCGGGTTCACCAGTGACCGACATCAGCCCGGACATGCCCTGAATGATGAAATCATAACCCGCGCGGTGTGCGTAGGGGCCAGTTTGGCCAAATCCGGTGATCGAGCAGTAGACCAACTGGGGATTCAGTTCTTTCAGGCTGTCATAGTCCAGCCCGTATTTCTTCAACCCGCCAACCTTGAAGTTCTCGATCAGAACGTCTGCATCCGCGACAAGTTCGCGAACCTTTTCCTGACCCTCGGGCGTAGAAAAATCCGCTGTGACCGAGGCTTTGCCCCGGTTGGCAGAGTGGTAGTAAGCGGCAGAGACATCATCGTCTCGGGTAACAAACGGCGGTCCCCAGGCACGCGTGTCATCGCCCGCAGGCGATTCCACCTTGATGACCTCTGCCCCCAGATCCGCAAATGTCTGGCCGGCCCATGGGCCAGCCAGAATGCGTGCCAGTTCGACAACTTTCAGACCGGCAAGCGGGGCAGTCATCAGCTGCCCAGCTCGTCTTCGATCAGTTTCTTGAAGTCGTCATAGGACTGGTTTTCCACCTTTTTGCCGTTCACGATGAAGGTCGGCGTCGCGTTGATCCCGTCCTTTTCGGCGTTTTCCTGATACCAGGCGACGAGTGTCTGGGCCTGGGTTCCGTCCTGAAGGCAGGCATCAAGCTGTTCGCTGTCGATCCCGGCCAGGCGGCCGATCTTGCTCAGCTCTCCGACAATCTCGGGCGGTCCGCCGGCTTTGGTCCATTCCGACTGGCCCGCAAAGATCAGATCGGTGATGCCAAAGAATTTTTCCGGCCCGGCGCAGCGCGCCACCATCGAGGCCCACAGGCCGTAGCGGTCAAAGTAAACCTCACGATAGATGAATTTAACCTTGCCGGTGTCGATGAAGTCTTTCTTGAGCTGTTTGTACGGCCCCTCGTGGAACCGCGCGCAGTGCGGGCAGGTGTATGAGGCGTATTCGATAATTTCTACGGGCGCGTCTTCGGCACCCTGCACCATTTCGACCACGGTCGAGGTGTCAATATCGGCTTCCTGCGCCTCGGCGCTGCCGATCAGCGGATTAACCGGAGCATTCGATGGCGACGATGTCAGCCAATAGGCACCAGCCGCCACGGCAACTGCCGCACAGATTACGGATGCAATACGGGTCATTCTCAGCCCTTTCTCAGCGTTTTTGTTTGGATAGAACGTTGCGGCCCAGACGTTCAAGGGCCGCACGCAGATCATTGTCGTGAACGTCGCGTGCAGTCCTGTCAGCCTCGGCGGTGATTTCGGGAGGGATATTGGGTTTCACCTGCTTCGGGCGATGCTCGAAACTGGCCTGCCCCTCGGCAAATCCGGTTGGCGCGGTCTGAGTGATACGAATGCGGCTGATAGCGTTATAGCCATAAACCGCGTTCACCTTACCCCTCAGCTGCTCTTTTTGCATTTCCAGCATCGGAGCTTGCGGCCCGGTCGTCAGAACGGTCAGCGTGGCGCCAAATCCGCCTTTGCCATATCCGACGTTTATGGGTCGGGCTATCGATGCGATGTCCTGACCAACGATCTCGGCCCAATGGGTCAACAGACGCGATACAGCGAAACCACGGCTTTCGCCGGCGCGCCGAATCTGATCGTTCAGCAGGGTCGCGGTACGTTTGAACCCGCGAGTGGTGGTGCGTCTGGGCGGCATCTGGTTTCCATTTACTGCGGCGCTATTGTAATGGGCAGGGCTACGGGCGCCAGCGAAACCCGACAGGGAGATAAATAAAACTTGCGTGACAATAACGAATTCGACGTCAGCGCCTCCCTGCTGAACTGGTACGATCAAAACGCGCGTGAAATGCCGTGGCGGGTTGGGCCTGCCGAGCGCGCAAATGGCATTGCGCCGGACCCGTACCAAGTCTGGCTTTCCGAGGTGATGCTGCAGCAGACAACAGTGGCTGCCGTGCGCGACTATTTCTTGCGGTTCGTCAGTCGATGGCCGAACGTAACGGCGCTGGCCAGTGCCGAAGATGATCACGTCATGGCGGAATGGGCCGGGCTTGGGTACTACGCACGCGCTAGAAATCTTCTGAAATGCGCGCGCGCCGTGGCCAATGAGCGTGGTGGAAGGTTTCCCACCCACTATGACGACTTGCTGAAACTGCCCGGAATTGGCCCTTATACCGCGGCCGCCATTTCTGCGATTGCCTTTGACCGACCTGAAACGGTTCTGGACGGCAATGTCGAACGCGTCATGGCGCGCATTTATGACATTCACGACCCACTGCCCGGCGCCAAGTCTGTGCTGAAAGGTAAGGCAACGGCTTTGACGCCGGAAACGCGACCGGGTGATTATGCACAGGCAGTGATGGATTTGGGCGCGACGATCTGCACGCCGAAATCACCGGCCTGCGGCATCTGCCCTCTGTTTGCCCCCTGTCAGGCTCGTCAGGCGGGAACTGCGGGCGAGTTGCCGAAGAAATCCCCGAAAAAACCCAAGCCGACCCGGCATGGGCATGTCTTTATCGCGCAGGGCTCCGATGGTTCGATGTTGCTGGAGCGGCGACCGGACACGGGCCTGCTGGGCGGCATGATGGGCTGGCCCGGTTCGGACTGGTCCGAGGCCCCGGATCACACGCCCCCGTTCGAAGCAAACTGGAAAATGTTGCCCGGCGAGGTCCGTCACACGTTCACTCATTTCCATTTGATTCTGAACATCTGGACCGCCCCCTTGCCCATGGCTGTTCAACCTGACGGACTGTTGATCGTGGCCAGGCACGACTTTCGCCCCTCGGCCCTGCCGACTGTCATGCGCAAGGCTCATGACCTCTGGCGCGGCCAATAGACCCGTGTGCATCGCCCACGGACCGGGGTAACTTGCGGCGACAACAGCGGAGCACCGCAATGACGGCATCAACAACACTCATGCGAGGGCAGACCGCACTGCCCTTCTGGATATCCTACCTGCTGATTCCCATGATCTGGATTTCTGCAATTGCAGGCGGCTGGTGGCTGGCCCTGGTGCCGTTGGCAACATGGTGGCTGTTTGCGATTCTGGATCGCATAACCGGCCTCAATCTGGACAACGTCGACCCCGAAACCCCTGATGCAGATCTGGAATGGCACATTCTGCTGACCAAGGCCTGGGCACCGGTTCAGTTTGTCACACTGTTTGGATTGATCTGGTTTGCCACCCACAGCAGCCACCTGGATACGATCGAAAAGATCGCCCTGTTCTTTGGCATGGGTGTGATCTCGGGTACGATTGGCATTAACTACAGCCATGAACTGATGCATCAGAAAGGCCGCTATGAAAGATGGCTTGGCGATATCCTTCTGGCGATGGTGCTTTATTCACACTTCCGATCAGAACACCTGCTGGTTCATCACCGTTATGTCGGAACGCCCCGCGATCCCGTGACCGCACGATATAATGAAGGATTTCACAGGTTCTACCCGCGTGTCCTGCGGCAAAGTCTGATATCCGCGTTTCGGTCAGAACGTGAAAAACTTGCGCGCAAGAACCTGCCGTGGACCGACCTCTCCAACCCTTTCTGGCGGTATTGGGGCTTGCAGGGCGCGATGCTGCTTTTGGCATTGGTGATCGGCGGGTGGTCGGGGTTGGGCCTGTTTCTGGTGCAGGCGGGGACCGCGATCTGGCAATTAGAGCTTGTCAACTATGTCGAACATTACGGCCTGACACGCAAATATCTGGGTGACGGTAAATATGAACATGTCCGGCCCAGACATTCGTGGAACGCCTCGCAAAAGGCATCGAACTGGCTGCTCATCAACCTGCAACGTCACTCCGATCACCACTACAAACCTGACCGTCGGTTTCCGCTTTTGCAGCATCATTCCGCAGATGCTGCCCCGCAATTGCCCTATGGCTATCCGGTCATGACGGTTGCTGCGATGATCCCGCCGCTGTGGCGACGTGTGATGAACCCGCGTGTCCGGGCATGGCGGCGGCAGTATTACCCGGAAATTACGGACTGGAAGTCCTACAACAAGGGCCTCAATCCCCTGCCCCGTTGATTTCCGAACCCGCAGCGCGTGGGCCGGCCCATGCGCTGCGCCGCGCTACAGAACCCAGACGTCCATGCGCCCCTCGACGCCGCGGATATCCTGATCTTTGTGAAGCGTAAAACCCGACAGCAGATCATTGCCCGTCCTGACTTCGTTCAAGGCCTGAACTTTCAATTCATCACTCACGACGGCGCGCGCGCCAAAATCGCGGGTCAGCGCCTCAAGCTTGGCCGCCACATTGACCGCGTTTCCGATCACCGCAAATTCCAGGCGGTTCGCGCCGATATCACCCAGAACAACCGGCCCGTAGTGCACACCAATGCCAACGTGAATTTCAGGCTCTCCTGACCTGCGGCGTTCAAGGTTCCACCGATCGATCACATCGACCATCGTGCGTGCACAGGCCAGCGCATTGCTGGCGTCAAATTCCGTTGGCACCGGCGTTCCGAAAGTCGCCATCAAGCCGTCACCCAGATATTTGTCGAGCGTTCCGTGATGCCGAAACACCTCGGTTTCCATCCGTGCGTGAAAGCCGCGAAGCACTTCGATCACGTCATATGGATCGCGACCGGCGGCGAACTTGGTGAACCCGACGATGTCAATGAACAGAACGGCAATGTTCTCTTTGCGCACCTGTTTCAGCGGCTCGTCGTTCTGGCTTAGTTCATCCACCACATTAGGTGAGAAATACCGCGAGAGATTCGCACGTTCCCGTTCCAGTCCTGCATTGGACATCAACAAACGGTTCAACCGCCGCATCGAAATCCCCAGCGTCACCGCCACAAGAACAAAGACGACAACCTCCTGAACGCGCATGTGAACCATGAAACTGTTCGGATCCATCAGCTCGGCCACGTCCGGATATCCTGCGAAGGCTTGTGCAGCGCGCTCTGACAACTCGGGGATCGGCGTCGAAAACCACCAGGCGGCAATCCAACCGATAGTCCACATCGCGGCGGTCCAGGATCCGATTGCGAATAACGTTCGCCAGGAATAAGCCAGCGTTCCAGCAGCCAATATCAGAAAGAAATACTGAAAGTTGTCAAAGCGATATTGCATTGCAACAGGGCGCACATCATCGCTGAATGGGTTTGGCACAACCATGCCAAATGTCATGATCAACAAATCGACAAAGATCAGGAACAATTCGGTTCTGGATTGCCCCACGCGCCCGGCACGGCGAATAAACCAGCCGTTCAGGCACACCAGCGCGATTATGAACTGATAATACACCACTTCCCAATGCGGGTTCACGTAGATCAGGAAAACCGCAATGAACGCCATCGAAATCCAGCGGGCGCGCACCGCCAATTCCAGCCCTTCGTTCTTGTGCCGCTCCAGCGCGGCTTCGGTGTATTTGTTATCCAGATCGAAATTGTCCGGTTGCGTGATAAAAAACCGCCTAAAACGGGATTGGCCTGCACTGGTATCGGTCATGCCGTTGGCTCCCTCGCTGCAAGACAGGAGATAGGGATCGGAAACCCATCCAAACACCCTGTGCGACAAAACAAAAGACCCCGCCGATCCCGGCGGGGCAAGGTTTAGTGCCATGTGTCAGGCCACAGGCACCGGCGGTGTTCAAATTCAGTTATGCATTTCGGCTCTGATCTGCTGGCGCAACACATCAATCGGAACGGTCTTTCCGTCGCGCTTGAAGCACCAATAGGTCCAGCCATTGCAGGAGGGCGCATTTTCCAGGTGTGCACCGACCTGATGAATCGATCCTTTGATATTGTCACCAATCAGGGTGCCGTCCGCGCGCACCTTGGCCTTGTGGCGCTGGTTCATCGAGTACAGTTCCTCGCCCGGGCGCAGCATCCCGCGTTCGACCAGCTGGCCAAAGGGAACGCGTGGTTCGGCCCTTTTGCTTGCGCTGACTTCCAGCGCCTCGCGATCGAATTTGCGCACTTTTGAGATTCGCTTGGTGGCGACCTTCCGATAACTTTCTTCGCGCTCGATGCCGATGAACTCGCGCCCCAGCATCTTGGCAACAGCACCCGTTGTGCCCGTGCCAAAGAACGGATCCAGCACCACGTCACCAGGATTTGTCGAACCGACCAGAACGCGGTGCAACAGTGATTCCGGTTTCTGTGTCGGATGCGCCTTGTCGCCGTTTTCGTCCTTGAGCCGCTCATGCCCGGTACAGATCGGCAGAACCCAGTCACTGCGCATCTGTACACCTTCGTTCAGCGCCTTCAGCGCCTCATAGTTGAACGTGTACTTGGCCCCTTCGGCCTTCGATGCCCAGATCATTGTCTCATGCGCGTTGGTGAACCGTTTGCCACGGAAATTCGGCATCGGGTTCGATTTCCGCCAGACGACGTCATTCAGAATCCAGTATCCCGCATCCTGCAAGGCCGAACCCACACGGAAAATGTTGTGGTAAGAGCCAATCACCCAGATCGCACCATTGGGTTTCAGCAGGCGATGGGCCGCTTTCAACCACTCGCGCGTGAACTGGTCGTAGGCGCCAAAGCTGGAAAACTGATCCCAGTGATCATCCACCGCATCCACCTGAGAGTTGTCCGGGCGATGTAACTGGCCTTTCAGTTGCAGATTATAAGGCGGATCGGCGAAAATCAGGTCCACGGACGCCTCTGGCAGACTGTTCATCACGTCGATGCAGTCGCCGGAAAGAATCGTGTTTATTGGGAGCGCGGTTGCGCCCTTTGTCTTGGTCGTTGTCATATCACTGCCTCAGGTTCCACGGCGCTTTTGCGCTCATTTGGTTGAGACAAGGATGAGTCAAAGACGATTCGCCGTCAATTTCTTTTTTGAATCAGCAGCTTACGATTTACTCTTGATACAAGATATTGTGGACGGGTTTGAACGAACGCCTATGATGTGGGGTCACACCAAGATTTCGCAGCGCATCTTTGTGTTGTTTTGACGGATATCCGGCATTTGTCTCCCAGCCATAGCCCGGATGCTGTTGCGCCAAATCCACCATCAGCCGATCGCGCCATGTTTTGGCAATGATCGACGCCGCAGCTATCGACACGGAACGCGCGTCCCCTTTGACAACGGCCTGGCTGGGCAGACCAAGGCCCCGGGGTATCATATTGCCATCAATCAGAAGGAAATCCGGTTGAGGATTCAACGCGGCGACCGCGCGCTCCATCGCCAGATGCGACGCGCGCAGGATGTTGAGGTCGTCAATCTCTTCGACGCTTGCTTCGGCAACGGAAACTTCTGCCGCTTCCCTGATATGATCATTCAGGACGTCGCGCCGTTTTGCGGTCAGTTTTTTTGAGTCGTTCAGACCTTCGGGTATCGCCCTCAGGTCCAGAACAACCGCTGCCGCCACAACCGGACCTGCCAGCGGGCCGCGCCCCACCTCATCAACACCTGCTATTCTGAGATAGCCCCGCGCTTTCAGCGCCTGTTCCAGTTCATCATTCGGAAATGTCATGGCATCTGGAAACCGGGAATTGCACAGCAACGCAAGAAAAAAGAGAGGGCAGTTTGCACTGCCCTCTCCGGTGGCGCTTCTACGTCGCCACTTCTGCTCGGTACTCGTTACCAGTACACAACTCGGTATCCCTTTTGACGCAAGCATGCGGGTTCATAGGCGCGCTTGACTTTCTTTCCGTTCCAGAACCCGACCTCACACGCGCGCGGCAGATGGCTGGCATGTTTGTAATGTTTCTTCAGACAACTTTTCCCCAGCAGCGGGCGCTTTTTGGAGTATCTGTTGAAAGTCTTGAGACAGTGTTGAGGCAGGTCATAACGCGCCACGCGATTAGGTATCGGACGCACATGGCGCGGTTTGACCCGGGGCACGCTTGGGGCCGGGTAAGGATGACGGGTTACGGGTTGCACGTAATCGTGGCGCGACTTCTTGGAGTAGTGATTGATGGCCGCACCGAGGATTGCGACAGCTGCCAGCCCCCCAAGTATGTCATGGGCATCAGCAGCCCGTGCTTTCGAAGCTGAAATCCCAGTTATTGCCACGGCGGTTGCGATGATCACGGCGATGAATTTCCGGTGCATTGGGCATGTCCTTTCCGGTGTTCCTGCGACCCTTGCGGGGATCGCGAATTCGATGAACCAACCCTGGGTCTTTCCGGTTCGGACAAGCAATAACGCACCCTTGTTATCCGATATCATCCTTCTCAAAGCCCTATGGTTATTGAATATCCGACAAACCCGTGCGCAGGATGCAGCCCATGAAACAGATGCTCTCTTCACTGGTCTGTGCGGCCCTGATATCGCTTGGTTCCAACGCTGCAGCGGCGGATTGCTATGCGGATTACAAGGCCAAGCAGGATAAACCCTTGCGCCTGCACTATGGCGTCATGCAAGTCTCCAGCTGTTCGCCCGGTCAGGCCAGAAACGAGGTTGCCGGGCGCCTCAAATCTTCAGGGTGGACCCTGCTGAACGTGATATCGGTGTTCGGACCCGAAGGGCTGGATCAAAGGAAGGCAAATGCCGGAAAATTCTATCTCCGTTACTGATGCCCGGCGTTCCGGGGTGCGGCTGGCCGGCGCCGGGATCGCGGTGATCATCGCAATACTTGTGACAGCCGCTGCCTTTCTGTTCTGGACCCTGCCCGACGCCAATGCCTTTAACGCACGGGTCGAGCGCCTGTTCGTCGAAAGCGACCTGACATCGCAGGCAGAAATCAAACTGCTGGAAATTCTGGCCCAGTCCGGCACCGCCTTTGCCGACACATTGTCCAGTTATCGCATGGTGATTTTTGTGTTGCTGGTTTTTGCAAGTGCCATGCTGATCGCCGCACTGGTATTTCTGATCATGATCGTGATGCTGAACAGGCGCATGGCCCAGATCGAGCGTACGGGTATTCAGGTCACCTCGCTGCTGATCAGCCGCGAAGAGAATACGGTTTATCTGAACAACATGGGTTTCAAATTGACGCCGGCCGCGATGGAGACGCTTTCGGTTCTGGCCGAATCCCGCCTGGATGACGAAGTGCTTTCCGGGGTCGAGATAGAATCGACAATTTCGGGTAAAAATGCCTCTGACTGCGATGAAGCCGCCGGTGCGACCCGGATCAAGCGTCTGCGCGATGCCCTTGGCAATCAGATGGTCAGCGAACTTCTGGTCAAGAATATTGCCAAGAAGGGATACATGCTTGCCATCGAAAAAGACGTGATTCAGATGATCTGATCGCTAATGATTGGGCGACTGCCGTTCTCTGGCCGGTTGTTGAGCGCCAGTCGGGCCCTGTGGACAGGCACACCGCGCGAGATTGTCATAAATCAACTCATCCCGCAGGCGCGGACAGCCGTTGACGGTTGTGACCGGAATGCGGTTGGGGTTCGCAAGGGTCGCGCAGACCGCCAGACAGATGCACTGACTGCGGTTTAACTGCTTTGGTGCCGTTTCCGCATGAACGCCAGCCGCAAGGTTCAGCATTGCAGCACACATCGACAGAACCCGGCACCGATTTCCGAAACTAGACGCTCTCATTTGGTAAAAACCTCGAATTCCCCCTTGGAAACCGGACGAGTTGCACCCATCCTTAAACGGATCAAGGCACAGGAGGTTGCAGATGAACGTCCACGCCAAACCGCAATCCACAGGTTACGGCATTTCCATCGAGCCGCTCAAGGGGCGCGTCGCGATCTATCGAGATGACATGATGCTGGCCGAAAGCTCCAATGCGAAGGTCATGTACGAAACCCGGCTTGCGCCAACGATCTATTTTCCCCGCGAAGACGTGAAGGCCGATCTGAGCGACCCCAGTGAGTTGCAGACGTTTTGCCCGTTCAAGGGTACGGCCACCTATCGGGATATCAAAATTGCTGGCAAGCGGTTACCCAATTCAGTCTGGGCGTATGAGAACGCTTTGCCCGAAAGCGAGGGTATCGAAGGTCATTTCGGCTTCATGACCGATGCGTATACCCATATAGACCTGGGCGAAAACACCCTGCGCAAGCCAGCGGATGGCAATATCAGCGGCCCACTGATTGACTGGCTGATGCGGGGCGCTTCAGCCAATCTGACACCCGAAGATTTCACCAAGGCGCTGGCCGAAATGATGCTTGAGCACGGGATTTCCATTCAGCGCCTGGGCGTTTTGGTATGGTCGTTGCACCCGCTTATCGCCGGAAAGCACTATATCTGGGAAAAGGGCGAGGATGAGATTTCGACCTTTGCACCAACCTACGAAATCCACGACCACCCGGCCTATACCAACAGCCCGCTTCGGCACGTATCAAACGGCTTGGGCGGCGTGCGACAACGGCTGAACGATGATCATCCCGAAAACAGTTTTCCCATTCTGGAAGACCTGCGCGCCAAAGGCGCGACCGACTATGTTGCCATGCCCCTGCCATTTTCGGATGGTCGCACCAACGTTCTGACACTGACCTGCGATCACCCCAATGGCTTTACGACCGAAAATCTTGGTCTGGTTTTCGAATGTTCAGCGGTTATCGCGCGCTATTACGAAGTGTTCACCCAGCGCGAAAATGCGCAGGCTTTGCTGGAAACCTATGTGGGCAAAAGAACTGGCGCGCGGGTGCTGGGCGGTGAAATCCGGCGCGGCGACGGGGACGAGATCGACGCCGCAATCATGTTCTGCGACCTGCGAAACTCGACCTTGTTGGAGGAGCGTCTGGGGCGTTCGGCATATATCGCGATGCTGAACGAATTTTTCGAAACAGTATCCGGCATAATTCACGATCACGGCGGCGAAGTACTGAAATTCATTGGTGACGCTGTTTTGGCCGTCTTTCCGGCAGGCGAAGACCCGGCCGCTGCGCGTGGTCACGCACAACGATCAGCCATCGAAATTGTCGACAGGCTGGCCGAATTACGGGAAACCGGGTCAGATGAACACTGCGACTGCTCCATTGGCCTGGCATTTGGCCGGGTGACCTATGGCAATGTCGGCTCGCGCGAGCGTTTGGACTTTACCGTAATTGGACAAGCCGCAAACATTGCCGCACGACTGGGTGAATACGGAAAAACCGGCGGGCATCGAATTGTCGTTTCAGAAGATATCGAACCTGCCTGCTCGAATGCGGTATCTCTCGGACAGGTCCAGCTGCACAATGTAACCCAGCCCGTACATTGTTTCGCGCTACAAACAAATGCCGACAATCTGGAACCAACGCCTTAGCCGAGAGTGTCCGGCGCCCAACATCGTGCGCCAAAATACGATGCAAATCCGGCCCTAAACCGATGGCGGGGAGTGCCGGGAGTTATAGAGGCTTCACCTTAATTGCTCCGGGCTGACTATTTGCTCAGCCTGCCCCACCCAGAAGTATCAGAGCAGTTCTGGCCGGTGACACAGCAGAATTGATTGACGATATCTGGTCGCGCGCCAGATATGTATCGGTCAGCTTTTCAATGGCCGAGCTTTCGGTGAATTGCGACAGATCAGACGAATTGGTCAGGCCTGACAGCTTTGTCTTGAACACTTCCAGTTGCCTGTCGATATCCAGCTGCGCAAAGGCCGGCGGCAGGCCAAGCGCGGTCTCCATCATTCGGCGCAGCGGAGGAAGACCCATTAACTCAAACCACTTCTGGTCTTCGCTGCCGCCTTTTCCAGCCAGATCAGCCAGTGCATGCTGAGTGTACAAAGCGATCCGCATTGTTTCGTCTGTTTCCCCGACAGATGACTCGAACCGGGCGGTCAGGCTGTCCCGGGCGACAACTTCCATTTCGGTCACCAATCCCGTTCTCAGAACATCACCCGGTCCCAACCCAAATGCGGCCGAAAACTCGCGATACCTGCGGTCCGACAGTTTATTGGCCAATGCGTCGTCCGCATTTGTCCCGTCCTCCAGCACCTTGCGGATAAAGAAAGTGTTGTCGATATCCCCCTCCAGGCCGAAGGCACTCAGTGCGACACGCAACAACCTCCGATCCGATACCAGATCCTCTGCAGAGGTTACCGTTTGGATCTTGTTCAGAAAGTACTTTGTCTCTCGCTCAACCGAAGGAGATGCCGCAAAGGTCTCCAACTGGGCGTCATGTGTGCGCTGCAGGAAGCGCCAGCCGACCAAACCGCTGGCCGGTATGACGGGCTGATAGCTCATTGCCGGTATGCCATCAGGCGCTCTTCACGCGGCAACAAAGTTCGCAGAGCCTTCAGGCACTTGTAGTGGTGGTCCGCTATCAACGCCTCGGTCGCTTCGGTCAGCGCATGGCGGCTGTCGCGATCGCCAAAGATCTGGCTAAGTTCTTCGATATGCCGCAGCAGGGACAATCGTGTCGCCTCTGCATCGCTGTCCCCCGACAAGACCAGTTGTGTTGCGTAGCAGACCCTTCGCACCGGAGTCGTCGCTTCGTCAGGGTGGATTGCATCACGCAAGCGCAAAATGTTCGCATTCGGCGTCATCACCGCTAACCGCCCACGCCGGTCGCCGTTTTCGATGACTGCGCCGTTGATCAGGACACGTTCTTTCGGTGCCAGCTTGAGGACCAGTCCGCTCATCTCATGCACCTCCGCTACGCAGGCCACGCATGATGGCTGCATTGATTTCCAGCAACGGCAGAACATTGGCCTCGCGCCGAAGAACTTTACTAGTGTGTTCGTGGGTAAACTCTGACAGGAAAAAAAGCTGCGCACGCAGGTGATCGGTCAACCCGTTTTGCGCGTCCGCAACGTTTTTTGCAAAGACAGTCCACATGCGGGTGTTGTCATAAAGTGCTTCGACAAGTTCACCATAGGCAGGTTTGCCTTTTTTCATCGCAGCATGGATGCGGTGCGTGACACGCGAGATCGCTTCATACTCCATATTTCTCGGGGTTCGGATCGGGGTGGATGCGGCGGAATATGCCCGCCGTGCCTGGGATAGCGCGTTCACGTCGTGTCCTCATGATTGAAATTTCAGGAGAGGGAAAAGACCAGGGCGTTACCGCCCTGGTCATATGCCTTAACGGAACAGCGACAAGATCGACTGCGGCGCCTGGTTGGCGATGGAGAGCGATTGGGTCGCAAGCTGCTGCTGTACCTGCAGGGCCTGCAAACGGGCAGAGGTCTCCTCCATGTCGGCATCGACCAGCGAACCGATCCCCGATTTGAACGAATCCGACAGGTTCGAGATAAACTCTTTCTGCGTTTCGATACGCCCTTGTGCGGAACCAAAGGCCGCCGACGCATCGATCGACGTGTCGATCAGTGCCTCGACGGTGGCCAGCGCTGCGGTTGCGCCCGGCCCGGTTGACACGTCAATCCCCGCCATCGCACCAAGGCCGCCGGACCCCGCATTCACAAATTGCGCGGAAAACGAGATATCCGCACCTGTGTTATTGGAGATTGCCAGAGTGCCGGCAGTACCGGAATCGTATCCGACGGTCAGGCCGGTAATCCCCATTTCCTCGATCTTGGCTTTCAGGCCGACAGCAACGATATCCCCGGTGGTGGTCGCGGCAGCGTCCGCTGCGGTCACCGTGTAGGACACGGTCTGATCGTCGATTGCAACGACCACCTTGTCCCCGGCAGCAAACGCGCCGCTGGATTCATCCGTCACCAATGCGGTCGCCGAAGTTGCAGTGTCGGCAATAGTTGCCCCCACCCTGTCATTGCCAGTCGAAGACCCGGTCGATCCGTCAAACACGGCCTTGGTGACATAGCCGCCGGTAGACAGGTTCTGACCGGCGACGTTGATCGACGACGCCGTCACTGCGCCTGTGCTGTCCCGGTCCAGCGAAGCCAGAATTGATGCCGAACCGGCAGAGCCGTCCACGAGGTTCAGGCCGTTGAACTGAGCGGCACCCACAACTGATGCGATTTGATCCTTCAGCGCGCTCACATCCGTGTTGATTTTCGCGCGATCAACGTTGTCTTCCTGGGCCGCAACGATCTTGCCTTTCATTTGCGTCAGCAGATCGGTCACTGTTTCCGCAGCGTTGCGCGCAACCGCAACCGTCGATTCACCCAGACCCAGACTGTCCTTAATCGCCGTGAACCCTTTGACGTCCGACTCCATCACTTTGGAAATGGCCCAGACTGCAGAGTTATCCTTGGCAGTAGCCACATCCTTGCCGGTTGAAATGGCATTTTGAGTTGCCGTCAGGTTCTTGTTGACCGATTTCAGGGTTTGCAACGCCACCATCGCGCCATTGTTTGTCAGAATACTGGACATGATTTTCATCCTTTGCGTTAGGGTGTTTCAGGCACCCGTGTTCTACCCGTCCGGATGGACTGGAATTCGTGTCGTTCTGACCTTTGCGATCTACCTTGTCGGTTTTCGCGCCACCTGCGATTCCAGATGCAGGTTCATGTTTGGGCGCGATCTCCTAATGGAATGCTAAAGCTGACTGTTTGGAAAATTAGGATTTGAATCAAACCGATACTCATGCGCGCTTTTCCAGCTTTGGCTCGCGTCGCACGGCGTAGTTGCTGCGCTGCCCGGCAGCGTCGTACGTGCTTAACCCCTGGCGAACCTGCCGAAGCTCGGCCATCCGGCTTGCAACGGCTTTGATCCCTTCGGATGCACTTTTTAACAGGGCCTGATTCCGGTCGACCTTGTGTTGGAGCCGGATCAAATCTTCGGTTTCACGCACCTGAAGGTCCTTGACCGATGCGATCAGTTCCCCTTTCCGGGGCAGCATGTGATCCAGCTGATCCAGCTGGCCCTGGATGAGCGCAGCGCGCTCCATATCCAGCAACTCCTCAAGTGCCCGGATCAGTTCAACAGATTGTTCACGCGACATTGGCATCCTCCGTAAGCGCCCTGAAAAAAACTTCTGACAGGCCTACACCCCCGGACAAGGCCATTTGACGAGCCTGTTGCTGTACCAAAAGCGAAGAAAACTGCTCCTCTCCTACACCGCCACTGAATCCGGATGGTGCAGCGCCAAGGCCCGCAGACTTCAGAATTTCAGACAAAAATGTCGCCTCCAACTCAACTGCAGCTTTTCTGAGATTGGAAAAATCAACGCCTGTGGCGACTGGCGCGGGGGATACTGAAATCTTCATGACGCTCCTCGGAAGTTGCATAGAACTGTCCTGATAAATGATGAAAGCAGTTAAAAAATACGTAACTTCTACTGTGCAGGGTGGTGGCCAGATTTCTGGGATGTCCGATATGCCTGCATCAGTGAACACATTGCCTTCAACGCCGCTTCGAAGCCCGCAATCCGGATCCGATCTGGATGTCGGGCAGAGGTCAAAGCCCGAAAATCCCTTTGAAAATTTCGTGCGAGGTGGTTCTGAACCTTCGGTCCAGCCCGGGCACAGTGGGCCGACCCCCAAGGTACCGCATTCTGAAGATGGCAGCCCGAATCGGGAGGTCGATTCGGAGACTCCGATCAGCAGTGAGGAGCTCCCGGATCAACTTGACCCGATCGACCATCCGTTGCCGGACAAAAACGAAACGGTAAGTCTGCGGCGGAGCGACATCGAACCTTTCACTGCAAACAACAACCAATTGCCGCCCGGCGCACTTACCATCGACAAATCCCAAAGCGCCGATGATACTTTGGAAGCTGTCAGTCCCCCACCAAAAGCAGCCAGTGCGCCAACTCAATTCGAGTTGGTTAAATACGCATCAGATTCCCGTATCGACGCTGAGCCTCTGCAGGCATCAAGTCCGCAAATTGTCGATGGTGATAAACAGATCAATCCCGCCCATCTGAAAAACGTCGAAACGGCAATAATTCAGCATCGGTCGGCGGCTAAGACACCTGAAATGGAAGGTGCAATCACTGCGCCCGGGAGCCGGAAGCCAGATGCTGACATTCGGCTTCATCCATTGGCCAACACGCCCCCGGCCACTTTCACTGGACCGCCAGCCGGAAGTCCAAGGTTCGATACCGCGATGTCAACCGAACAAGATCAGGCTTTGGCCAACCCTGATTTCGCGATGGAACAAGAGGCCCCGGAAAGCGACATTGCCCTGCCCACCCACACCCGGGAAACCGGACAAGCCCCCTCCGGACAAGCTGGGCCTGTTCGCACTCCGGATGTGGCGCGCGCAATAGCCGGACAACTGTCGGCGGCCATTTCCGTTCGATCAGGATCAGACACAATTGAAGTCGCGTTAAATCCTCAGGAATTGGGACGTGTTTCGATAGCTCTGAGCGGACGTGACGATGGTATTGTCCTGAGCATTTCGGCCGAACGTCCGGAAACGCTGGATCTGATGCGGCGGCATGTTCTGGAACTGTCGTCCGAATTTCGCGAACTAGGATACAAAAACATATCTCTGGATTTCGGAATGCAGTCACAACAGCACCACGAGCGCCGTCGAGACCCGGCAGGTACTCTGGACCTCCCGGACAACCCGGATGATCCACAAGCAACTGACCTTCCAACCAAAATCGTCTCTCAGGGCGTTGACTTGAGGTATTGAACAATGATCACCCAAACCAGCACAGCGTTTTCGGTCGCTTCGGGCACCGCCAGTGCCGCAAAATCCGGCACGCCTTCAAAACTGACCTCGGATTTCGAGACCTTTCTGAAGATGTTGACTGCGCAAGCCAGGTATCAGGACCCTCTGGAGCCATTGGATTCAGCGCAATACGCGTCGCAACTGGCCCAGTTTTCCATGGTGGAGCAGCAGGTTCAGACGAACGAGTTCCTTTCTGGTCTGGCCGGAGCATTGGGTGGTGCTAACCTTAACGACCTGGCCGACTGGATCGGAATGAACGTACGGACAAACGCGCCTGTTCAATTTAACGGCACGCCCGTTACCTTGTTTCCGCAAACCGATGGCAAAGCGGACAAAGCAAACCTTGTCATACGAGATTCTGACGGGACGGTGGTGGATCGCGTTTCGATGCCGGTATCCGCATCATCCTTTGTCTGGGACGGGGCAGATGGATCAGGGGGGATTGTTCCAACAGGGCTTTACTCCCTTTCGGTCGAAAGTTTCTATCAAGGGGAGCTTTTGTCAGAAACGGCAGCCGCCACCTATGGCCGCGTAACCGAGGCGCAAATACTCGAGGGCAAAGTCACCCTGACGCTGGATGGCGGGCAGGTTGTATCGACCGAGGAAGTATCAGGCATTCGCACCGGGAGTTGATCTGGCAGGCAGGACAGGTCAAACCTTGGCCTGCTACGCCATCCCAATGATTGGAACGAATCCTGACCTCCGAAACACTGCCGCCAACTCATCTGATCGCGGAACTCAACACCAAGGGGCTTGTCAGCCCAAGTGAACGATTTGAAACGCTTTACGGTGGGCGTACCAATCGCGTCTGGAAAGTGCACGGTTCCGGTGGAGACAGGGTGTTGAAGCTCTATCGGACCAATTTTCAGAATCCGCTATTTCAAAACAACGCCGATCTGGAGGCAACCTGTCTGGAGGCATTCTCGACCGCAGGGTTTACGCCGCGTCTGCGCGCCTCGGGGCGCACCCACAACGACCGATGGGTTCTGTACGACCATGCACCCGGTGCGCCTTGGCAGGAAAATCCCGAGCCCGTTGCGCGCCTTTTGCGAAGGCTTCATTCCAGCCCGATTCATCTAAAGGCGCCGCTGGGTTGCAATGGCAGCAAGGATCTGGATGCACATGCACGGCAGATTCTAACCTTGTGCAAATCACGGCAACGCGCGGATTTGGAACGGCTGCGCCCGAACACCCATGTCGAACCACTGCCACAACGATGCATCATTCACGGGGATCCGGTGGCGGGCAACATTCTGGTCTCGGGCAGTCGCCTTACACTCATCGATTGGCAGTGCCCGGCCCTGGCGGACCCGTGCGAGGATGTGGCATTGTTTCTGTCGCCCTCCATGCAATGGCTTTACCGCGGAACCATATTGTCGGCAGAAGAAGAGAACCGTTTTCTTTCAGCTTACGAAGATCCGGAAATCACGCATCGTTATGGGGATCTGCGACGGTGGTACGCATGGCGTATGGCGGCCTATTGCCTTTGGCGCAGCGAAAATGGCGCCCCCGACTATGCCACAGGCTGTGCGCTAGAGACCGAAACGCTGCGCAATTAACATGGCTACAGATCAGCCAGCGCCATCATAGCATACGCTGGTGGCATCAGGATGCGACGTGCGCGACCGAACGGAATTCGGGACGGCAGACGGGTCAAAGGAACAGGCAGGTCAGCATCCTGTCCAAGCACCAAATGGGCCAGAGCACGACCGCAATAGGTTCCCATGGCCACTCCGTTACCGTGATAGGCCAGCCCCGCATATATGCCGGGTTGTCCTGGAACAGCTCCGACAAACGGCACCAGGTTGCGCGACAGGCAAACCAGACCAGACCACATATTCGTAACATCCACCCCAGCCCAGGCCGGAAACATATGTGCAAAATCCTTGCGCACCTTACGTCGGATCGCAGCTTCGGCGCCAGGTGACGAGAACAGCCCCCCGCGCATTCCAAAAAGGAACCGGCGATCAGGCATCAAACGGAAATAGTGAAGCAGATGCCGACTGTCATACGCCATCTGGTCCGATGTCCAACCCTGCGCCGTCAGTTCACCTTCGGTCAGCGGGCGCGTCACCATTACAGTGGATTGCGCAGGCATGTATCGGCCAGCCAACCATGGCGGCATATCCTCGCTTGAATATCCGTTTGTACAGATCAGAACCTGATCCGCCACCACTTGGCCAGCGGGCGTCGTGACCTCATGCCGTGCCCCCTTGCTTCCGATTGCAAGGGCCGCGCTTTTCTGAAACACCTTTGCGCCCGCGTCTATCGCCGCAGCGGCAACGCCGAACAGGTATTTTCGTGGGTTCAGGCCAAACCCGACAGGAAAACTGTAGCCACCATAAAACACGCCGCCAAATCCCAGTTTTGGCAGGTCGTCCGGCTCATGCAGCACCCCGAATTCATCCGCATTTCGCCGGAGATGGGCCATCGCGCGCGGCGAATGCGCCAGAACCGTCTCGCCATTTGAGTGCGTATCCGCATCGATACGGTTCTTCGTCAAAAGGTCTGCGACCAGAGCAACCGCATCAGTTTCCGCCTGCTCATATGCCTGAGTGGCAGCGTCGCCATAACGGCGACGCATCGTGGAAGAGGCCAGTTTCGAGCCACCAAGACAACAAAACCCGCCATTCCGCCCCGAGGCACCCCATCCCGGGGTTTCTGCTTCCAGCACGGCCACTGAGGCCCCAGCCTGCGCAAGATGAAGGGCCGCCGACATACCGGTGAAACCACCGCCGACAACGGCAACATCAACCTTCAAGTTGCCTTGTTGAACAGGCCAGTCTGGCGCCTCGACGGTTTCGTCCCACCAGCACCCCTGACGCGGACCAGACCCATAGGCGTAATCCGGATATATACGCCTCATGGCACAGGCACGACGGCTTGGGTCTCGCGCCGCTGCCGCACCATTGCTTCCGTCAGATTCTGCTGGTTCTGCAGAAGCACGGTGATGGGGATCAAAGGTAGTATTAATGAGACGATCATGACGGCAAATCTATACAGGTCTTAGATTTGATCAAGTTTTGCGTTTTCCGGTAACTCAGTTTATGATTTCACGAGGTGCAGAAGCTGGCAAGTCAAGCTCAAGCAGATCGGGGTAAACCTTTTGAATACGATCAAAGACATGGTGCCAAAAACAGAAACCAGAGAGAGCAAGCAACCGGCGCATGAACAGGTTTATCTGACCCTCAGATCACAAATTTTGTTCGGGGAAATGATCCCGGGGCAACCTGTCACTATTCAGGGGTTAGCAGATTCTCTTGGAGTGGGCATGACCCCTGTGCGCGAGGCGATCCGCCGCCTGATTTCGGACGGCGCGCTGGTATTTCAGGGAAACCGACGGGTGAGTGTACCGGTTCTGTCGAGCGCCGATGTTGAACAGTTAGTTTACGCAAGAAAGTCAATAGAATCAGAGCTTTCAAGGCGCGCAACGCTGAATATGACTTCTGCCGATATCGACAAGCTTGAAGGTATGGACCAACAATTGGACCAAGCGATTGCGGCAGGAGATGTGGAAGGATACCTGCGCTGGAATTATGCTTTTCATGCAGCGCTTTATGCCTATGCCGAGGCCCCTGTTCTCAGCGATCTGGCCGAGCGTTTGTGGCTCAGGTTTGGTCCTTCCCTTCGCGTCGTCTGCGGTCGTTTCGGGACACACAGCCTGCCCGATCTGCACAAAGACATCATATCAGCGCTGCGCAACCGAAACTCTGAGAAAGTAGCGCAGGCAATGGCGCAGGACGTCGAACAGGGGATGATGCTAATGGCTGATGCGCACGCAAAATCATCTGCCTGACGCGATTCGATTGACAGCTTTCAATTTGATCATATTGTAATTTCCAACCGCTTTCGCAGGAGATTCAGATGTCGTCCATCACCAATCACATGCCGACCGCAGAATTGCAGGCCCTGGATGCCGCACATCACATCCACCCCTTTTCCGCCAATGAGGCACTGGGCAAGGAAGGCGTGCGAGTCATCACCAGCGCCAGGGGCGTGTACCTAACAGACAGCGAAGGCGAGGAAATTCTGGACGCCATGGCGGGCCTGTGGTGCGTGAACATTGGTTATGGCCGGGACGAACTTGCGGATGCAGCCGCCCGGCAAATGCGCGAGCTTCCGTACTACAACACATTCTTCAAGACGACCCACGTGCCTGCCATCGCATTGGCCGACAAGATCGCCAGCCTTGCGCCGGATGACCTGAACCATGTCTTCTTTGCCGCCGGAGGGTCCGAAGCCAACGACACGAATATTCGTCTTGTCCGCACTTACTGGTCCATGAAGGGTCATCCCGAAAAATCGGTCATCATCAGCCGCAAGAACGCTTATCACGGATCGACTGTCGGCGCGGCTTCGCTGGGCGGAATGGTGCATATGCACGAACAGGGTGGCATGCCGATCCCGGATATTCACCACATCAACCAACCCAACTGGTGGGCCGAAGGCGGCGACATGTCACCTGAAGAGTTCGGCCTGGCCCGTGCGCGGGAACTGGAGGAGGCAATTCTGCAGCTGGGTGAAGACAGGGTTGCCGCCTTCATCGCCGAGCCGGTGCAGGGTGCGGGCGGCGTGATCGTCGCTCCGGACAGCTATTGGCCGGAAATTCAGCGGATCTGTGACAAGTACGATATCCTTCTTATTGCGGATGAAGTGATCTGCGGCTTTGGCCGGACGGGCAACTGGTTCGGCTCGCAGACCGTCGGGATCAAGCCGCATATCATGACCATCGCCAAAGGCTTGAGCTCGGGCTATGCACCGATCGGCGGGTCGGTCGTATGTGATGAAGTTGCAGAGGTGATCGGCAAGGGGGAATTCAACCACGGTTACACCTATTCGGGTCATCCGGTTGCGGCAGCCGTCGCACTGGAAAACCTGCGCATCCTCGAAGAGGAGAACATTATCGGTCATGTGCGTGATGTGGCGGCCCCATACTTAAAAGAGAAGTGGGAAGCTCTGACCGACCACCCGCTGGTTGGCGAGGCAAAGATCGCTGGCATGATGGCGTCGATTGCGCTGACACCCGACAAAGAAACCCGCGCCAAGTTCGCGTCTGACCCCGGCACTATCGGCAATATCTGCCGGGATCGCTGTTTCGCCAACAATCTGGTTATGCGCCATGTAGGCGACCGCATGATCATCTCACCGCCGTTGATCCTGACGCCAGATGACATAGACGAGATGATCCTGCGCATTCGCAAATCACTGGATGAGGCGCATGCAGAGATCATTGAGAAAGGGTTGATGAAAGCAGCATCATAAGATCGGCGCAGGACGCTTACCCGAACATTAGATTTCCACGGCGGGGCATGCCAGCATCCCCGCCGTCAACGCATCCGATCCAGCAATTTCAGAGAGGCATAACCGTCTGGCAGCAACCCCTGCGCCAACTGATAGGCGCGCACAGCATTCGTTGTCAGCGGGCCGATACGGCCATCAACGCTTTGGGTATCGTAACCGGCTTGTGTCAGACGCTTCTGCAGCTCTTTCTTTTCGGAAAAGCTTAGGGCGCGGTCACCCCGAGGCCATTCGGCCCTGAACGCGCCCTTGCCTGCCAGCCGGTCGGACAGATGACCGACCCCAATGACATAGGCATCCGCGCCGTTATAGTGCTCAAGCACCTTGAAATTGTCGAAAATCATCAGCGCAACGCCCTGACCACCCGCGGGCAGCAGGATCGATCCGCGGCCATGATCCGGAACAGACCCTCCATCCGGTTCACGTACCCCTAACGCGGCCCATTCAGACGGCATTAGGGTGTAATCCCGCCGTGCCATGGCATAGTCGAAATCATCCGGCAAAACGACCTCGACACCCCAGGGCTGCCCTTTTGTCCAACCGAATTGGGCCAGATAAGACGCCGTCGAGGCCAAAGCGTCCGTTGGATCATCCGACCACACATTGCGATGGCCGTCTTCATCAAAATCCACCGCGTATTCCAGATACGAAGTTGGCATGAACTGAGTATGCCCCATCGCACCCGCCCAACTGCCAATCATGTTGTCAGGTTGGACATCTCCGGCAGCCAGAATCTGCAACGCCGCCAAAAGCTGGGTTTCAAAAAACTGGGCACGGCGCCCTTCAAACGCCAGGGTTGCCAAAGACCGAATGGTCTCATTCCCGCCGCGATAGGTTCCGAACGAGGTTTCCAAACCCCAAATCGCTGTCACAACTTCTTTCTCGACGCCGTATTTCGCCTCAATCCGCTGCAGCGCGTCCTTATGCCGGTTGAGAGCATCTGATCCGTTGGCGACACGGTGCTTTGAAACAGCCGTGTCCAGATACTCCCAGATAGGCTTGGAAAACTCGGCCTGGTTCCTGTCGAGATCGATGACCTTGGAGTCGTATGTTACGTTCGATAAGGCACGGTCCAACACAGCCGGTGACAATCCCTGTTCGAGCGCGCGTTTTCTGAAGGCGCGTGTCCAAGCCTGAAATCTGGCATTCGATCCGCTGGCCGTCATCTTATGTACCTTGTCCGATGGGCGCGGCACGGGTCGGACAGATACGAATAGATCAGCCGACGCCGTTCTGAAACTATCTGACGCGTGTTTGTTTTGTGCCCCGGTCGAGGCGTCTGAAATGTCCGCGTGCACAGTGGATGCCCACAATGCAGCGGCCATTAGGCCACTTACGCATATACGCATTCCGGTTTTCCTGATTACTGCTCAACCACAAGGATATCGCAGTTTGCGGATTTTACAAAGCGCTCAGGTCCCGACCTCGCGATCTTTTGCTTCCTGTTCAGCCCGGACACGGGCCAGCGCCTGTCGCAACAGGGGTACACGGTTGGGCCGAAAGCTCTCATCAGTGACGGACATTCCCTGCATCCGGTCCAGTCTGAACACACGGAAATCCTTGCGCAAATGACACCAGCTCAACAGAACGCTGGCGCGATCCATGTAGACGATGCTGAGTGGATTGACTCGGCGGACCGTACCCTCGCCCTTTGCATCGGTATAGGCAAATTCCACCGCACGTTCGTCCCATGTTGCCTGCCGCAAGGCGGCCACTTCGATTGACGGAGATATCGGGCGGTCAAACCGGGTCGCGGTAAGAACCGCATGGCTGAGACGGTGAGACTGGCGCTGAGGCAACCGCCCCTGCAGCTTGCGCAAGGCGGCGCTGGCTGCGTCGGACAGGGCGGGGTCACCAATCAACTGCACCTCTCGCAACCCAAGCACAAGGGCCTCCAGCTCGTCATCGGTAAAGCCAAGGGGAGGCAGGGTCGCATCCTCGATCAGAGTAAATCCGAACCCAGCCTCTCCATCGATCACGGCGCCCAAGCCGCGCAGGGCGTTGATATCCCTGTGGATCGTGCGTGGGGACACCCCCAGATCCTGCGCAAGCTCTGCCGACGTTCTGGGCGAAGGGCCAGAGCGCAGGGCTTGCATAAGTTGGAACAGGCGGGCGGTGCGGGACATGACGTAGCCTAACCTAAACCTGATGACAGAAACTGTCATCAGGCGAGATTACATTGGATGCATCCCCACGATGGAGCCCAAAATGCTGACCCTACTGACCTACCCTTCCGCCTTTGGCCTGTTCAGCGCCAGCCCGTTCTGCGTCAAGGCTGCTTACATGCTGCAACTCTCGGGCCAAAGGTGGCAACGATCCGATCTGCTGGACCCGCGTAAGATGCCACACCGGAAACTACCGGTACTGCGCACGCCGGAACGGCTGGTTCCGGACAGCGACACCATCCGCAATTGGCTGGAAGCGCAGGGGACCGAGTTCGACAAGGGTCTGAGCGACATGCAAAAGGGTCAGTCCCGCGCCCTTATCCGCATGGCCGAAGAGCACCTGTATTTCCAGATCGTTCTGGATCGCTGGGGCAATGACGAAGTATGGCCGATATTGCGCGACACATTCTTTAATGAGGTGCCCGGGCTGATCCGCAGGCCGGTGACCAATGCAATCCGCAAATCCGTTCTCAAGGGGCTGGAGGCGCAGGGGGTGTCCCGTTTTGCTGAGGCCGAGCGTATGGACCGTATCGAACGCGACCTTGAGGCGATATCGGCATTCCTGTGGCACGCGCCATTTCTGATGGGCGAGCGGCCAACCTCGGCTGACCTCAGCGTTGGTCCCATGCTGGCGGCCATGCGGTCCACCCCGGCAAAAACACCGCTGACCGAACGGATCAAAAGCGATAGGCTCCTTAGTGATTACATCGACCGGATGGACAATGCGATATCCTTGCCATGAGACCTTTTGACGATCCGGCAGTCGAGGCAGTGTTCGACGGGTTTTCCCCCGACACCCGCGCAGGCGTCATGGCCTTGCGCGACCTGATCCTCGATACTGCTGACACATTGCCCAGCGCACAGCCATTGCAGGAGGCGTTGCGCTGGGGACAGCCGGCCTATCTGGCCCCGCGCGGGTCCACCATTCGGTTGGGCACCCACAAATCCGCGCCCTTTGCCCTGTTCGTGCACTGTCAAAGCCGTCTGATGGGGGACTTCACATCGGCTTTTCCGAATGAAGACCGGATCGACGGCAGCCGCGCAATCCTGTTCGACAGTCCGGGACAGATAGATGAAACGCGCCACGGCTGGCTGATTGCCCGTGCGCTGACCTATCACCTCTGACGGCGCTTACGCTCGATCTTGCGTTTGATCTTGTCCTTCTTGCGTCGGGACGACATGGCCTTGCGTTTAGGTGCACGGCCAGCAGGGCCGCGGCTGCGCGGCAGGGTTTGATCGTCTATGGACAGCAATTCCAGTTCCAACCCACCAGTTACAGGCACCGCTTCGGTTAGGCGCACAGTCACGCGCTGACCAATGCCGATGACCATACCGGTATCCGAGCCCATCAGCGTTCCGGCCTCACGGTCAAAATGGAAATACTCACGGCCCAAAGACCGGACCGGCACCAGACCGTCCGCGCCGGTTTCGTCCATTTTCACAAACACGCCAAACCGGGCGATGCCGCTGATCCGGCCCGTGAACTCATTGCCGACCCGCTCACTCAGATAAGCTGCCAGATAGCGATCGGTCGTATCCCGCTCGGCCATCATCGAGCGGCGTTCGGTATCCGAAATGTGGTTCGCGGTTTCTTCCATCCGGTCGATTTCGTCCCCGGTCAACCCATCGTCGCCCCACCCATGGGCGGTGATCAGTGCGCGGTGCACGATCAGGTCGGAATAGCGGCGGATGGGAGAGGTGAAATGCGCATAGTTACGCAGCGCCAACCCGAAATGACCGAAGTTCTCGGGGCTGTAATAGGCCTGCGCCATCGACCGCAGCGTGCTTAGGTTGATCAGTTCCGCATCCTCTGTTCCCGCCGCGGCATTCAGAAGCGCATTCAGGTGGCGCGTTTGCAGGACCTGCCCCTTGGCCAGATTCAGTCCGGCCGCCTGTGCCGTTTCCCGCAGGCTTTCCAACTTCTCCGGCGCAGGTTCTTCGTGCACGCGGAACAGCAGCGGGCGCCGCTTGGCGATCAGCGTCTCGGCCGCGGCGACATTGGCGAGGACCATGAACTCTTCAATCAGACGATGGGCATCCAGTCGCTCGCGAAAGGCCACACTTTCGACATGTCCTTTTTCACTCAGGACAATCTTGCGCTCGGGCAGGTCCAGATCCAGCGGCTGCCGCGCCTCTCGCGCCATTTTCAGCGCGTTGTATGCCGCATAGAGCGGTTTCAGAACACTCTCCAGCAGCGGCCCGGTTCTGTCGTTGGGATTTCCGTCGATGGCGTCTTGCACTTCGGCATAATGCAGGGACGCGGCAGAACGCATCAGACCACGTACGAACCGATGGCCAATCTTGTTGCCCTCGGCATCGATCTCCATCCGAACGGCAATACAGGCGCGCGGCACGCCTTCGTGCAACGAGCACAAATCGCCAGACAACCGATCCGGCAACATCGGCACGACCCGATCCGGAAAATAGCTGGAATTTCCACGCTTGCGCGCCTCGCGGTCCAATGCCGTGCCGGGGCGCACATAGGCGGCCACATCAGCGATGGCCACCCAGATCACATGCCCTCCGGGGTTTTTCGGATCATCGTCGGAATGGGCAAAACAGGCGTCGTCATGGTCCCGCGCATCCGAGGGATCGATGGTCAGCAATGGCATGTCGCGCAAATCCTCGCGCCCGGATAGGCCGACAGGTTTGGCATTGTCCGCTTCGTCAATCACCTTGTCCGGGAAATCGTCGGGGATGCCGTGTTGGTGAATGGCAATAAGCGAAACAGCTTTGGGCGCAGAGGGGTCGCCCAGCCGCTCGACGATACGGGCGCGCGGCAGGCCCATGCGGTTTTTCGGCCCCGCCTGTTCGGCCTCGACCAACTCACCATCTTTTGCGCCGTGCACCGCCCCGTCATGTACCAGCCACTCGGTCGAACCGGCTTTGTCGATGGGTACGATCCGTCCACCTTCTGCCCCTTTGCGAAAGACGCCGACAATGCGGCGGGGGTTGGCCCCGATGCGGCGGATCAGCCGAGCCTCGTAATTGTGATCCTCTTCATGCACCAGCGTCAGCCGCGCAAGGATGCGATCTCCCTCACCCAGCGCCGGATCGCTGGCGCGCGGAATAATCAGCACGACCGGCTCGACCCCTTCGCCGTGCCATTCCAGCGGGCGCGCAAACAGGTCGCCATCAGCGTTGGGTGCCTTGACCTGCAACACGCTGACTGGCGGCAGTCGATCCGGGTCGCGATAGCTGCGCTTGCGCTTCTCAAGATGCCCCTCGGCCTCAAGTTCCTTGAGGATACGCTTGAGGTCGATCCGGTCCGCGCCCTTGATACCAAAGGCTTTGGCGATATCGCGCTTCGAGGTCAGGGTTGGGTTCGCCGAGATCCAGTCAAGGACCTCCTGCTTGGTGGGGATGCGTGTCATGCTTCCGCCCTAGCACGGCGACAGGACGGCGTCATGATCAAAAACGGTGGCGGCGATCAGCGCCGGGACGAGGATTGTAAATCCGCGACTGTATCCACGTCCCGCAACTGATCGATGAACGCCACCCGGCTGCCGGGGATCGAGGCCAGCGTATCCGCCAGCGCATATTCCGTAGACCAGCGCACGTCGTGAAACAGATCTGTGGGCAACGCGCGATAGCGTTGCGCGCCCACCAGCCAGTAACCCCCATCAGGGGCGGGGCCAAACACCATCTGTGACCGGCCAAGTTCCCTGAACGCCTGCCAGACATGCCGTCGACCAATTCCGGGAATGTCGGCCCCGATTAGACAAACAGGCCCCTTCGGCATTTGCCGCAACATCCGCCCCATTCTTTGCCCAAGGTCGCCGTTGCCTTGCGCCGCGCGCGGCAGGTCAACAGGCCAAACCCGGCTGCAAAGGCCCTGACGGTCCGGCGACACCGCAAGCACGATCTGCCAGCGCGGGTCGCGCAACCGGCGGATCAACGAACGTGTTTGATGCCGGAACCACCATGCCGCGCCGACCATGCCAATATCACGCCCTAGCCGCGTCTTGACCCTACCTGGACGCGGTTCCTTGACCATGATGACCAGAGTTCGCCGCATGGATCAGGCGAAATAGTCCCGGAGAATGCGGGAATAAACCGCTTTGAGCTGATGAACATGATCAGTTTCGACACATTCATCGACCTGATGCATGGTGCGCCCGACCAGGCCGAACTCAACCACCGGGCAATGATCCTTGATGAATCGGGCATCGGAGGTGCCGCCGGTTGTAGACAGCTCCGGCGTCACGCCGGTTTCCGCTTCGACTGCGCGAGCAACCAGATCCGAAAGTGCCCCGGGGGGCGTCAAAAAGCTTTCACCGGATATCTTGATCCGTGTTTCAACTTCGACACCGAATTCTTTGGCGACCCTGTCAGCTTCGGCTTGCAGCCACCGGCTGAGGCTGGCGCCCGAATGCAGGTCATTGAAACGTATGTTCACTGCGCCCCGGCTCTGCGCGGGAATGACGTTCGTCGCGGAATTGCCGGTGTCGATATTGACGATAGCAAGAGTCGACGCGTCGAAATGATCGGTTCCCTGATCCAGCTCATGACTCGCCAGCCGATCCATCAGTCGGGCCATTGCCGGCAAGGGGTTTTTGGCACGGTGAGGATAGGCCGAATGGCCTTGCACACCCGTAATTGTAAACCATGCGGTCATCGAGCCCCGGCGGCCGATCTTTATCATCTCACCCATCCGCTCGGGGCAGGTCGGCTCTCCTACCAAGCAAAACGACATTCGCTCATCCGCGCGTTCCATGTAATCGAGCAAAGCGGTCGTGCCATCCAGCGCATCACCTTCTTCATCGCCGGTGATCGCCAGAATGATTGCTCCGTCTGGCGGGGTGCCCCGAACAAACTCCATCGCGGCGGCGGTAAATGCAGCCACCCCGGATTTCATGTCTGTCGCGCCGCGACCGAACAGGACACCGTCCTTAACCTCAGCGCCAAAAGGATCGACGCTCCACGCCGCTTCATCGCCAACCGGCACTACATCGGTATGACCATTGAACCCAAAACTCCGGTCATGACCCTTTTTTCCCCAACGGGCGAAAAGATTGCAGACCTTTCCCCGATCCGCGCGGGTGCATTCAAAACCGGCTTCCGACAGAACGCGCTCTAAAAGAACCAACGCCCCGCCCTCTTCAGGTGTGACCGATGGGCAACGGATCAGGTCGGCGGTCAATTGCACAGGATCGGTCATGGCGGATGTCGCTTTCTTTGCTTTGGCCCGGTTCGCGCACAGATTCAACGAATTGCATCGATTGCCAACCCCATTTGCGCAATTTCATACATTCGACTTTGGCGCCTGGCCCACCATACCGCCCTTCAAAACATTCCACTTTCCCCTGCGGCGAGCTTGCCGTTTCGTACGAATCTGCGTTAGAGGGCCGCGAAACAGGTAAATCGGCCACGATGCGTGCATTCATTGCCTCTCTCTGCCTGACTTTCGCCGTTCTTGCACAGCAAAGCCAGGCCCAGTCTCTGACGGTTACGACCGTCACACGCCCCCCGTTTTCTTATGTCGAAGACGGGGCTCAGTCCGGCTTTTCCATGGACTTGCTGGAGGCGCTCTCGGACTCTCTGGGATGGGACTATTCGGTCCGCAGGGTCGATGGCTTCGCGGACATGCTTGATATGGTGCGGGATGGCACTGCCGATCTGGCAATCGCCAATATCTCGATCACCGCCATGCGCGAAACCCAGATGGATTTCAGCCAACCGATCTTTGAATCGGGCCTGCAGATCATGGTGCCGTCCGATGCCGCACGCAGCCCGTCCCTATTGAACGCGTTGCTGTCACGTGAATTGTTCATCGCAATCGGACTGGCTTTTGGCATCTTGTTCAGTGGCGGGATGCTGATGTGGTATTTCGAACGTCGCGCACAGCCCTATTTCGACCGGACCCTGAACGAGGCCTGGTTTCCGTCTTTCTGGTGGGCACTGAACCTAGTCGTAAACGGCGGGTTTGAGGAACGGGTACCCCGGACAGCCTTCGGCAGATTGTTCGGAGTCGTTCTGGTGATTTCGTCCCTGTTCATCGTCTCGGTCTTCACGGCCAATATCACGTCGGTCATGACGGTCGACGCGATCACCAGCAACGTCAACTCTGTCAACGATCTGTATGGCAAGCGGGTCGGAACGATTTCGGGTTCAACGGCGGCAAATTTTCTGGATCGCCGTGAAGTTCAGTATAGCGGCTTTACGGGGCTGGAGGAGATGTTGGTTGCGTTCAGAGCCGAAGAACTGGACGCCGTCGTTTTTGATGCGCCAATCCTGTCCTATTTTGCATCCCATGAAGGACGTAACATCGCCACCATGACCGGAGGTGTTTTCCTACGCGAAAACTACGGGATTGCCTTCCCGACGGGTTCACCCCTAGTCGAGGATGTCAATCAGGCGCTATTGGCGCTGCGCGAAAACGGCACCTATGACGAGATTTACCGAAAATGGTTCGGAGTGCGCAACTGACCGTCAGTTCGGATCGCCTTCGTCAAAGAATGGCGTCATCTGAGCGACGATAACCGCGTTTTCATCCAGCGCGCGTTGCATCAGGGCGCGCTCTTCCTCACCAATGTCATGCCCGGCATCCTCGCGTTCCTGCAAGGTGCCGTAACCTGTCACATCCAACGGCGCTGTATCGGCCTGTTTGAGGATGGCCACGGTTTCGCGCACGGCTTCCGCCTCGTCCACGCCACTGGCGTAACACATCAATGCAGCACCCGTCGCATCGCCGGGCAAGCCGTCACCGTCTTTGCGGCCGATCTGAACCAACAGGGTAAAAACCTGTTGCCGTGAAGGTTTCTTTTTTTCCATGGCGCTGCCATACGCGCGGGACCTGAACCGGTCAACCAAATCCCGCAAAATTGCAATCGGTCCGGCATTCTCGTGTGAAACCGGTCCAATCGCCAGGCCAAACCGGACAGCCCGAATCACATCTGGCACTCTGGTCCGGCAAAATTAATTTGCCACTTCTTTTCAAAATTGATGCCATTCCGGGCGTTTAGCCCAAAAGTTGAAATCGGCAGATATTGGCGCATCGCCTTGTTTGTCGTGAGCCAACTTTGGCGCATGAAGATGCCCCCTCAACGTTTCGTTGCAGCTCGCGCGGCGCAGAATGGACACTGACCGGATTAGATAACCATCATTAAACATAAAGGAAAGAAAATGAGCACCCTGTCAAAATTTCTTACAATTTGTGCGAGTTTAATGGCGCTGGCGCTTGCCCCTGTGACAACTGTCCTGGCCGTACTTTATGCCGATGCTGCCTATGCTGAAGACGTCGGTGAAGGCGGTGAAGGCGAAGGCGAAGGCGAAGGCGAAGGCGAAGGTGAAGGTGAAGGCGAAGGCGAAGGCGAAGGCGAAGGCGAAGGCGAAGGCGAAGGCGAAGGCGAAGGCGAAGGCGAAGGCGAAGGCGAAGGCGAAGGCGAAGGCGAAGGCGAAGGCGAAGGCGAA
>NZ_JBQFRI010000009.1:0-214664 GCF_056537325.1 Ruegeria sp. CF5 | reverse complement strand
ACCACTGGTCAGCTCGTCCCGCTCCAGCAGAACAACGTCGGTCCAGCCAAGCTTGGCAAGATGGTAGAGAATCGAACAACCGACAAGACCACCTCCGATAACAACGGCCTGTGCATGGGTCTTCATTGGGCTTTACTCCTGAAAATCTGGGCGCGGTCCGGTTACCGCCCGTTGCAGGAAATTCAGCCACAGGTTGGGGTCAGCTTATGCTCTGTTCCCGACGCGAAATGTCGGGAATGGATCGCAACTGGCCGGAATTGACTTTCATCCGGCCAGCGCGCGTTTCACTTAGTAAGGCGCTTCGACGTCGTTCATCGAGACATAGACTGTCTTCATCTCGCTGAAGTGGTTGATCGCCAGCTTCGAGTTTTCGCGCCCGACACCCGACATTTTCGAGCCACCGAACGGTGCCTCGACCGGGGCGAGATTGTAGGTGTTGATATAGCAGGTGCCCGCCTCGAACCCGGCCACGATGCGGTGCGCGCGGGTCAGGTCATTGGTGAACACCCCGGCAGCCAGCCCGAATTCTGTGTCATTGGCACGGGCTATGACTTCTTCTTCGGTATCGAAATCCAGAACCGACATGACAGGGCCAAAGATTTCTTCGCGGGCGATGGTCATATCATCGGTTACATCGGCAAAAACGGTTGGCTGCATGTAGAACCCATCACCTTCGATCCGTTCACCGCCATAGACCAGCCGTGCGCCTTCGGCCTTGCCCTTTTCGACATAGCCCAGCGCGATATTCATCTGGTTTTCGCTGACCATCGGCCCAAAATTGACCTCTTCGTCCAGAGGATCGCCTATTTTTGCGGTTGCCAGACGTTCGGACAGGCGGTTCAGGAACGCCTCTTTGATGCCTTTCTGTACAAACACGCGGGTCCCGTTCGAACAGACCTGCCCCGAAGAATAGAAATTGCCCAATATCGCGCCCGACACGGCGTTTTCGATATCGGCATCGTCAAAGACGATCATCGGGGATTTGCCGCCCAGTTCCATGGTGACGTGCTTCATGCCATCTGCGGCGGCGGCATAGACCTTGCGGCCTGTGGGCACTGAGCCTGTCAGTGAAACCTTGGCCACACGCGGATCGGTTACCAGCGAGGCACCGACATCGCCATAGCCCTGAACCACGTTGTAGACGCCTTTGGGCGCGCCAGCCTCAATCAGGATCTCTGCCACCTGCAACGCGGAGAGGGGTGTGGTTTCAGACGGCTTGAACACCATCGTATTGCCGCAGGCCAGCGCCGGGGCGCCTTTCCAGCAGGCAATCTGGGTCGGATAATTCCACGCCCCGATCCCGACGCAAACACCCAGCGCCTCGCGGACGGTGTAAACAAAATCACCGCCGCCCAGCGGAATGTGTTCTCCTGTCAGCGATGCAGCCAGCCCGCCGAAATATTCCAGCGCATCGGCCCCGCTTGTTGCGTCCGCCACCAGCGTTTCCTGAAGCGGCTTTCCGGTGTCGTGTGTTTCGATGATCGACAGTTCGCGATTGCGTACGCGCATGATGTCGGCAGCCCGTCGCAGGATGCGACCACGTTCCGTTCCCGACATCGCCGCCCATTCGGCCTGAGCTGTTTTCGCACTTGTTAGAGCCTGTTTAACAATCTTCGGTGTCGCGGAATGCAGGCGCGCGATGACCTCTCCGGTTGCGGGAAAGATCACGTCAATCGGCTGACCGCCGGTATCTTCGACATATTCTCCGTCGATGAAATGGCTTCCGCTGGGCTGAAACTTCATGCCGGTTCCTTTTCCTTGAATACGGCCGCATCCGGCCGGTTTTGTACCGTCAATTTGTGCGTATCGATTATTGATTGACTAGTCAATAAAGCCGTATTGGCAGCGATAATCCGCCATGAACACTAGTGGTTCTCTTGAAAATTTTACTCAAATGTTCTACATATGTTCTCAACGAGCGGAGAAACATATGATGACCCACTCCTTAAACAGATCGGCCTTGAACGGTCCCAGCAATGATTACCACTTGCTTCCCGTGACCGAAAAGCAGATGCGCTATGCCCGCGCGATAGCCGAAAAATCGGCGCTTGAAATCCCGGTTGAAGCGCAGCGGGATCGCAGAGCTTTGTCCAGCTGGATATCGGCCCACAAGCCGCAGGACACATCGCCCTTTGCCAACTACCCAACCGGCAGGCAGGTTGCCTTTGCCGAACGTATCGCGCGCATCAAACGCCGCCCGGTTCCGTCAGAGTGTTTCCGCGACAAGCACCTGATGTCCGAGTGGATCGACCGCAACAAATAACGCGCGACTGTCGTCAGGATTGGCGGTGCGTGCGACCGTAAAGCCCAACGGCAGCAGCCACAAACAGGCCAAGCAGAATGTACCCTGTGATCGCCTCGGCAACCGCAAGGGCACGGCATAGGCCCAATGGCCGCAAATCACCAAATCCCACGGTGGTGAAGGTCACGTACGAAAAGTACAGAACATCCATCGGACCTTTGGCCCCTACGACGCAGATATCGGAGTAACCGTATGATCCGTAGACTGCCGCAAACAGAAACGGGACGACCTGAATAAAGGATATTCCCATCAGCAGCAGTTGCCGTTTGGGCGACCTGACCTGCGTCATGTAATACCAGGTCTGTGAAAACAACCAGATCGTCAGCCCGATCGTTGCAATGGCGCCAACGGTATCACCCGCAGCAGCCTCACTTAGGTGGGACAGCGCGTAATAGGCCAGAAAACTGACCAGAACGAGGCCGAGCGCGGCCAGCAAGGTCGACTTCCATTCTTCGAGCGTTGTCGGATCCTGTGGCATGTTCGTTCCCAAAAGCTGCGGCTGGCCCCGATCATCCAATGCTGAAGCCCGTGCCGCAACCCCTTATGAAGACGCGCTTATTGACTGCCCAGATGCTCTTCGCCACGGGCGCGCGAAAGGCCGATCTGCTTTTGACGCTCACGGAAGCGCATTTTGTCCTGCTCCGAGGTTTCGTGAACGCACAGATGGCACGAAACGCCATGCTCGTATTCCGGTTTCAATTTGTCTTCGGGCAGGATCGGGCGACGGCAGCCATGGCACAGCTCATGCGGGCCTTCGACCAATCCGTGGCCGACCGAAACCCGGTTGTCGAAAACAAAACACTCGCCTTGCCAAGTGCTTTCCTCGGCGGGCATCTCTTCGAGGTATCTCAGAATACCGCCTTTGAGGTGATAGACATCCTCGACCCCCTGACCCAGCAGGAAGTTGGTGGATTTCTCGCAGCGGATTCCGCCTGTGCAGAACATTGCAACGCGCTTGTTGTGAAAGCGGTCCTTGTTTTCCTCCCACCAGGCGGGAAATTCCCGAAAACTCTCTGTTTTAGGGTCTATTGCATCCTCGAACGTGCCGATCGCAACCTCGTAATCGTTGCGCGTATCGATGACCACAACATCGTCCGAACGGATAAGTTCGTTCCAGTCCTGCGGCTCGACATAGTGCCCCACGCTCGCGCGCGGATCGACATCCGGCTGGCCCATCGTCACGATCTCTTTTTTCAGCCGCACTTTCATTTTGCCGAAAGGGGGATGATCCGAGGTCGCTTCTTTCCATTCCAGATCCGCACAGCCCGGCAATGCGCGGATGTGGGCAAGTACCGCATCAATCCCGATACGCGGTCCCGCAATCGTGCCGTTGACCCCCTCATGCGCCAGCAGAAGGGTGCCTTTAACCGAATTCTCGGCGCACAAAGCAAGCAGAGCAGGTTTCAGCGCAGCGGGATCTTCGAAACGGGTGAAGTGATAGAGAGCGGCAATAGTATACATGCGCGCGATCTAGCGTCAGGCGGGCAGAGTCGCAAGGGACACGATTGACGCGGTTGGCGGTCCGCCCTACCGATAAGGCAAGATACAGGAGACCGCCATGACCCACGCCCTGCTTGTGATCGACGTTCAGAACGATTTTTGCCCCGGCGGTGCGCTGGCCGTGCCCGGCGGAGACGAGATCGTCGACACAATCAACGCCATGATGGACGGGTTCGACGCCGTGATCCTGACGCAGGACTGGCACCCGGCAGGGCATTCTTCTTTTGCCAGCTCTCATGCAGGTAAAAACCCGTTCGATCAGGTTCAGATGCCTTATGGCCCGCAGGTTCTGTGGCCCGACCACTGCGTTCAGGGATCAACCGGTGCGGCGCTGCATTCGGGTCTGCGAACCGATGGCGACCTGATAATTCGCAAGGGCTTTCGCAGCGGCATCGACAGCTATTCGGCGTTTTTCGAAAATGACCGGACCACGCCAACCGGATTGGAGGGGTACCTGCGCACGCGGGGAATAGACCGACTGACGCTTGTCGGGCTGGCCACCGATTTCTGCGTCCACTTCTCGGCGGTGGACGCCGCTAGATTGGGGTTTGACGTCACCGTGAAAACGGATGCATGCCGGGCGATTGATCTGGACGGTTCGCTTGCGGCGGCAACAGAGGCAATGCAGGCCGCAGGTGTTCATCTGGCTTGAACAGCGGTCACAGGATGCCTGCCGACACAAGGAACTTGATCAGAACAAATAGGACCACGGCCAATCCAAGGGCGAACCCGATCCTCCAGACGACGGTAGGCCGTTCCGGCTGAGCCTTTTCAGGTAGCTGTTGCGGTGTCGCCAGATCAGGCAACGCAGCGGTCAGCGGCCTTGTTTCCTTGATATTGCGGAACAGCTCTGCAAAGTCGAACTCCCCGCAATATTCACCCCGCAACTGCGTTTTCCTGATATTTGCAAACAGCCTGCGGAGGATCCGGATGCGTTCAGGCGCGTCATCCGCCGGAAAGAACCCGCAAGGAACCCCGCTGCCAGAGGTATTCAGCCTGAAACCGGCATCAAGGAAAATCTGCCGGATATTCGGAGACGCAGCACGCAACGCATCCGCGGTCTTAACATCGCGGAACAATGCAGTCGGCACACCTTCAGCTGTTTTTGCAGGCACGTTTTCCTTTGCGATATCCGCGCCTTCATTGCCTTCGTATGTGTCGTCAGGTGCAATCGTTACTATATCAAAGTCGTACTTGAGACCCATTCACCAACTCAACATTCTATTCCATCCCACCACCTCAACTAGAGGTGAAATCTTAACTCATTATGCCGGTATTGTGTCGTGACAACGGCATTGTCACCAAATCGGCCACTCTTGCCATTCATCGTCGCGATTGATCTAACAACGGAAATGGCAGGAGCTTCACATGGTCGACATTGCGACGCGTGTCTACAACCACAAATGGAAGATCGACCCTATTGTCCGGTCTTTAATCGACACGGATTTCTACAAACTCCTCATGTGCCAGTCAGTGTTTCGAAATAAACCCCAAACGGACGTGGTTTTTTCACTGATTAACCGCTCGAATCACATTCCATTGGCGGAATTGATCGATGAAGGCGAATTGCGCGAGCAACTGGATCATATCCGTTCGCTCAGCCTCAGCCGCGGTGAAAGCACGTGGCTGCGTGGCAATACGTTCTACGGCAAGCGCCAGATGTTTCGGCCTGATTTCATGGAGTGGTTCGAAAACCTGCGCCTGCCGCCGTATCACCTTGAACGCAAAGGCAATCAGTACGAACTGACCTTTGAGGGCAAATGGCACGAGGTCATGTTGTGGGAAATCCCGGCGCTGGCGGTCCTGATGGAACTGCGGTCGCGGGCCGTGCTGAACGAAATGCGGCGCTTCGAGTTGCAGGTGCTTTATGCCCGGGCCATGACCCGCGTCTGGGAAAAGATCGAAAACCTCCGCTCGGTTGAAGGACTTGGCATCGCGGATTTCGGCACCCGGCGGCGGCATTCCTTTCTGTGGCAGGACTGGTGTGTACAGGCGATGATCGAGGGATTGGGAACGTCTTTCACCGGAACCTCGAATTGCCTGATCGCCATGCGGCGCGAGGTTGAGGCGATCGGCACCAATGCACACGAGCTGCCCATGGTCTATTCAGCACTGGCCGAAACCGACGCGGAGCTCGCCCAGGCCCCTTATGACGTGCTGAGCGACTGGCACGAGGAACATGACGGCAATCTGCGCATCATCCTGCCGGATACCTATGGCACACGGGGTTTTCTGGATCGCGCGCCGGACTGGCTGGCTGGCTGGACCGGCATCCGTGTGGATAGCGGCGACCCGGCGACTGGCGCCGAGATCGCCATCGACTGGTGGAAGTCCCGCGGTGAAGACCCGAAACAAAAGCGCATCATCTTCTCGGACGGGCTTGATGTGGACAAGATAAAAGAGCTTCACACCCAATTCGCACATCGAACCAAGGTGTCTTTTGGTTGGGGAACGCTTCTGACAAATGATTTTCGTGGGCTTGTTCCTGAAGACCGTCTTGCACCGTTTTCCCTCGTCTGCAAAGCCATCTCGGCCAATGGGCGGCCTACAGTAAAGCTGTCTGACAACCCGGAAAAGGCAATGGGGCCGGAAGGTGAAATCGAACGCTATAAGCGTGTTTTTGGCGTGGGCAGCCAGGTTCCTATCGAGGTTGTCGTATAAGGGGGGCCACGCTTGGTTTAACAGGGCGAGTCATTTCGCCCTTATTCCTCCAGCTTGCGGCCATCGTCTGTACCCAGTTCAAAACCCCAAAGATATTTCATTTCGCAATGCGCTGCGCGGTATTCTGTGGTTGTGCCGTGAAACAAAGATGTGCAGGAAGCGCTAAGCAGACACGTAATCGCACCTCTGCATTTTCTTTCGCCTAGCAACTCCCAAAACTCCAAGCGCGCCCAGCAGCAAAAATACCGTACTAGGAAGTGGTACAGGGGCGACTTGAGACAGCGAAGTTAGCTGTGCAACAAAATGGTCAGTTGGTATGATGCTACCTGTAGCCCGGCCAGCAAAGTAAAAAAACGCATTGTTGTCAAAATCAGATAGCGTCAAACTATTAGGCAAACTTGTGGAATTGTAGAGAGAGAGGTTTGAGCTAGTGAGAAAAACCTGAGATTCGACAATACCGTAATTAAGTCCGGTGCCCGCGTCTCCATTGCCAGTCGCTGATGTATTAACAACCAAATTGAAACCGTCCCCGGTACCAGCAACATCATTATATGTCTGAATATTGTTTCCGGGGGAAGACATGGTTACCCCACCAAACGAAGCGGTCAGGTTTGTCACGGCTGACTGATAGTTTCCGACAGTTGCAGTGGTTGAACTTGGCAATTCGGTAGGATCGTAAGTGAAATGACCGCTGACCAGTGATCCAACTCCAAGACCAATCGATCCAAGCTGTCCAATTCCATCATTTAGGTTGCTGACAGTGGCCGTAAAATGAAACGTCAAAGCTCTCGCGGTTCCGGATGAAAATACTATTAACCCAACTGCAATTAAGGCTGCAGAAACTGTACTCTTAAAATTCATGTCCCCCCCTAACGACGCGTAATAGCATCAAGTGAAATTGTGAATATTGCCCTATGTTTTGTCAAGAACGCGCCAATTTGCGCGAACAAATGGGTCAGGGTTTCACCTGAGAGTTGCTAAATATTTCTCCAAATCAACACTGCGCCTAAATGCTATGCCTACTTGCTCCCCTATACGTTATGCGGGAAACAAGCCGGACTTCCCGTTGGCTTCGGCTGGATGCAGGTGAAAGCGCTAGACAGCCTCAATTTGAGGACCGGCCCGCGCAGGGCTCGGGGGCTTTCTTTTGGATCAGGTAGCAGCCCCCAGACGCCAAGAAGCAAGTCAGAACTTTCTTCCAAATAAGTAGAAGGCTGGTGTTGCAGAACTGACGGGCACAGACCTTTTTGTTGGTTTCTGCCGTATGTCGGCAAGGTAAGTATCAACGGGGCCTGAACAGGCCGGGTATCAACGAAAAAACGGGGGATGCAGAAAGGTCGGTAGAAAACCGTTTGTTTTTCAGCATCTTAGGGAAAGATTTGGTGCCCAGGAGAGGACTCGAACCTCCACGTCCATACGGACACTAGCACCTGAAGCTAGCGCGTCTACCAATTCCGCCACCTGGGCAGGTGTCGTGGAGGGGCGTTTAAGCCTATGGGCGGGGGGCGTCAACCAGATTCGGAATGTTTTTTGAAAGTTTTTCGATGACCTCGGCGACCTGCCCTGGAAGGCCATGGAATCCTGCCGGAAAATGCATGCGATTGAGGGATGCGCGGCGTTATTGCGCCTTGTTCGGGCCTCGCTTGAACGGTACATCGTACCGAGACCCAGAAAGCAGGAGCCCTTCTCATGTCCAAACTGGTCACGATTTATGGTGGATCGGGATTCGTTGGCCGCTATATCGCAAGGCGGTTGGCAAACGAAGGGTGGCGCGTTCGGGTTGCGGTTCGGCGCCCCAATGAGGCGATGTTCGTCAAGACGTACGGTGTTGTTGGCCAGGTCGAACCCGTTTTGTGCAATATCCGTGATGATGCTTCGGTCGCGTTGGCGATGCAGGAAGCGGATGCGGTGGTCAATTGTGTCGGCGTCCTCAACGAACTTGGCAAGAACGGGTTTGATGAGGTGCAGACCGACGGGGCCGAAAGGATCGCAAGACTTGCGTCCGAACAGGGCATCAAGCGGATGGTCCATATCTCGGCAATCGGCGCTGATGTCGATGCGGCAAGTGACTATGCCCGCACGAAAGCCGGGGGTGAGGCAGCAGTACGCAACTATATGCCCGATGCCGTGATCCTGCGTCCGTCGGTCATTTTTGGAACCGAGGATCAGTTTTTCAATCGCTTTGCCGGTATGACGCGCTTTGGACCGTTTTTGCCTGTAGTCGGAGCGGAGACGAAGTTCCAACCGGTTTTCGTGGACGATGTCGCCCGGGCGGCGGTCAAGGGTGTTCAGGGTAACGCGGCACCCGGTATTTATGAACTGGGCGGCCCCGAGGTCAAATCCTTTCGGGCGCTGATGAATCAGATGCTTGAGGTGATCCACCGCCGCCGGGTTGTCATCGGGCTTCCCTTCTGGGTGGCGCGGATCATGGCGAGTGTGCTGGATATCGCCAAGTTCGTCAGCTTTCAGCTTTTCCCGAACAACATCCTGACCCGGGATCAGTTGAAAAATCTGCGCAATGACAATGTTGTATCCGAAGGCGCAGCTGGGTTTGCCGAACTGGGGATCGAACCTGCGACGATGGAATCCATACTGCCAGAATACCTTTGGAAGTTCCGTCCTGCCGGTCAGTACGACGACATTCAGAATTCGGCTGGCAACCTGCGGATCTGATCAACTGTAGGCAATTGCCAGCAGAACAATGCCCAGGATCACACGGTATATCACATAGGGCGTAAAGCTGACGCTTCGCAGCAGGCGCATCATCAGGCTGAGTGCCAGCAATGCCGAGATAAACGAGAACATGGCGGCGATAGCGCCGTCACGAGCCACTTCGGTATTCGCGTTGACTGCAACATCGGCCCCGAGCAACACGCCGGATGCCAGAATCGTCGGAATGGACATCAGCATCGCCAGCCGTGCGCCGTCTTCGCGGTTGTAGCCCAGCTGACGGGCTCCGGTAATCGTTATGCCTGAGCGGGATGTACCGGGGATCAATGCCAGAATCTGCCACAGCCCCATGATAAATGCGTCTTTTGGCCCCCAATCACCCGCCTGTTTTGTTTGCGGGCCTTTCTGATCCGCCCAATAGAGGACAAGCCCGAACACCAGCATCGTCCAGCCGATGACCTTGATGGACCGCATGGCGTCGCTCAGCCCGGTAAAGTGGAGTATGGCACCAGCGATAACCGTAGGGATGGTGGCGATGATCAAACCCATCGCAAGTCGGGACTGGGTGGTATCAAGTCGTCCGCTCAGCGCACGGGGCAATCCGATCAGGGCTTGTTTCACGTCGGACCAGAAATAAAGGATAACCGCACCCAGCGTTCCGACATGGACGGCTACATCGATAATCTGACCCTGATCATCCAGCCCTGTCAGGCTGGGAAGCAGGATCAGGTGACCCGAGGACGAAACCGGCAGAAATTCGGTGATACCCTGAATTACTGCCACGAGAATCAGTTGAAAGAGACTCATCTGCCCTGCCGCGCTGCCGTCATGTGTTGTTGTTTTCCATGGGTATAAGTGACTTGAGGAAAAGAAAAGCACACAAATTGGTCCGAATCGGACCTAAAAAACATATAAATTTTCAATACCCGACTTCCTCCGCCCGAAAAAAATAAAAATAGGTCAGTACAATTGACTTTTAATCCCCTTTGCGTTCCCGTAAGGAGGCTCGACCAAGCCAATTCATGGAGTCTGACCCGTGGCCAAGCAACCGATGCTGAAATTTGTGCAGATCGATCGTGACATGCCGGAAAAGCGTGCCGCCCATGTACGCAAGGAAGACTTCGACGAGATCTATGCGGAATACGCCGCCGAAAAAGCCACCGAGCAGGCCAGCCGTTGCAGCCAGTGCGGTGTGCCCTATTGCCAGTCTCACTGCCCGCTGCACAACAACATCCCCGACTGGCTGCGCCTGACCGCCACAGGGCGTCTGCAAGAGGCTTATCAGACTAGCCAGGCTACCAATACCTTCCCCGAGATTTGCGGCCGGATTTGCCCGCAGGACCGTTTGTGCGAAGGCAACTGCGTCATCGAACAATCAGGGCACGGGACCGTTACCATCGGCACGATCGAGAAATACATCACGGATACCGCGTGGGAAAAAGGTTGGGTCAAGCCGGTTATTCCGACTGCCGAGCGTGGTGAAAGTGTTGGCATCATCGGCGCGGGGCCGGGTGGACTGGCCGCAGCGGACATGCTGCGCAAGGCCGGTGTTCAGGTCACGGTTTATGACCGCTACGATCGGGCGGGCGGGCTGCTCACCTATGGCATTCCGGGCTTCAAACTGGAAAAAGACGTCGTCATGCGCCGCAATCAGCTGCTGCAGGACGGTGGTGTCGAATTCGTTTTGAACTGCGATGTGGATGCGGGAAAATTTGCGGAAATCCGCGACAAGCATGATGCCGTCATCATCGCCACCGGTGTTTACAATTCTCGCGATCTGGCCATGCCGGGCAGCGGCCTGAACGGTATCGAAAAAGCCATCGATTTTCTGACCGCCTCGAACCGCAAAAGCTTTGGGGATGAGGTTCAGGAATTCGACAGCGGCCAGTTGAATGCCGAAGGCAAACGCGTCGTTGTCATCGGCGGCGGTGACACCGCAATGGATTGTGTGCGCACGTCGATCCGTCAGGGCGCCACTTCTGTGAAATGCCTTTATCGCCGCGACCGGGCAAACATGCCGGGTTCACAGCGCGAAGTGCAGAATGCCGAAGAAGAGGGCGTCATCTTCGAATGGCTGAGTGCACCCAAAGGTTTCACCGGCGACGATCAGGTTAACGGTGTGATGGTACAGAAAATGCGTCTGGGTCAGCCTGACGCAACTGGCCGCCAGTCACCGGAAGTGATTGAAGGCGCGGATTATGTCGAAGAGGCCGATCTGGTCATCAAGGCACTGGGTTTTGAACCCGAAGACCTGCCGACCCTGTTCGGTCAGCCCGATCTGCCGGTGACCCGTTGGGGCACGATCAAGGCGGCATTCCAAACCGGCGAAACCGAGATGGAAGGCGTTTATGCGGTCGGCGACATCGTGCGCGGCGCATCGCTGGTTGTCTGGGCGATCCGGGACGGGCGCGACTGTGCCGATGCGATTGTCGAACGCTTGAACGCCAAGAACGCCATCGCAGCCGAATAAATCGCCTATTGCCCTTATTCGGGCTTCATCTTTTTACGCCAACGGGGCCAACGTGAACGGCCCGCCAGCCAGAAGGACAGCGTTGATGATCAGACACGTAACGCTCGCTGCACTTGTCTGGGCCCTGAGCGGACCAGTCATGGCCCAGGAACTGGTACCGGTTCCCGAGGGCTGCAAACCTCTTGCGACTGTCCACAAGAACGGATGCACGGTTTCCACTCTGTTTGATTGCGGTGTTGGAAAACAGGTCCTTTCCTTTCACAAGGGAAAACCCAGTCAGGTGCATCAATACGATGCCAACTGGGGTCTTCGCGGGTTCTTGTATCAGGCAAACGAACAAACCCGGTTTGACGTCAAGCCGAATTCGGGTGCGATGCTAAAGCTGAAGGACCTGCTTGCGGAAGAAAAGGATGCTGAAAGCGGAATCCTTCTGTTTTCCTCGCGGGTCGTGAAGGACCGTGAATTTGTGCTTGAGGGCGCGTTCGAACTGACCGGCGAAGAGGTTACTTTGGATGGCCACACCTTCCGACAGGGTAAATTAAACCGCGCGTTCGAACGGGAAGGTGTCGAAGGAAGTCGTCTGGAGTTCGAATTCGACATTCTGGTTTCAGAAGAGCTGGATCTGTTCATCGAAGGGGCAGTGATAAACAAACCCGAAGGACGGGAACCGGTTCCGATTGATCATACCCCGCGTTCGATCCGTTTCGAGGGTGATCCCGGTTTTCTGGCAACGATGTCCGAATACGGCTGCACGCAATAGGAGAGACGGAGATGCAGGAATTGCAAGGCCAATGTATGTGTGGCGCAGTTACAGTCACCGCCACACCTGCGCGGGAAGCTCTGGGGGCGTGCCATTGCGACATGTGTCGCCGGTGGAGCAGCGGAGCCTATGTCAGTTTCCCGGCCGAACCCGGATATGCGGCGCTGGGGCCAGTTCGAACCTATACATCTTCGGATTGGGCGGAACGCGCATTCTGTGAGGAATGCGGCTCGAACCTTTGGTACCGGATCACCCTTCCCGGTGAGATGCACGGACAAACACAGATAGCCGCCGGCCTGTTTGAAAACGCCGGTGGCAACCCGCTGAAACTGGAACTTTACATCGACAAAAAGCCCGAGGGTTACGCGTTCGCAGGTGAACGCAGGCAGATGACCGAAGCCGAGGTCATGGCCATGTATGCCCCATCGGAAGAAGGAGACAATCAATGACGAAATATGACGCCGATTGGGTCCGGGCCGAGGAAACCAAGCGCAAGTGGATGGCCGAAAACGGTCTCTATTCCGAGGAAGAAGAGCATTCTTCGTGCGGTGTGGGCCTTGTTGTTTCCATTGACGGCAAGAAAAGCCGCAAGGTCGTAGAGGCCGGTATCGACGCGCTGAAGGCTATCTGGCACCGTGGTGCCGTCGACGCCGACGGCAAAACCGGCGACGGCGCGGGCATTCACGTACAGATTCCGGCCCCGTTCTTTTACGATCAGATCCGCCGCACCGGCCACGAGCCGCGCATGAATGAACTGGTTGCGGTTGGTCAGGTGTTTCTGCCGCGTACCGATTTTGGTGCTCAGGAAACCTGCCGAACCATCGTCGAGACCGAAGTCCTGCGCATGGGGTATTACATCTATGGCTGGCGGCACGTGCCGGTGGATGTCACCTGCCTTGGTGAAAAGGCAAACGCGACCCGGCCGGAAATCGAGCAGATTCTGATCTCGAACTCCAAGGGCGTGGATGAGGATACCTTTGAGCGTGAGCTTTATGTGATCCGCCGCCGGATCGAAAAGGCGGCTCTGGCCGCCGGTGTCAACGGGCTGTACATCGCATCGCTGTCCTGCCGCTCGATCATCTACAAGGGCATGATGCTGGCCGAACAGGTGGCCGTGTTCTATCCCGACCTGATGGATGAAAGGTTCGAAAGCGCCTTTGCCCTTTATCATCAGCGTTATTCAACCAACACCTTCCCGCAATGGTGGCTAGCGCAGCCTTTCCGCATGCTGGCCCATAACGGTGAGATCAACACGCTGAAGGGTAACGTCAACTGGATGAAAAGCCATGAGATCCGCATGGCCAGTGGCACCTTTGGCGACTATGCCGAGGATATCAAGCCGATCATCGCAGGCGGTTCGTCGGATTCGGCCGCATTAGACTCGGTTTTTGAGGTTCTGGTGCGCGCTGGGCGCTCGGCCCCGATGGCAAAAACCATGCTGGTGCCGGAAAGCTGGTCCAAGCAGGCGGTGGAGTTGCCGCAGGCATGGCGTGACATGTATTCCTACTGCAACTCGGTGATGGAGCCGTGGGACGGCCCCGCGGCGCTGGCCATGACGGATGGCCGCTGGGTCTGTGCCGGTCTGGACCGCAACGGTCTGCGCCCGATGCGGTATGTGGTGACGGGTGATGGTCTGGTCATCGCAGGGTCCGAGGCCGGGATGGTACCGATTGACGAGGCCAGCGTTACCGAAAAAGGCGCGCTGGGTCCGGGCCAAATGCTGGCCGTGGACATGAAAAAAGGCAAACTGTTCCGCGATACCCAGATCAAGAACAAGCTGGCCGCCGCGCTTCCTTTTGGCGACTGGGTCGGCAAGATCAATGATCTGGACGCAACATTGGCCGGAGTGACTGAACAACCCCTGTTCTCCGGGGAAGAGCTGCGCAAGCGCCAGATCGCCGCCGGATATTCGGTTGAGGAACTGGAACAGATTCTGGCGCCAATGGCTGAAGATGGCAAAGAGGCGCTGGCATCCATGGGCGATGACACGCCATCTGCGGTTCTGTCGAAACAGTACCGCCCGCTCAGCCATTTCTTCCGCCAGAACTTCAGCCAGGTAACCAACCCGCCCATCGACAGTCTGCGGGAATACCGGGTGATGTCGCTGAAGACGCGGTTCGGTAACCTCAAGAACGTGCTGGACGAAGATAGCAGTCAGACCGAGATCATCGTTCTGGAAAGCCCTTTCGTGGGCAACGCGCAGTGGGAAAAGCTGGTCGAGAACTTCAATTCGCCACTGGCCGAAATTGATTGCACCTTTGAACCGGGCGAAGGCGCGCTGGATGCCGCTTTGACCCGTATCAGAGCCGAAGCGGAAGAGGCCGTGCGCTCGGGTTCAGGCCATCTGGTTCTGTCGGACCAGCACTCGGGACCGGGCAAAGTCGCGATGCCGATGATTTTGGCCACAAGCGCGGTACACAGCCACCTGACCCGAAAAGGTCTGCGCACTTTCTGCTCGCTCAACGTGCGTTCGGCCGAATGTATCGACCCGCACTATTTCGCTGTGCTGATCGGCTGTGGTGCAACCGTGGTGAACGCCTATCTGGCCGAGGACTCGCTGGCCGACCGGATCGAACGCGGGCTACTGGATGGCACGCTGACCGAGAATGTGGCGCGTTTCCGCGAGGCCATCGATCAGGGCTTGCTCAAGATCATGGCCAAGATGGGTATTTCGGTGGTTTCGTCTTATCGCGGTGGACTGAATTTCGAAGCCGTTGGCCTTAGCCGCGCAATGGTGGCCGAGTATTTCCCGGGCATGACCAGCCGTATCTCGGGCATCGGTATCCACGGTATCCGAGTCAAGGCCGAGGAAATCCACGCCAAAGGCTGGGACAGCGGTCTGGACGTTCTGCCGATCGGCGGTTTCTACAAGGCACGCAAGTCGGGTGAGACCCACGCGTGGGAAGCGACCTCGATGCACATGATGCAGATGGCCTGCAACCGCGCCTCTTTTGAGTTGTGGAAGCAATATTCGGCCAAGATGCAGTCGAACCCGCCTATCCACCTGCGCGACTTGATGGACTTCAAACCGCTGGGCAATGCGATCCCGCTGGAAGAGGTGGAATCGATCACCTCGATCCGTAAGCGGTTCGTCACTCCGGGCATGTCGCTGGGCGCGCTGAGCCCTGAGGCGCACAAGACGCTGAACGTGGCGATGAACCGGATCGGTGCGAAGTCCGACTCGGGTGAAGGTGGCGAAGATCCGGCGCATTTCGTGCCGGAACCCAACGGCGACAACCCGTCGGCCAAGATCAAACAGGTGGCCAGTGGTCGGTTCGGTGTAACCGCCGAGTATCTGAACCAGTGTGAAGAGCTGGAGATCAAGGTCGCGCAGGGCGCAAAACCCGGTGAGGGTGGCCAGCTTCCAGGCATGAAGGTCACCGACCTGATCGCGCGCCTGCGCCATTCGACCAAGGGCGTGACGCTGATCTCGCCGCCGCCACATCACGATATCTACTCGATCGAGGATCTGGCACAGTTGATCTATGATCTAAAACAGATCAACCCGCGCTGTAAGGTGACGGTCAAGCTGGTGGCGTCTTCCGGTGTTGGCACGATTGCCGCCGGTGTCGCCAAGGCCAAGGCGGATGTGATCCTGATCTCGGGCCATAATGGTGGTACTGGTGCCTCTCCGGCGACCAGCATCAAATACGCCGGCCTGCCGTGGGAAATGGGCCTGACCGAGGCGCATCAGGTTCTGGCAATGAACAATCTGCGTGATCGCGTAACCCTGCGGACCGATGGCGGCCTGCGGACCGGGCGCGACATCGTCATGGCCGCGATGATGGGGGCCGAGGAATACGGCATCGGCACCGCCGCCCTGATCGCGATGGGTTGCATCATGGTGCGCCAGTGCCAGTCGAACACCTGCCCCGTCGGCGTCTGTACACAGGACGAATCCCTGCGTGCCAAGTTCACAGGCAATGCAGACAAAGTGGTGAACCTGATCACCTTCTATGCGCAGGAGGTGCGGGAAATCCTCGCCTCCATCGGAGCACGGTCGATTGACGAGATCATCGGGCGGGCCGATCTGCTGGCGCAGGTCAGCCGTGGGTCGGCGCATCTGGACGATCTGGACCTCAACCCGCTGCTGATCACGGTCGATGGTTCGGCCAACATCGTCTACAACCGTGACAGAGACCGCAACGCGGTTCCGGATACGCTGGACGCCGAAATCGTTCGCGATGCGGCCCGGTTCCTTCAGGACGGTGAAAAGATGCAGCTATCCTATGCGATCCAGAACACGCACAGGACCGTGGGCACCCGGACCTCCAGCCACATCGTCAAGAACTTCGGGATGCGCAACACGTTCCAGTCCGACCATCTGCACGTAAAGCTGCAGGGGTCCGCCGGGCAATCGCTCGGTGCTTTTGCGGCGCCGGGCCTAAAGCTGGAAGTATCGGGTGACGCGAATGATTATGTCGGCAAGGGCCTGTCGGGTGGGATGATTGTGGTTCGTCCACCACAGGTCAGCCCGCTGAAAGCCGACGAGAACACCATTATCGGCAATACCGTTCTGTATGGCGCAACCGATGGCTATTTGTTCGCCGCAGGCCGCGCGGGTGAACGTTTTGCCGTTCGCAATTCGGGCGCGACAGTGGTTGTGGAAGGCTGCGGATCCAACGGGTGTGAGTACATGACCGGAGGCACCGCCGTTATTCTGGGTGAGATCGGCGCCAATTTCGGGGCCGGGATGACTGGCGGAATGGCCTATCTCTATGACCCGGAAAACAAGGCCAAGCTGCTGATGAATATGGAAACTCTGGTGGTGTGCCCGGTTGAGGTAAGCCATTGGGAGGACCAGCTAAAGGGGCTGGTCGAACAGCACGCCAGCGAGACAAACAGCCGCAAGGCCGCTGACATTCTTCAGCACTGGGAAAGCGAAAAGGGCAACTTCCTTCAGGTCTGCCCGAAAGAGATGCTTGATAAACTGGAGCACCCTCTGAGCCTCGAAGCGGCCGCGGTTCCGGCGGAATAATACAGCCGTCTTTCACGATTGAGCCACGCGTCCATTGGGCGCGTGGTTTTTTTGTGGGTGAGCGCGAAAATTCTCGCAAAAATACCGGGTCTGTTTGCTGAAACGGAGCCGAAATTGAAAGATCGGGAGCTGTGCCGAAAATAAAGCTGCATATCGCGCGAGGGGCAGGTGATCGCGAAATAGGCCTTTCCTTCGGCTGCATTGGCCTCGTATAGCAGGAACATGGCAAAGAAAGCAGCACGCAAAAAAGGCGGCACCACAAGGAAACAGGCAAAAACGAATTCTACGCTTCGGCTTCCTCGCAGGATCGGGCGCTGGTTGGTGCGGGCCGGTGTGATCGCGGCTGCTGCTGTAGTCGGTTTGATTTTGCTCTATTCGTTTATAAATCCTCCGGTCACCCACACGATCTGGTCCGAGTGGCGGCGGCTGGGTCGGGTTGAACGCGAATGGGTTCGGATCGAGGAAATCTCACCGGTCATGGTACGGGCGGCAGTGGCAGCCGAGGATGCCAATTTCTGTCTGCATTGGGGGTTTGACGTCGAAGCGATCCGCGAAGCGATTGAAGGGGGCGGTAGCCGCGGTGCCTCGACGATTACACAGCAGGTCGTCAAGAATGTGTTTCTCTGGCAGGGGCGCAGCTGGGTCCGAAAGGCGCTGGAGACATCGATGACTCCGGTGGTCGAGCTGTTTTGGACCAAACAGCGGATACTGGAGGTTTATCTGAATGTTGCGGAAACCGGAACCGGGGTATTTGGGGTAGAAGCCGCCGCGCAAAGCAATTTCGGGGTGGGTGCGGATGCACTGACGCCCACTCAGGCAGCCCGGATTGCGGCGATCCTGCCGTCCCCAAGAAACCGGTCGGTCACAGACCCCTCAGTCAGAACCCGCAGGCGGGCGGCGAAAATTCTGGATGGGGCGGCCACCATCCGCGCAGATGGTCGCGCGGATTGTTTCGAGGATTGAAACCCATACCCTTGCAAGGCTATTGCTTTGGGGTACTAACTGGTTCGATTGGAAGCCCATGGCGCGTCTGTTTCACGTTCCCCTGTCCCCGTTTTGCCGCAAGGTCAGACTGTCACTTGCGGAAAAGAAGATCGAAGTTGAACTAATCGAAGAGCGGTATTGGGAACGCGATCCTGACTTTTTGCGGCGGAATCCGGCTGGCAAGGTTCCGGTTCTTCGGCTGGATGGCACGATCATGTCGGAAAGCGCCGCAATCTGCGAGTATATCGAAGAAACACGCCCCGAACCGCCATTGATGCCCAAAACGCCCGAAGCGCGATACGAGGTCCGCCGTCTGGTTGGCTGGTTTGACGACAAGTTTCATCACGAAGTGACATCGAAACTGTTGTACGAGCGGGTCAACAAGAAGGTGACCGGCGCGGGGTATCCGGACAGCAAGAACGTGAAGGAAGGCGCGCGCGCCATCAAATACCATCTGGATTATATGGCCTGGCTGCTGGATCATCGCCGCTGGCTGGCAGGGGATCAGATGACGCTTGCGGATTTTGCGGCTGCCGCGCATCTGTCGGCACTGGACTACATCTCGGATGTGGACTGGAACCGGTCTCAGGTGGTCAGGGACTGGTATGCCAAGATCAAGTCGCGCCCGGCATTCCGATCAATTCTGGCGGATCAAGTACCGGGCTTCCGTCCGCCGACCCATTACGCCGATCTGGATTTCTGATATTCAGGTGCGGAACCGGGGGCCGTCTGCCCCCGGACCCCCGAGAGTATTTTTTGCCAGATGAAGGACGGATTGGAACTGAAGGAAAAGTTGGTGGCGCAGGCCGTGTCTGAGGGGTTTGTATCCTGTCGGATCTGCCGCCCGTGGGATGTGCCGCTGGTACCCGGGCGGTTGGACGCGTTTCTGGAGGCCGGGTTTCACGGGCAGATGGCCTGGATGTCCGAACGCACCCATTGGCGCGGTGATCCGTCGGCACTATGGCCCGAGGCGCGATCCGTGATCATGCTGGCAGAAAGCTATACGCCGGAGCACGACCCGACCCGGATTCTGAATGACCCCGAGGCCGGAGCAATATCGGTCTATGCGCAAAACAAGGATTATCATGACCTGGTCAAGAAGCGACTCAAGCGGCTTGCCCGCTGGCTGATCGCGGAAGGCGGAGGTGAGGTTAAGGTGTTTGTGGACACCGCTCCGGTACCGGAAAAAGCGCTGGGGCAGGCAGCGGGGTTGGGGTGGCAGGGCAAACACACCAATCTGGTCAGCCGGGATTGGGGGAATTGGGCCTTTTTAGGCTCTGTTTTTACCACTTTGGAACTACCTGCCGATCCGGCTGAGATGGATCGCTGCGGCTCATGCCGGGCCTGTCTGGACAGTTGCCCGACCGACGCTTTTCCGGCGCCATATCAACTGGATGCGCGACGCTGCATTTCTTACCTTACAATTGAACACAAAGGCCCGGTGGACGAGGGATTGCGGGCGAAACTGGGCAATCGGATATACGGGTGCGATGATTGTCTGGCGGCCTGCCCGTGGAACAAGTTTGCGGTTGAAGCCAGTGACATGCGCTATTCCGCGCGAGACGATCTGATGGCGCCTGATCTGGCGGAACTGGCTGTTCTGGACGATGCAGCGTTCAGGACGAAGTTCTCAGGCTCGCCCATAAAACGGATCGGACGAGACCGGTTTGTGCGTAATGTTCTTTATGCGATTGGCAATTCAGGCAGTGCTGGGTTGTTGCCCGTCGCCGCTGCGCTTACCGATGATCCCGATCCCACTGTTTCCGACGCGGCACGATGGGCGGTTAATCAATTGTCATAATGCCGCAAACAGACTGGACGCGCCGTTCTCAGCCGCTACACCTCTCTCTCAGCGAACAGATGGAGGGCGCCGATGGCTTTGGCTTTGGGTGTTGATACGGGCGGAACCTACACGGATGCGGTGCTGATCCGGGACGAGAAAGAGGTTATCGCCTCGGCCAAGTCCCTCACCACCCGGGCGGATCTGGCAATTGGTGTGGGCAAGGCGATTTCTGCAGTGATGACCGAGGCCTCGGTTCGGCCCGACCAGATTTCGCTGGCATCGTTGTCTACGACGTTGGCCACCAACGCATTGGTCGAAGGTCAAGGCGGGCGCGTTGCCCTGATCTACATTGGCTTTCGCGAAGCCGATCTGGATAAGCACGGGCTGAAAGACGCTCTGAAGGGCGATCCGGCTGTGGTGATCTCTGGCGGGCATAACCATGCCGGGGGGGAGGTTGCCCCCCTTGATATCGCGGCGCTGGAAAAGTTTCTGGATACCCACGACGGTATTTCGGGGTTCGCTATCGCAGCCCAGTTTGCGACCCGTAATCCGGCGCAAGAATTGCAAGCCGCTAAGATCATCATGGAACGTACCGGCGCACCGGTGACGTGTTCGCACCAACTATCAGCCAAGCTTAACGGCCCCAAGCGGGCGGTTACGGCAGTATTGAACGCCCGCCTGATCGGTATGATTGATGGGTTGATCGGTCGCGCGCAGGACACATTACGCACCCTTGGAATTGATGCGCCCATGATGGTCGTGCGGGGCGACGGGGCTCTGATGAGTGCTGAGCAGGCACGGGAACGCCCGATTGAGACCATTCTCAGCGGTCCTGCCGCGTCAATTGTAGGCGCGCGATGGTTGACCGGTGCTGAAAATGCACTGGTGTCCGATATTGGCGGCACGACTACGGATGTGGCGCTGATCAGGGATGGCAAACCCGCCATCGACCCAGCAGGGGCTCAGGTTGGCGGGTTTCGAACCATGGTCGAAGCGGTGGCAATGCGCACGCACGGGCTGGGAGGGGACAGCCAGGTGCACGTAGTCACCCAAGGCCTATCGGGCGGTGTTTTTCTGGGTCCGCGCCGGGTCCTGCCCGTTTCACTGATCGCGATGGAAGCACCCGATGTTGTGCACGCCGTATTGGACGAGCAATTGCGGGCAACGACGGTTGGCGAACACGATACGCGATTTGCGCGGCGTGTGCCGGGAATTCGCGCGGATGGTGTCGGCCAGCGTGAGGACGCCCTGTTGCAGCGTCTGGGCGATCAGGTTCTGCCACTGAGCGCGCTGCTGCGTACCCGAATGGAGCACGGGGCGCTGACGCGCCTCGTGGATCGGGGCGTCATTCAGATTTCGGGCGTTACGCCATCGGATGCAAGTCATGTGCTTGGCCGCTTGAATGAGTGGGACCGGGACGCGGCGCGAAAGGCGTTGGAGCTTTTTGCGCGCAAGCGTGTTGGGTCAGGCGATCTGCTGGCAAAGTCACCAGACGTTCTGGCGCAAATGATCGTCGATCAACTAACGGAACAGACCGCATTGACCTTGTTAGAGACTGCTTTCGCAGAGGAACGCGAGGAGTTCGGCATACCACCACAGGACCTAGCGCGGCATGTTCTGACGCACAGGGGGCTGGCCAGACATCGCGGGTTGTTGGCATTGGATGCGGGATTGAATGTCGCCGTGGTTGGATTGGGTGCCTCGGCACCCAGCTATTACCCGGCCGTTGGCGAGCGACTGCACTGTGACATGATCCTGCCGAAACATGCGGGCGTAGCGAATGCGATCGGCGCTGTTGTTGGCCGTGTCACGTTCAAGCGCGCCGGAACCGTCACCTCGCCCTCGGAAGGCCGCTACAGGGTTCATCTGGAAAGCGGACCGCAGGATTTTGGCGAGACCGACGAAGCTTTGGCCTTGTTAGAGACTGTTTTGCGCACAGAAGCAGAGGGTGCTGCGCGAGATGCAGGCGCCGAGGATATCAGGGTTCTGGTGGATCGGGATATCCGCACGGTCAGCGTCGAGGGGCGCGACGTTTTTGTAGAGGGCACCCTGACCGTCGAGGCAAGCGGACGGCCTCGGGTCGCTATCGGCTAAATGCCCCTTCCGCCGAGAAGGGGCATTGCCCGATCTGACTTATTCCGCCGCATCCGTGCGTTTCGGCAGCACCCAGTCCTGACGTGGGAAATGGCAGGTGTAGCCGTTTGGAATACGCACCAGATAATCCTGATGTTCCGGTTCGGCTTCCCAAAAGTCACCGACCGGTTCAATTTCCGTCACAACCTTGCCCGGCCACAAGCCGCTGGCATCCACATCGGCAATCGTGTCCAAAGCCGTTTGTTTCTGTGCGTCATCGACGAAATAGATGGCTGACCGGTAGCTCATTCCGACATCGTTGCCCTGACGGTTCACCGTCGTCGGGTCGTGGATCTGAAAGAAGAACTCTAGCAACTCACGATAAGAGGTTTGCGCGGGGTTAAACCAGATCTCGATCCCTTCGGCGTGTGTGCCGTGGTTGCGGTAGGTCGCGTTTGGCACGTCGCCGCCGGTATAGCCGACACGCGTGCGGGTAACCCCCGGCAGTTTGCGGATCAAGTCCTGCATACCCCAGAAGCAGCCTCCGGCGAGAACGGCGCGTTGTTCGCTCATGTGATGTCCTCCACGTGGATCAGATATTCTGCATATCCTTCGGTTTCCATGTCGTCACGGTGAATGAACCGAAGGGCGGCAGAATTTATGCAATAGCGCAGCCCACCATGTTCCCGTGGACCGTCCGGAAACACATGGCCCAGATGGCTGTCGCCGTGTTTTGACCGTACCTCAGTCCGGATCATGCCCAAAGTGCGATCCTCGAACTCCTGCACATGCTCGTGGATGATCGGCTTGGTAAAACTTGGCCAGCCGCAACCGGATTCGTATTTGTGGCTTGAGGCAAACAGGGGCTCGCCCGAGACGATGTCCACGTAAATGCCCGGTTCCTTGTTACTCAGATATTTACCCGTACCGGGGCGTTCGGTGCCGCTGCGTTGCGTGACGTGATATTCCTCGGCCGAGAGGGCAGCGATGGCGTCGGGGTCTTTGGTGTATCGGGTCATTGCTCCTCCGTCTTTCAGGTTCTGTCGCAGTAAATGGGGTTCAGGCGTGGAAAGCAAAGGCATGTTTCACGCCCCTCGCGCAGTCGTGCGCAATTCAGGCCGTTTTGACAGCCGGTTGCCGGGACAGCTGAACCGCCAGAATGCCCAAAGTCGTCACCGCCACCCCGACTGCATCCAGTGGCCCCAGTTTCTCACCCAGTAATATCGCGGCAATTGTGACTCCGAATACGGGGTTGAGAAAGTGAAAGGTTGCGGCGCGAACGGCGCCAATCCGGTTCAGCAGGAGGAACCAGATCAGAGTTGCGACCAAACCCGGAAACAGTGTCGTATACACGAAGGCCAGTGCCAGCGGCACGGTTGGGTGTACGAAAATTGTCTCAAAAAACGGGGCGGCCACGAACAGCACGGCAGAGCCGACAAACATCTGCAGTCCAACGACCATCATGAAGTTCCCGCCGGATGTGGCTCCGCGCACGGCCAGGGTTGCAAAGGTCAGCGCCAACGCACCTATGCAGCACAAGGTGACGCCAAACATGTCTATTCCGGCGCCGATCCGGCTGCTCATGATCAGGGCGACACCTGCAAATCCGGCAAACAGGCCGATCACGCCAAGCGGGCGCAGATTTTCTTTGAAGAACAACCAGCTCGCCAGCGCGACGAGCAAGGGCATTGTCGAGGCAATGATCGCCGCAACTGAGGCTTCGATCGTCTGCATGGCGTAGAAATTCAGACCCAGATAAAGGGCATTCTGGCAAATTCCGAACAGTATTGTCGCGCGCCATTGGGAACGTGTCATATGCCAGCTTTGCCCCATCGCCCTTGCAATCGCGACACCCAGGATACCGGAGATCAGAAATCGCACGGCAAGGGAAAACAGAGGTGAGGCGTCGACCACGATGATCCGTGCCGACGTGAATGCAGAAGACCAGATAAAGGCAAAGGCCAGCCCCATGGCTATGGCACGGATATCCACAACGCTCCCCCCTCTGAACGCCGGAACTGTTCCTTATTTCAGGGCTGGCCGCAAGCACCCGATGACACGGGTGATCCTAATTCCCGGGCAAAGGATTATCGGTTGGGGCGATCAGCATCGTCCCGATCACGTTCAAAGCGTTTCATGTCTGGAAACGGGGGCAACCAATCCTCGCGACGGACGCTCCAGCATTCGTATTCGGGCTTTAGTTGGCTGGGTGCATCGAGAGAGCCGAGATGCAGTTCGATCTCATCACCACTGCGGGCAAAAACAGATGAGCCGCAATGCGGGCAAAAGTGCCGCCCGAGGTAATCACTGGTCTCACCTTCGACTTCGACTGCGCCAATCGGGTATATCGCAGCCGCGTAAAACAAAGCACCGTGGTGTTTGCGGCAATCCAGGCAATGGCAGATTCCAACCCGGTCCGGGTTTCCCGACGCAGTAAAGCGCACATTGCCGCAAACGCAGCCACCTGTGAATCGGTTCATGCCACCACTCCATTTTCCAAGTCGGTTATCAAGGCCTGACTGTATCCGACGCGGGCGCTGCGTTCGGATAAAATTGTCATGGGCCTTGTGATTACTTTCAGACAACCGGTTCGCTGTGTGACAAAGAAAAAGGGCCGCCCGTAGGCGACCCTTGATCTGGCGTCTTTGAGCTTGAATCAGCCGTTCACGCTGTCTTTCAGAGCCTTGGCGATGGTCATCTTCACCACTTTGTCGGCTTCTTTGGTAAAGGTCTCGCCGGTGGCCGGGTTGCGCACCTGGCGCTCGGGGCGCTCACGGCAATAGATCTTGCCAACACCGGGCAGGGTCACGGCGCCACCAGCGGATACTTCGCGGGTGATCAGGCCGGTGATTGCTTCCAGCGCGGCGTTTGCGGATTTCTTGTCAGTTCCCATTTCCTCAGCGAGAGCAGTAACCAGCTGAGTTTTGGTCATAGGCTTTGCCATTTCTTGGTCTCCTTACAGTGCCCGATCCATAGGGCCTCACCGCGTAACTCTAACGGGATATTGTGGTGGAACACAACGAATAGTAGCGTAGAAAACCCCAAAAATATGGGGATTTCGTTGCTTTTTTGCTTCAGAGGAAGGCCGTTTCGTCAAAAGAACGCAATTTCCGGCTGTGTAAACGCTCCAGAGGCATACCGCGCAGCCGCTCCATCGCACGAATTCCGATGGCCAGATGACGGCTTACCTGCGTGTTATAAAAGGCGGATGCCATGCCCGGAAGCTTTAATTCGCCGTGCAGGGGCTTGTCCGAAACGCAAAGCAATGTGCCGTAGGGCACCCTGAATCGGTAGCCGTTTGCGGCGATGGTCGCGCTTTCCATGTCCAGCGCAATTGCGCGCGACTGGCTGAGCCGTTGAACCGGTCCGGTATGTTCACGCAGTTCCCAGTTCCGGTTGTCGACAGAGGCCACGGTTCCGGTTCGCATGATCCGCTTCAGCTCATACCCTTCCAGCTCGGTAACCTCAGCCACCGCCTGTTCAAGCGCGATCTGGATTTCCGCCAAAGGCGGAATGGGCACCCAAACCGGCAAATCATCATCCAGCACCTTGTCTTCGCGAAGATAGGCATGGGCCAGAACAAAATCCCCAAGGGCCTGCGTATTGCGCAGCCCGGCACAGTGCCCGACCATCAGCCAGGCATGTGGGCGCAGAACGGCAATATGATCGGTTGCGGTTTTGGCGTTTGACGGACCGACACCGATATTGACCAGAGTGATCCCTGACCCATCCTCACGCTTGAGGTGATAGGTGGGCATCTGGGGCAGTTTCAGCGGAAGCTCGACCGGGGTGTCGGCATCGGTGATCTCAATATTACCGGTCGAGACAAAACTGGTGTAGCCGCTGGCCGGATCAGCGAGTTGCGATCTGGCGTAGCTCTCGAACTCTGAAACATAGAACTGATAGTTGGTGAACAGAACGTGATTCTGGAAATGATGCGCGTCCGTAGCCGTATAATGCGCAAGACGCGCCAGAGAATAATCGATGCGCTGGGCAGTGAACAATGCCAGCGGCCCGACACCGTTGTCCGGTTCGTGGACGCCGTTGACGATGTCGTCATTTGTTGTGGTCAGATCGGGCACGTCAAAAACATCGCGCAGGGTAAACCCTGCGGCCCCCTGATGCGGCACCACCAGATCGGGGTTGTTTGCAACGGCGAAATGCACAGGAATTGGTGTCTTTGAGGGACCGATCACGACCGGTTGGTCGTGGTTCTTTATCAACAATGCAATCTGCTGAGTCAGATAGGACCGAAACAAATCTGGCCGCGTTACTGTTGTGGCATGCGTGCCGGGTTCCGAGACATGACCAAAGCTCAGTCGACTGTCGACTTGCGCATAGGACAGCGTTTTTATGCGAATTTCCGGGTAGTAGGCTCTGTACCGCCCAACTGGTGCTCCGTTTTCGATCGCTTCGGAAAACCCGTCGCATAAAAAGCTGATAGCTCTTTCATACAATTCCTCCAGACGCGCGACTGCAGCAACGGGGTCGGTAAAGCTTTCGGCGTCAGCGGTTTCCGGTGTTCTTATTGTTGTCATGCAAGCGGTTCCAAAAGGTCGATCTTTTCGAAGGTGCGCACATCCACCAGCCCAAGGTCGGAAATTCTGAGTTCCGGAATCACGACCAGGGCCAGCAGGGAATGCTGCATATACGCATTGTTCAGGTCACAACCACACGCCTGCATTGCGTCAACCATCGCCTGCGCTTTGGCCGCGACTTCGGTTGCGGGGCTGTCAGACATCAATCCGGCGATCGGCAGTTCCACAAGCGCCAGTTCCTTGCCGTCCCGGAAAATGGTGATGCCGCCACCGACCTCGGCCAGCCGGTTGGCGGCCAGTGCCATTTGTTCGCGATCCGTGCCGACGACGATCATGTGGTGGCTGTCATGCGCCACGGTCGAGGCCATGGCCATTCGGCCCTGATACCCAAAGCCTGACACGAAGGCATTGGTTACCCCGCCAGTGGCGCGGTGACGTTCCACCAGCGCGATCTGGCAGGTGTCGCCCTCGCCTTCAACCAGACCACCAATCACCGGCAGTTCCTTCTTCAGCGCTTTGGTCGGGGCCTGATTTTCCACGACACCGATAACATTGGCCCGGACCCTGTTGGCACCTTCTGATGCTTGGATTTCAAAGTCTTCGGCTCGCAATGTATGCCCAAGGTGAACTGTGTTCCGCGCCGAGTCCGGCCAGTCAAGATGCGGACAATCCACCGTAATAGAGCCGTTTTCCGCGACAACCTGCCCGCGTGCGATCACCAATTCGACAGGCAGTTCGCGCAAATCGGAACTTAGGATGATATCCGCCCGCCGCCCCGGCGTGATCGAGCCGATCTCGCGTTCCAGCCCGAAATGGGTTGCGGTATTGATCGTCGCCATCTGCAGCGCCACCAGCGGATCGCATCCACAGGCAATAGCGTGGCGCACGACGCGGTTCATATGGCCCTCATTGACCAGAGTGCCCGAATGGCAATCATCCGTGCACAGGATGAAGTTGCGCGGGTCCAACCCCTTTTGCGTCACCGCCGTAATCTGGCTTTCGACGTCATACCAGGCCGAGCCCAGTCGCATCATCGACCGCATCCCCTGACGTACACGCGCGATTGCGTCGGCTTCGCAGGTCCCCTCGTGATCATCGGCCGGGCCACCCGCGACATATGCGGCAAAATTCGGCCCCAGATCGGGCGAGGCATAATGGCCACCAACAGTCTTGCCAGCGCGTTGTGTCGCGGCAATCTCGGCCAGCATCTTGGGGTCTGCGTTGGAGACGCCGGGAAAATTCATCATCTCGCCCAGGCCGATAATGCCGGGCCATGTCATCGCTTCGGCAACATCTTCGGGCGTGATCTCGTACCCGGTTGTCTCCAGCCCGGGCGCGGATGGTGCACACGAAGGCATCTGGGTAAAGATGTTCACCGGTTGCATCAGCGCCTCGTCATGCATCATCCGAACGCCATCAAGGCCCAGAACGTTGGCAATCTCGTGGGGGTCAGTGAACATCGACGTTGTGCCATGCGGGATAACGGCTCTGGCGAATTCCGCCGGTGTCAGCATCCCGGATTCGATGTGCATATGCGCGTCACACAGACCGGGTATCATATACCGCCCGTTCGCCTCGATGATCCGGGTTTCCGACCCTGTGCAGTGCGAGGCGTCCGGGCCGACAAAAGCCACCCGCCCCTCGGCTATTGCGACGGAATACCCGGTAAGTGCCTCTCTGGAATGGACATTGATCCAAATTCCATTGCGGATCACCAGATCCGCAGGCTCACGTCCTGCTGCGACGGCGATCAGACGCGGGGCGACATCGGGCCAACTTGGGAAGGATGCATTTTCCATGGCTCAACTTTCCCGAATGCTGCGACAGGTGCAACCCCTGCCGCAACGGGATCATGAAACCTTCATGAAGCAAGCCTGTTTCAATGGGTTGCCCAATGACGAATATCGGGGACGGCTGAGCGCATGTCCCAGAGAACAGCGTAATGGTCTGGGCAGGTATCTCGTCGATTGGCCTGAGCATTCCCATTGGGGATGTGGTGATTGAATCCCCTTATTAGAGACTGTTTTGAACAAATCTATGCTGTGATACCGATGGCGACACACAACAATGACCGGCGACCCCTCCTCGGCACTCGCCGGTCAATTCATAAGCGGCTGCTATACCGCTAACTCTCCCCCCACAAACGTTCCAGTTTGGACAAGCCAAACACGGGAGTGAAACAGAAGCACGCAAGTTCCTGATTGTCAGTGACTGCTGAATGTCGCGATATATGCCGAGATATCCTCGGCGCCTTTCTTCAGCTTGACGCTCATGTTCGGGCGGGCGGTGTCGTCGTCCAGATATTCACGGATGAAACCGATCGGATCCTTGGCGTAGGTCGCAATGTTTTCCTCGGTCCAGACAAGGCCCTGTTCGCCTGCGCGGATCATGTCGTCGGTAAACATACCCACTGGCAAACGCTCACTGCCATAGCGGTAATCGGGCTCGGCTCCGGCAACGCGACCGATGACGCCATACAGATTCGGCCCGGTAATTCCGCCTTTCACCAGAACTTCGCCATCCTTGATGATCGCATGGCAGGACGAGCACCGGTTATACAGTTTTTCACCTTTTGCAGGGTCACCAGCAGCCAGAGCCGGTGCGCCGCTTGTCAGCACGAGCAAAATTGCGGTTAGAGTTTTTGTAATCATTTTGGTGTCCCCAACTGGCGTTCGCGCGATTCGCGTTATGGGGTTTCACGCTAAAAGTGCAACAGGGAATTTGGCAAACTGCGCCTGCGAAAATATCTATTTAAAATAACACTTTATCTAGCATCTTGGGTACGTGGAGAATGCGTCAGGATCAGGCGGTTTTTCCAGAGTGAAAACTGCAACTGACAAGGACAAAATTTTAGATGGCCGGTCCCAATCTGGCCTCGGGCAAACGAATCAGCCGGAAACGCCGGGACAGGGTTTTCATGTCGCACTGAAACAGGCGTTAGTCCGCGTGTTTTTAGGGGATATTCTTGAAATTATGTGTCCGCGTTGCGACATGAAAGACCAGATGCGGCGTAGTGCGCGCCTATGACCGCTGGACGAACCGTTTTCTCCCGGATAGATAGCCGCGATGAGATGCCGCTTTGATGCGGTACTGATGCATGTTTGCCCGTTAAGCCCGGGCGCTGGAATTCGGAGAAAACCTCGTGTCCCACGCAGAAGACCACGAAGGCACCCGCAGAGATTTCCTCTACTACGTCGCTGGCGGCGCAGGTGTCGTAGCCACGGGGGCCGTTGTCTGGCCTCTGGTCAACCAAATGAACCCTTCGGCTGACGTTCAGGCGCTGTCCTCAATCCGCGTGGATGTGAGCGGTGTCGAGATCGGAACCCAGATCACCGTGAAATGGCTGGGTAAACCGGTTTTCATCCGTCGCCGGACGCAGGAAGAGATTGACGAAGCACGCGCCGTCGAAATCTCGGAACTGCCTGACCAGGACGACCGCAACGCCAACAAGCCCGGTCTGGATGCGGCCGACGAGAACCGTTCGATGGACGAAGCGGGTGAGTGGCTGGTGATGATGGGTGTGTGTACGCACCTTGGCTGTGTGCCTCTGGGTGACGGCGCCGGTGATTATCACGGCTGGTTCTGTCCCTGCCACGGTTCGCACTATGATACGTCCGGACGTATCCGCAAGGGCCCCGCGCCCGAGAACCTGCATGTGCCTGTCGCCGAGTTCGTCGACGAAACCACCATCAAGCTGGGATAAGGAGACGCGCCTATGTCCGGTATTCCGCACGATCATTATGAGCCGAAGACGAATGGCGAAAAGTGGCTGAACAGCCGCCTGCCCATCGTAGGCCTTTTGTATGACACCCTCATGATTCCCACCCCCAAGAACCTGAACTGGTGGTGGATCTGGGGCATCGTTCTGGCATTCTGCCTTGCGTTGCAAATCGTCACCGGCATCGTTCTGGTGATGCACTACACCCCGCATGTCGATCTGGCCTTTGCCAGCGTCGAGCACATCATGCGCAACGTGAATGGCGGCTATATGCTGCGCTATCTGCACATGAACGGCGCGTCGCTGTTCTTTGTTGCGGTCTACATTCACATCTTCCGCGGCCTTTTCTATGGATCCTACAAGGCGCCGCGTGAGGTGACATGGATCATCGGGATGCTGATCTACCTCTGCATGATGGGCACTGCGTTCATGGGCTATGTTCTGCCCTGGGGTCAGATGTCCTTCTGGGGTGCGACCGTGATCACCGGCCTGTTTGGCGCGATCCCGTTTGTGGGTGACGCGATCCAGACCTGGCTGCTGGGCGGACCGGCGGTGGACAACGCCACGCTGAACCGCTTCTTCTCGCTGCATTACCTGCTGCCGTTCGTTATCGCGGCACTGGTTGTGGTGCATATCTGGGCCTTCCACACCACCGGCAACAACAACCCCACGGGTGTTGAGGTTCGCCGCGGATCCAAGGCCGAGGCCGAGAAGGATACGCTGCCGTTCTGGCCGTATTTCGTGATCAAGGACCTGTTCGCACTGGCGATTGTTCTGGTGATCTTCTGGGCCATCGTCGGTTACATGCCGAACTACCTGGGCCACCCTGACAACTATATCGAAGCCAACCCGCTGGTTACGCCTGCACACATCGTGCCTGAATGGTACTTCCTGCCGTTCTACGCGATCCTGCGCGCCTTTACCGGTGAAGTCTGGGTCGTTCAGTTCGCAAGCTTCATCACCGGTGGCATCATCGACGCCAAGTTCTTTGGTGTGATTGCGATGTTCGGTGCGATCCTCGCGATGGCGCTGGCGCCCTGGCTGGACACATCGAGCGTACGTTCGGGCAAATACCGTCCGATGTTCAAGTGGTGGTTCTACCTGCTGGTCATCGACTTCTTCGCCCTGATGTGGCTGGGTGCGATGCCCGCCGAGGAGCCCTATGCGACCTTCTCGCTGATCGCGTCCGCCTACTGGTTCGCCTACTTCTTCGTGATCCTGCCGATCCTGGGTGTGATCGAGAAGCCCGAGGCGCAGCCGGACACCATCGAAGAAGACTTCAACGCGCACTATGGCAAGGCTGACGCCGACGCCACGCCCGCCGAGTAAGAGGGACTGGAAATCATGTTCAAGAAACTTGCAATCGGCGCTGCTGCAGCTCTGGCCCTTGCGCCCGCCTCGACCTTTGCGGCAGGTGGCGGTGAGCAGCACATCGAGGACTTTGCGTTCTCGTTCGAAGGTCCGTTCGGCACCTACGATCAGCATCAGCTGCAACGCGGCCTGCAGATCTATACCGAGGTCTGCGCGGCCTGCCACGGCCTGCGCTATGTGCCCTTGCGCACGCTGTCCGATGAGGACGGCGTTGGCCTGAGCGAAGAAGCGGTCCGCGCCTATGCGGCCCAGAACTTTGAGGTGTTCGACCCCGAGCTTGACGATTTCCGTCCGGCACTGCCAACCGATCACTTCCCGGTCAACGATGGTGTTGGCGCACCCGACCTAAGCCTGATGGCCAAGGCCCGCGCCGGGTTCCACGGCCCTTACGGTCTGGGGATCAACCAGCTGTTCAAGGGCATGGGCGGTGCGGAATACATCGCCTCGCTGCTGGACGGCTATACCGGCGAGGAAAAGGAAGAAGCAGGCACCATCCTGTACGAAAACACCGCCTTCCCCGGCGGCTGGATTTCGATGGCACCGCCGCTGTCGGACGAGCAGGTCGAGTTTGCCGATGGTCATGAAAACACCGTCGAAGCGATGTCCGAGGATGTCGCGGCCTTTCTGATGTGGACCGCAGAACCCAAAATGATGGCTCGCAAGAATGCCGGATTTGTTGGTGTGCTGTTCCTGATCGGGCTGTCTGTACTGCTGTACCTGACCAACAAGCGCCTGTGGGCACCCGTCAAGGGCAAGAAGCTAAGCTAAGCGGCCAAACGCTTGGAATTGGAGGCTCCGCAGCTGGTCTGCGGAGCCTTTGTTTTTGGGCTCAGCTTCCTGCGGGCGGCTTGGCATTTGCGCTGGCGTTGAAGTTCACGCCGCGACTTGCGCACAACCCTTTCCATTTACCGCGCCACTTGCCCTTATTGTTTTTGTCGAGGTTGAGGGTGCCGTGTGAGTTCTTGCCACAATTTCCCCCGGTGAATTCGATTTTGACCACCATCGACGAGGCAGTCGATTTGAGCGTGGAAACCTTGGTGGCCGTGCTGGTTCCCACCTTGCCATCCGGAATCGTGACCTGACCATTTGTGACGTTCATCGTCAGTGTGAACGGGTTCTTGGAGCTTACTTTTGTCTTCCAGACACCTGCCGGAAGCCCTTCTGCAAACGCTGTACTGGAAAAGACGCAAAGTATCGCGACGAGCGCAAATTTACTTGGTTTCATAACTACCTCACTCGGAAAAACGTCTGAAATCGTAAGGCGCGCAGAGTTTCCGAGTCAATGTTTGAGGCAGAGCAATAAATCTGGCGGATGGTCCGGGTCAGTGGAATTCCGGTGGTACAGAGTGCTTATTCTCCGCACAGGCGCTCGCCAGACACACCTGTTATAGTTGCCGAAATCACTGAACCTTCGACCCGGGGATTGTTGAATTCCACTTCGGTAAACTGCTCTGTCCGGCCCATATGCGGGTTTTCCATCAGGATGCTGTGGGTTCTGCCAACCTGTGCCGCCAAATGCCTCTCAACCTGCGCTGCACCCGCGTCCCGCAGCCTGGCAGCGCGTTCCTTGATGATATTGCCGTTCACTTGCTGGGGAATGCGTGCAGCAGGCGTGCCTTCGCGTTTGGAATAGGGAAACACATGCAGCCAGGTCAGATCGCAGTCGGTGACAAGCTTGAGGGAATTTTCGAAATGCGCATCGGATTCCGTCGGGAAGCCTGCGATGATGTCGGCCCCAAAAGTCATATCGGGGCGCAGCTTGCGCGCCTCTTCTGTAAAGCGGATCGCGTCGTCGCGCAGGTGGCGGCGCTTCATCCGTTTCAGGATCAGATCGTCGCCATGCTGCAGCGACAGGTGCAGATGTGGCATCAGGCGGGGTTCGGTGGCAATCGCCCGCATCAGGTTCTCATCCACTTCGATCGAATCGATCGAGCTGATGCGCAGACGCGGCAGGTCCGGAACCAGTTTCAAAATTCGCATAACCAGATCGCCAAGTTTGGGCTGCGCAGGCAGGTCGGCCCCCCACGAGGTCAGGTCAACCCCGGTCAGCACAACCTCGTTATACCCTTTTTCCACAAGGCGTTTGATCTGATCCACGACGATCCCTGCCGGAACACTGCGAGAGTTCCCACGGCCATAAGGAATGATGCAGAAGGTACAGCGGTGATCACATCCGTTCTGAACCTGAACATAGGCGCGCGAGCGAGTGCCGAAGCCGTCGATCAGATGACCTGCGGTTTCGGTGACGGACATGATATCGTCAACTTGCACCGCCTCGGTCTCACCTATGAAATCTGCGGCCATGCCTTTCCACGTCTCGGGTCGCATCTTCTCGGAATTGCCGATGACCGCGTCCACCTCGTCCATTTGCGCAAAGGTCTCGGGTTCGGTTTGCGCCGCGCAACCGGTGACGATCAGGCGCGCGTCCGGATTCTCACGCCGAAGCTTGCGGATTTCCTGGCGGGCCTTACGGACCGCTTCGGACGTCACCGCGCAGGTGTTTACGATCACCGCATCGCTAAGACCCGCCTGTTGCGACAGTTCCTTCATCGCCTCGGTCTCATAAGCGTTCAGGCGACATCCAAGCGTGGTGAATTTCGGAGGCTTCATTCCCCTGCCCCCAGAAATTCAGGTGTCAGAGTTCCGCTGAACACATGACATGTCGGGCCGGTCATCCAGACACCGTCCTCGCGCCAGTCGATCCAGATCGTCCCGCCATCAAGTTCGATCTGAACTTTGCGCCCCGTCAGGCCGCGCCGGGCCGCTGCAACCGCCGTCGCGCAGGATGAAGACCCTGAGGCAAGGGTAACGCCCACGCCGCGCTCCCAGACACGCATACGGATGTGGTCCGGGCCGATGATCTGCGCCACCTGCACGTTGGTACGTTCGGGATACAGCGGATGATATTCATAGCGCGCGCCAAACTGCTCCAGCGGGACCGATTCGGCGTCTTCGACAAAAAATGTGCAGTGCGGGTTTCCCATCCCGGTTGCCGTAGGAGCGCCTTCGATTGGCAGTTCCAGCGTTTCCACGTCTTCGGCCAGTGGGATTTCCCGCCAAACAAGCTGAGGCTGGCCCATGTTGACGGACGTCAGCCCCTCTCCGGCGTCTTCGGCAAACAGGATGCCGCGTTCCGTCGACAGCGTGAGGCTGGACTTACCTGCCTCATCCATCAGATGACGGGCAATGCAGCGTGTTGCATTTCCACAGGCGGCAGAGGTTGAACCGTCAGAATTATAGAACACCAGATGCGCATCAGCGTCACCGTTCGTGATGATCGCCAGCTGATCGAACCCAACCCCGAATTGCCGATGCCCAATTGCCTGCGCCAGAGCCGGCGTGACATCGACGGATTGCGCGCGTGCATCGACAATGACAAAGTCATTGCCCAGCCCATGCATCTTCATGAAGGGCAAACCGGTTTCGCGAAAGCGTTGCATGGCGGGCATATAGCGCCGCGCTTCGAATGAATCCACCCTGTCCCGAAGATTCCTCAAAAAAGGGGTTGACCCCTTCGGCGGCTCTCCCTAATTAGGCCGCCTATCGGGTCGCCGGAAACTTTCGGGCTAAGGCGAAACGAGGCGCAGAAAAGGGCCTTGAACCCAGTCGGGAATTTGGTCTAGAGAGCGCTGCGGGTCGAAGAGATCCAACAAAAGAGTGGGCCGTTAGCTCAGTTGGTAGAGCAACTGACTTTTAATCAGTGGGTCGCAGGTTCGAATCCTGCACGGCTCACCACTTTTTTCAATTAAAACATCAGATTAACCCGCGCAAATTCTGCACGACTGCGCGGAAAGTGAGGTTTTACGGAGTATTTCCGGATGAATGCTCAGCCTCGTAATGTGAGATAAGCGATAGCAATGTGTTGCGGTACTTGGAGCATACTGCTGCTGGCGATGACCTGATGCCAGTGACAGCGTCAAAAGGTGCATTTCTCTAATGCCCCCCCGGGGGGGGGGGTGGTCGCCCCGCCCAAGGGACTCCCGCAGAATAGTCTACCTCCCCGACGCGAGGACGATGAGCGGCAGGTTTTTCAGACTACGGGCAATCAGAGATTGCTACAGCAGAGTAGGCAACGGTGGAAGCATCGGACACCATGGGTGCCAAGGCGCACAGTCTCACAAGGGGAGGAATTTAAAAAATTTCTGTAAACGCCTGACGTCGGCTTACCGATGACCTATTCAATCATAGGTCATCGTCTGCTGCGTAGCGCCGCAGGCGCTACATCGCAGCTTCGGCCTCAAGTCGTCCTCAACTAAGTCGTTCGTCCGTCTTGCGTCCTCGACGCCGACGTCAGGCGTAACTACTCATTTTTAGTACGTCAAGGTTATCAATGCACTATATGTTGATTTAATAAGGTTGAACCGCGAAAGCCACACCTTCCATGTCGATGCGTTTGCAAGGCTCAACTTGCGCGTCCACACATCTGCCTTTGGTAGTAGGGTTACACGACTCGACCGTCACAATAGGGAGCGGCGTAGAATGCGCGGCCATGTAGCCTCTGGTTTCAACGGTACTACGATATTCAAATGGGTGACTGGGGCAAAGGCTTGGCCATCATCAATATGCGACGTGGAGCCGAACGGGCGCTCCGCTCCGTTGGAGCTACGCGAAGCGCCCTAGACTATGATCGAGGTTGAGGATTGAAGACCAAGTCTGGGACGAACATGCCGACTAGGTGGTTTAGGCTTAGTCCACGTGAGAACAAGGAATAGGGGCTAACGTGGCAAAAGTTGATTGGGGTAAGAGGCAGGCGTTTGCACAAGCATATGTCCAAAGTGGCAATGCCACCCAAGCCGCGCTGATGGCCGGTGTTCCCAAGTCGTCGGCTCATAGCATGGGCTATAGATGGCTGCGCGACGTGGGCGTTGTGGAAATGATCCGCGCGGCCATGGACGATCAGATCAAAGCCCTTGGCCCCAGTGCCGTGGGCGTCTTGCGCGATGTTATGATGTCAGAAACCGCCCCAGCGTCAGTCAGACTGCAGGCTGCCCGTGACGTCCTCGACCGGCTGGGCTGGGTCGCGCCCAAGCGCCCAGAATCAGTTCAGGCCCCGAAAGAACGCCAACTGACGGAACTGACGCGATATGATCTTGAAACCTTGGTCTCGGGCAATCCCAACGCGATGCTCCAGCAAACGTCATTGGAAGAACTGGTGGCCGAGTTGGGCGATGCCTAGTGTGACGTGAAAAGGCCGTCCAACGCATAGCTGAACGGCCTCTCGTGCGTTTTTTTGACGCCCTGTATTTAGCGCCCTTGGCGCGATACAGGAGCTTCTCTCATCTTCTGCTCAGCGTGCGCCAAGACTTCCGCGACTTTGTGTACGGCCTTCTTGTTGGGGCGCCAAACCGTCAATGGCCATGTACGGATCGTACGCGCAGTTACTGGGAAGTAGCGCGACGACACAATTCTGGCCAAGGTCTGGCGATCCGCGTACTCGGGCAGCTCTGCCCCGCATGTGCAAGTTGCTGGTGTCTTGTCGGCAGGTCGGGTCATTTTCATACTCAGTCAGTTGGTGATGAGCACAGGTTGGCACAGCCGAGCAGAGCCGGTCGTCCCGAGGAAAGAACTTTTTTAATTTTTTTGATTACCTGAACTTGAGTGCGGAACACTCAGTTTCACGCATGTGTCGTTCATGGGTGAATACCCCGAGGAGAATAGGCTTGGAAAGAGCAATGATGTGCCAGATGGTTCAGCAGGGCCGGCGGCAAACTCCAACGTAAGCGCAAATGCCACTCCGGGAGAGGCGATGTAAGCGCCTCTCAGCGGCTACGAAGTCTTCGGGCCTCTAACTCGCTGCACAGCCCGATGACACCTGCTGCCGGCCTCTCAGCGAGCGCACAGCGAGTTTTGCGCCGCCAGTGCTTCTGACCGCCTAGTCGCAACTGAATGGCGCGTATCCAGCAGCCACAAACCCTCAAAATGGTAGTCGTTCCCACAGACGCGATCTTATGAGCGCAGGTCGACAATTGAGGCCTGGTAACACTTTTTCGTACCATAATGATTCATACCCACACTGAGCGCGGAGTTTAGGAAAGCGCGGTTCAACACTTCCGGCATTTCGAGAAATAAAAGCTGCGCCGACAGACCTTCAGTCTTTGAAACAGTTGTTCAGTTTCATGGCCTCCGTCATGTCGGCTTAAGGGCGCAATGAATAGCGTTCATACCGCATTTATGCTAGTCTATCGCCATTATTATTACGTTTGACGAGTTTTGAGATGCGCAAATTTATACATTGCATTGTTCTCGTGGTCTCCCTCAGCCCCCTATCAGGGGCACTAGCGCAGGAGGCGGGGCTTTACAACCGCCCGGTGCTGGTCCTGGATCCGGGGCATCATGTGGCGCCGATCAGACGCGCGGACGTGGATGCGGCGGGGCGCTATGCGGTGACCGGATCGTATGACAAGACGGTGCGGGTCTGGTCGCTGGTTGATGACACGCTGGAGCGGGTCATTCGCATGCCGGTCGGACCGGGGGATGTTGGCAAGGTCTATGCCGTTGCGCTCAGCCCGGATGGGCAGACCATCGCGGCCGGGGGTTGGATGAGAACCGGTGACCAACACATCTACCTCTTCAACCGGAAAGACGGCGCCATGATCCAACGACTGGATGGGCAGCCGAATGTGATCAATCATCTAGCCTTTGCGCCTAATGGCAAACGATTGGCGGCATCGCTGGGAGGGGGAAACGGCATTCGGGTCTACGACAAGGCAGTGGACGGGACCTGGGACCTGGCCTGGAGCGATCAGGACTATGGAGATCGAAGCAATGGCGTGGCCTTCGGGCCGGGTGGTCGCGTGGCCACAACCAGCTATGACGGCAAGCTCCGGCTCTACACGGCGGATGGGACGCTGTTGAACTCGATCGAGGCGGATCTGCCCGAACCCTTTAGCTTGGCGTTTCACCCGATGGACGGCCGCATCGCGGTTGGGTTCAGCGGCTCAACAGAGCTGCGAATCTATGATGGTGAAACACTGGAGAAATTGCCTGCGCCAGACACAAGCGACCTCGACTTTGGGGACATTTCGGAAGTCTCTTGGTCTGCGGATGGCAGCACACTTTATGCGGGCGGGCGCTATGATGATGGCGGCGGGAGTCCTGTCCTGGCCTGGGGCCATGGCGGCATGGGTTCGCGCCAGGTATTGTCGGCTGGGGACAATACAGTCATGAGCCTCAAGCCCATGCCCGATGGCGCCGTTCTGGCGGCCTCGGCCGATCCATGGCTTGGCGTGATCGCAGCGGATGGGTCTATGCGCTGGCAAATGGTTCCCGAAACGTTCGATCCGCGTGGGCAGATGAGCAACTTTGCGGTCTCCGAGGACGGTATGGTTGTGGAATTTGGGCCGGAATATTGGGGCGAAACAGACCGCCGCCGTTTTGACATCGCCGCTCTCAAGATGCTTCCCCCGGATCAGGATGGGCGCGTTCACCCTCCGGATCAAGACAGCCTGCTGGTCGAGAATTGGGAGGACAGACGTACGCCCAGTCTGAACGGCGCCATCCTGCTGCTTGAGCCCTACGAGTTCTCCCGCAGCCTTGCCATCCATCCCGATGGCGCGCGCTTTGTCCTTGGCGCCGATTGGACTCTCCGCATGTTCGATCAGGACGGTACCGAACTTTGGGCCCGCCCAGGCCCTAGCGTCGCCTGGGCGGTTAACATCTCAGGTGATGGTCGTTTTGTCATTGCTGCTTATGGCGATGGAACGATCCGCTGGCACCGGATGGAGGACGGGATCGAGCTGCTTGCGCTTTTCCCGTATCCCGATGGCGAGAACTGGGTCGTCTGGGAGCCTGAGGGCCGCTATGCCTCGACCCTGCGGGCCCGTCATGCTTTGCGCTGGGTGGTCAATCTCGGCTGGGATCAGGTGCCTCAGGTGTTGGAGGCTGGTGATATCAGAGACAGTTTCGTGCCCGATGTAATCCGGCGCGTCCTGCCGCTGGGCGGCACGCCCGATGCGGTGCACGCGGCAAATCAAGCCAAACGGATCGAGGATTTCCGCAAGCTCACCGGCGGGTTTGCCCCGGGCGCACAACTGCATGTGCTCTCGGTCGGGATCGCGGACTATGGAGAGAAAGCCACGCAGATCAACCTCAACTGGGCCGATGACGATGCGGCGGATATTGCCGCCGCCCTCAAGGGCCAAGGCGACTGGCCCTATCGACAAGGCCATCAGGTGACACTGCGCGATGAAGAGGCAACGGCCGTCACGATCCTGGATCAGCTTGATGCAATTGCACGGCGCATGGCGTCGGCACCAGACGGCAATGATATTGCCGTCATTGCCTTCTCGGGCCACGGTGTTGTTATCGGTGAGGAATATTACCTCCTGCCCCACGGCGTTGACATCGCCACGCCAAACCGGCTGTCACGTAGCGCGATCTCGGGCACGGAACTTCAGACCAAGATCATGACCCTGTCCAAGGTTGGACGGGTGCTGCTCCTGCTCGACACCTGCAGCTCAGGCGCAGCTACGGGCGCCGGTCAGTCACTGGGCACCCCGCACGGCGTATTGCAGAAGTTGGCCCGGCGCAACGTCACCGTGCTGGCCTCGTCGGACGCCACACAAGTCTCCCGTGAGTCTTCGGAATGGGAAAACGGCGCTTTCACCGAAGCCGTGCTCGAAGCGTTCCAGGAGGGTGACGACGATGGAAATGGTATGCTGAGCATCGGTGAACTCACCGACTATGTTGGCCGCCGCCTGCATGCGATGACGAGCGGTCTTCAAACCCCCACCATCGAAACTCGCTTCACCGGAGACATCTTCGCAAGCGGCATGTGAAAGGACCGTATATGAATCGCATCGCAATCATTCTTGCCCTCGCACTGGCAAGCACGCCGCTCAATGCCCAGACAGAAAACGAGATGGCATGGCCCGAAGCGACCGAGTTGCTTACCCGCGAAAGGCTCACGGCAGAGGCCTGCACACGTGTGATTAAACAGCTCACCCCGGCGGACGACACGGCGGCCTTGATCGCGGCCGAGCGGGAGTATGAGGCGGCGCGTGCCTCACATAATGGGCTTGTTGTAAATCTGCAGGTGGCCTTGATTGAGGATGAGGAAGACCTGGCCATGCAGACCGTCGTGGAGCGGATCGCTGAAGCGACGACCGCGCGGCGCGTCTACTGCGCTAAAGCAGAGAAGCTGTTACCGGCCGACGAAGACGGAACCAAGGGCGGTATTGGTGATGTCATTGGAGGCACAATCGGCAGCTTGATTGAGGCAGCTGTGTCGATCTGGAGTAAGAAAGAGGATCAGGACGACACCCGTCGTGAAAACATCCGCAATGCGTTGGAGGACACGAAATGGCCCGCCTTTGGCTCCATTCAACCCTGATCGGTCTCACGGCTCTCTTCTGCGTCCTCTGTCCTATGTCGGGGGTGCTTGCCGAGGGAGCGGGGCTTTACAACCGCCCGGTGCTGGTCCTGGATCCGGGGCATCATGTGGCGCCAATCATTCGGGCCGATGTGGATGCAGGGGGGCAATATGCGGTGACCGGATCGCATGACAAGACGGTGCGGGTCTGGTCGCTAGAGGATGGCGCGCTGGAGCGTGTCATTCGTATGCCTGTCGGTCCAGGTCAAGTGGGCAAGGTCTATGCGGTGGCGCTCAGCCCGGATGGGCAGACCATCGCCGCCGGGGGGTGGATGAGAACCGGCGACCAACACATTTACCTCTTCAACCGGAAGGACGGCGCCATGATCCATCGGCTGGTTGGGTTGCCGCAGGTGGTCCTTCACCTGGCCTTTTCGCCTAATGGCAAACGATTGGCGGCATCGCTGGGAGGGGGAAACGGCATTCGGGTCTACGACAAGGCAGTGGGCGGGACCTGGGACCTGGCCTGGAGCGATCAGGACTATGGAGATCGAAGCCATGGCGTGGCCTTCGGGCCGGGTGGTCGCGTGGCCACAACCAGCTATGACGGCAAGCTCCGGTTGTACGCAGCGGATGGGACGCTGTTGCAGGCGATGAAGACGAATCTGCCGCGCCCATTTGGCCTGGCGTTTCATCCCGTAGATGGCCGTGTCGCGGTTGGGTTCAACGATACACCAGAGCTGCGGTTCTATGATGGCACCACACTGGCGGTGCTCCCAGCGCTAGAGACGAGCGGTCTCAGCGGTGGGAATATCGCCTTTGTCACCTGGTCGGCGGATGGCAGCACGCTTTATGCGGGCGGGCGCTATAACAATGGTAGCGGGGGGGCAATTGTTACCTGGGGCGACGGCGGCATGGGGCCGCGCCGGGTGCTGAATGCGGGGAAAGGTACGATCATGAGCCTCAAGCCCCTGCCCGAAGGCGCCGTGCTGACGGCCTCTCAAGACCCCTGGCTCGGTGTGATTGCAGCGGATGGATCTGCGCGCTGGCAGGTCAAGCCCCGCCAGATTGATCCACGCGGTCAGATGGGCAACTTCGCCGTCTCCGAGGATGGCATGGTGGTGGAATTCGGCCCGCATATCTTTGGTCAGACAGACCGCCGCCGTTTTGACATCGCCGCTCTCAAGATGCTTCCCCCGGATCAGGACGGACGCGTTCTTCCTCCGGAGCAAGACAGCCTGCCCGTTGAGAATTGGTTGAACAGTTATGCTCCCAGTCTGAACGGCACCGTTTTGCCACTTGAACGCTACGAGACCTCCCGCAGCCTTGCCATTCACCCGGATGGCGAGAGTTTTGTCCTTGGCACCTCTTGGTTGCTCCGTGCCTTCGATCAGGACGGCACCGAACTTTGGGCCCGCGCGGTCCCTGGTACCGTCTGGGCGGTCAACATCTCAGGCGACGGCCGCTTTGTGGTTGCCGCTTATGGCGATGGAACGATCCGATGGCACCGGATGGAGGATGGGGTCGAACTGCTTGCGCTCTTCCCCTATCCCGATGGCGAGAACTGGGTCGTCTGGGAGCCTGAAGGCCGCTATGCCTCGACCCTGTGGGCCCGCCATGCCCTGCGCTGGGTGGTCAATCGCGGCTGGGACCAGGTGCCGCAAGTGCTGCAGGCCGGTGAGATTCGCGATAGTTTCGAGCCCGATGTGATCCGGCGTGTCCTGCCGCTGGGCGGCACGCCCGATGCGGTGCACGCGGCAAATCAGGCCAAGCGGATCGCGGATTTCCGCAAGCTCACCGGCGGGCTGGCCCCGGGTGCGCAGCTGCACGTGCTCTCGGTCGGAATCGCAGATTATGGTGCGAAAGCCACGCAGATCAACCTCAGCTGGGCTGATGACGACGCGGCGGATATTGCCGCCGCGCTCAAGAGCCAGAGCGACTGGCCCTATCGCCAGGGTCATCATGTTACACTGCGCGATGAAGAGGCGACACGGCGTACAATTCTCAACCAGCTTGATGCGATTGCACGGCGTATGGCATCGGCACCGGACGGCAATGATATCGCTGTCATCGCCTTCTCCGGGCACGGCGTCGTGGTCGAAGGCGAGTATTTCCTGTTGCCCCACGGTGCCGAGATTGAGACGCCGAATCATATTATCGACACTGGCATCTCGGGAACGCAATTGCAGGCCAAGATCTCGGCCTTGTCCAAGGTTGGACGGGTGCTGCTCCTCCTCGATACCTGCAGCTCGGGCGCGGCAACCGGCACCGATCTGTCACTCGGCACACCGCGCGACGTTTTGCGGCAACTGGCGCGGCGCAACGTCACCGTTCTGGCCTCGTCGGACGCCACACAAGTCTCCCGTGAGTCTTCGGAATGGGAAAACGGCGCTTTCACCGAGGCCGTTCTGGAGGCCTTACGTGACGGTGACAGCGACGCCAACGGCATGCTGAGCATCGGTGAGCTCACCGACTACGTTGGCCGCCGCCTGCATGCGATGACGGGCGGCACACAAACCCCCACCATCGAAACCCGCTTCACCGGAGACATCTTCGCAAGCGGCCTGTGAAGGCATACCGGCAAAAAACCGTGATTGATTTCTCATGCTTTTCTTGAGCGCTGCTACCCGTTGCCATCACCGCGCAATTGGTTTCAGTTCTGCAAGATTGAGTGTTCTAGCAATGACAGCTACTGCCCACCTCTCAGAGCGTCTAGATACCTACCCAGAGCCAAACCGAACGATCCGATCTTCACGTCACTTTTTATTGCTGCTTCTGAGTGGAATGACGGCGTTGCAGGGCGTCCACGTTCCCGTTTCCACCGCATTGCGAACCAGTGCAGCCCATGAGGTCATCACTCTGGTTTTCTGAGGCCAAAGGTTGGAATGATTATAGGCGGCAATAACACCAGAGCGTGTGCCAGATTGCCGGTGGTTCAGCAATGCGTCTGCAACCGTGGGATCACCAATTCCATTTTCGGCCAGTACAGTGGTGAACGTGCGACGAAGGTCGTGGAAGTTGAAGTCATTCACTCCTGACCCCGCACGTATCTTGTTCTTAAGGCTCGTCCAACCCGTGAACTTTTTGCCGGGGACGCCGAGAGGGAAGACTCGGGGGTCGCTATCGTCGCCGTCAATTTTTACTAAAGCCAGCGCGCAATCTGACAGTGGCAAGGCGAATTGGTCACCGTTCTTGGTGCGTTTGCCCGACAGAACCAACCTTGCCTTGTCGGTCTCCACCTCACTTGCCTTAAGCTCACATGCTTCTGTGAAACGTAACGGCAGCAAAAGCATCGCCCGCAGCAATCGCAGCTGTACTTCGGAGAGCCCATCACAGAACCACAGAGCGCGAACCTCAGAGGCGGTGTAGTATCTGGTGCGGGGTTGGGGCGGTTTTGGCCGATGTCGCTTGCTGACACGCCCACAAGGGTTCGCAGACACCATGTCACGTTCCAACATATCGTCGAAGAAGCGGTTAAGCGCACCGAAGCGGTGAACGGCGCAGGCGCGGCCATGATTAAGTTCCAGCATCCGCATCACATCCTGGACGGTGACATCAGACGGAGTCATGGCCTCAACGTCCATCTCCTTAATACTCAATTTCAAAGCGCCGCTTTCTGTTGTGACGTGTCGGTCGCTACCTCTGACGTTGTTTGTGATGTAGGTCTCTGCTGCTTCCCGCATCGTGGTCGCCCGTGCAAGATCAATCGCCTTGGCAATCTTTGCAGCTTTGCGGTCGGCCGCCGGATCGCCGCCACTGGTCACCTGAGCTTTCAGTCTGGCCGCTTCCGCTCTGGCTTCCGAAACACTGTGTGATTGGACGGTTCCAATCTTGACCGACTTGCTGGCGAACTGGCGACCGTCAGGCCGAACACCCGTGGGTTTGTAGTCGAGATAATAGGTTGCACTGCGGACTGAGACCCGCAGGTAAAGGCCCGGCACGTCTGTGTCGCGATAAATCATCGCCTCGTCGCGGCGGCGCAATGCGTTGTTCACCACAGCTTGGGTGAGTTTGGTCTTGATGTTTTTGGCTGGCATACAGAACTTTCCGGAAGATTTGCGGATACAATTGTGCCCTATAGTGCTCGGCGTTGACAAGTGATGATCGGCAGTGCGGTCTTATTATTCAATAAATATAATCATTTATGTTAAGTCTTGCTCGATAGCGACCGCATACGTCAATAATGAGCAACTGACTTTTAATCAGTGGGTCGCAGGTTCGAATCCTGCACGGCTCACCACTTTTTTCAGTAATATCAGAATGTTGTGCGCAAGCTTCTCGGGTGTGGTTGAATGCGCGTGCGCCCCGGAAGCAATAAGGAAGCACTGTGACTAAGAAAAAGTTTCGTTGCGATTGAGTCACAGGTACAGCATCAGACATGTATAGCCAGACGCGGCTTTCTGGACACAGGGATACAATTGTCAGGACAAGTTTCCAGAGCTCTTGCCAGAGTTGGCCACAGAGCGGACTTTCGCTGCGATTGCGAAACACTATGTTTGACTTTCACCGAGCGAACATTGCCCTCGGTCCAACGCTTTCCATCTAGTTGGTTTTCAGCGTAGGGTTGAGCGGAATAAGCAAAAGTGATTTTCGATGTACGATCCCACATTTGGCAGCGCAGCACTTGCAAGGCACTTGAGTAAAAGTGATTTTCTAAAACGGCCTGCATTGAAGAATGAGGCGCACAAGCAAGCTTTAGTTACTCAGGCTGTTACCACAGCACAAAATGGTTTTTCCTCTCTGCCATTGACGCCGAATAACTTGGCTGGCCGGACCATCTATCAAGTAAATGATCTGGCGTGCGATCTGGTGCTGCGAAAGGCCGCTCAGAACATTCGCAGAATCACAGCATCAAAACAGGGAAGCCGGATCGAGATCGTTCGCCGTCTAAAGTTACTCTGCGAAGAAGGGTTGCCATTTACCGTTGCAAAGATGGATATCGAGAAATTTTTTCCGTCCGTTGATCAAGATTTTCTGTCAAGCCAACTCAGCAAACGGCTTGTGACGGCTCCAAGCACGAGGTCTGTTGTCAGGTCACTGATTGAGCAATGCAAAGCCAACTCGGTGAAAGGCTTGCCCCCAGGTTTGGCAATAAGCGCGGAACTTAGTGAATTCTACATGCAAGATTTTGACCAAAGAATGCGGGAGCAACTAAACGCACACTACTTTGCCCGGTATGTTGACGATATAGTACTGATCCTGCCGGAATTGGACAATCCGAACTCGCTCAAGGCGCAGGTCGAAGAAGCTTTACCGGCGGGATTGAAATTGAATTTTTCAAAATCGAAGATTTATCAGTTCAAGAATACAAAGATGAAGACGCCAACTGTTGAACACAGCTTCGACTACCTGGGGTTCAAGTTCGTTGTCTTTCACACTGATAAAGCGAGACCGATTTCTCGTCGAATTGAACTAGATATCGCGCCATCAAAGGTGCGAAGGAACAAGACGCGAATTGTGAAGTCCTTCCTGCAATATTTGGGTGATGGGAACTTCGACGATCTTAGAGATCGCGTCCGCATTTTGACCTGTGGCTATCAGTTCTTTGACGTAAGGCAGCAAAAGAACCGCAGCGCGGGTCTGCAGCACACTTACAGCCTCATCAACACTAACGCACCAGCACTCGCCGAGCTTGATAAGTTTTACTCGGGGATGGTTCTGTGCCGTTCAGGGGCAGTCGGAGGGAGACTGGCGCTCGCTCTGACTAACCGTCAAAGAAAAGAACTTCTCAAGTACTCATTCGTCAATGGGTTCGCCAATCGTGTTCACTTCCGCTTCAGCGCCGATAGATTGGCCGATCTGATGGAGTGCTGGAAATATGCCTAGTAAGCGAAAATCACGGGTAAACCTAAACCGAGCGGACAAATGGCGTGTGGTACTCACGGACACGTCACCTTTCGAGGTACCAATAATCGTTAGCAACGATGGGTTCTACAAGAACCTTCATGACGTGACTAAGAAATCGGCTCATTTTCAAAAGTTGGTAAACGCCCTTTTGCTCTTCGACGACGGCAAGGGCTACACCGTTCCGCTAAGGTACAATATCGTCAAAGATTCTCGAAGTGTAAGAACCTTGAGCCTTCTACATCCGAGAGGTCAGGTCATATTGGCCGAATTCTATCAGAAGTACGAGGAGTTGATCTGCGAATACTCCGGGCGCGGACCATTCTCCATTCGCGCGCCGAAGAAGGTTGGAAGTTCCTTTTTTGTGCCATCCTCGGTGCAGGATAAAAACCAATACAAGAACGCTACCGTCGATACGGCGGAGTTGGACAAATTGGTGCGAAACCCGGCAAGCTATTTTGCATATTCAGGATTTGAGCGCCTCTACAAGTTCTTCGCCTCGAACGATCACATTCGCTTAGAAAAAAAGTTCCGATATCAGTTGTCTTTGGACATCAGTAAGTGCTTCGACAGCATCTATACTCACTCCATGGCTTGGGCGACCAAGAGCAAAGAGGAGGCGAAAGAAAACACGCCCGCGCTCAGTTTTGGAAATCAGTTCGACAAGGTAATGCAGAGACTCAACCACAACGAAACAAGTGGTATCTGCATTGGCCCGGAGGCCAGTCGCATCTTTGCGGAAATAATACTTGCAAAGGTGGACAAAAACGCACGCCGCAACCTTGAAGAGAAAAGCTCTCCCATACGTGATGGCGTCGACTACGAATGCAGGCGGTACGTGGACAACTACTATGTCTTTTCCAATGACCCTGTAATGGCCGAGCAGGTGGAGCACGAGCTATCAATCGCGTTGCGAGAATACAATCTGCACCTGAACACTGCGAAAAGAGAGTTCGACAAGCGGCCATTCTACTCGAAGAAGTCTCTGGTAATCGACGAGATTAATAAATCCCTTGGCGCTCATTGGGAAAAGCTCTTTGAAACTGTCGCCCTGCCCGCGAGCGGAAAGAGGGCGTTGCTTCCTAAGTACATTTACAAATATCGGTCGTTGTTTGGAAAGTTCACCCGAGAGGTTAAGGCAGCGTGCTATTCCTCGGAGCTTGGTTACGACGCGGTTGCAAACTATGTGATTGGGGCAGTACGCCGGAAAGCCATTGATATAGCTGACGGGTACATTGATCTTGTTGCGTTAGAAGACAGTCCAGTTGTTGACCGGGACTATCGGCAAATGTTCTTCTTCCTGCTTGATGCCGGGTTCTACTTTTTTACGCTTCACCCTACCGTCGCGTCATCGCTTCGCCTGTCTCACGCCATCGTGCGCGCTGCGCAGCATCTGCAAGAACACGACCCCGAAGGTTTTGATATCCTCAAAGAAGCCTCCCTTCGCTGGGCGTCACAATTGGCGAGAGCACCCAGCTTCGAAGGCTTATTCTCGAAAAACTCGGTGATCCCAATCGAGATCCTCAACATTCTGGTTAGCCTTCAACAATTTGGAGGCGATGGGCAACTGGAGCACGAGCTGATCTCGCTCGCCAAACTGGACAGAAAGAGCCAAGGCTACTTCGAGTTGGTCGTAAAGCTATTCATCTATGGTGACCGACCAGAGTTCGCTGACCAGAGGAATGAAATTTGGGAGTTCATCCGTAAGCGAGTTTCTTCAGAGAAGTATCTGAATAGGGATTCCGAAACAGTGCATCTGTTGCTGGATTCCCTTGCTTGTCCCTACATTGATAGGCCCAAGAGAGCCAAGTTGCTTCGAGCTTCATGGAACAGGATTGGCGAGAACCTCGGAAACATCAGTGTTGCCGAGGCCGAGGCGCTAATTGACGAAATCCAACAGCAGCATTGGTTTGTTCGCTGGGACGGAATCGACCTATTGAACATGATCGAAAAGAAAGAATTGAGCAGCGTCTACGCCTAGGATACCTAGACGGAGGGTGCCAGCCACGTTTTACCGCGACTCGTTTTGCGGTACAGACAGGCGATCAAACTGCGGTGTTCAGCCTCGCGTTGACCACATGGATCGTACAGTCCGCGTAAGAGGTCGTCTTGAGCAGCAATGCACACACTTACTGTGGCTGGCATCCAAAACGTCAATTCAGTCAGTATTTGCTAAGTGGGCCACAAACACAGCATCTCGACCCACCGATGAACGGCAGCGTGGGCCGTTCGCGGCTTGCTTCACGAGCGAGAAGTTGGGTGTTGTCGAAGGTCCGGTAAGGGCTCAAACTACAAACTTATACGTTGGCCGTTTGCGTCAAGCCCACAGCTGAAGCCCTTTCGCCATGCGTCCAAGATTTGCCCTCGATCAAAAACATTCAGCGTCAATAGTTCCCGATCCACGAGTGGCAGAGTTTGAAACCATGTTAATTATGGAATGGGCAATTCTGCATCTATAGGTTTCCTCTGGCAGATTTAGATAATCCTGCATTAATACAACAATTAAGACCTTTTTGCGCCCATCACTGAAGTTCACATCATAACTCGTGACTGCGTCTTGAGGTATCTTCCCACTCTCCCAAACGACCTTGGCCAATTGCGAGGGCAGAATGTCAATTTCTGTATTGTTGCTAATAAAATAGACCCAAACATCAGAGTCTTGAAAAGGGTACCATGTAGCAGTCCTGTCAAGAATTGACATTTCATCCAAACCCTCAATTTCCTCCCTTATCATCGGGACAGGCTGAAAAAATGACATCCTGACTTCTCTGCCGAGCAGGTCGGCCAGTGATCTAGTGGCTTCCTGTGCAAGGACTGGTATAGGACCGGAGAGAAAAGCTACTGCTGCCACAATAGCAACAAGCACAAGTTGGAAAACTATTTTCATCTTTTGATACAACTTCATAAGCACTGGACACGCCAGTCTGAACCCTGCTTCGATCTATCATATTAGATCGCTGTTGCGTGACAAGCATGGGTGAGTTTTTCACATCAGCGGTATCGTAAAAATCCTACAGGGGCAATTACTTGTACGCGGTTTACGCAATGAAACGATATCTGTTCTTCGCCTCATATAGCTTGTTCGCCGCGCGTTCAGGATCAGCCTTGGAGATCTCCGACAGCCTGCCGCCCATCTGAACCATGTATTCTCCCAGTTTGCTTTCCTCAGTGCCATCCAGTGCCGCTAGTGTTGTTACATGGCCCACGATTTGAGCCATGATCATTCGCCTATGCTCATCGCGATGAACATGCTTGATTTTGGTGGCATCCACGTAGCTACGCATTTCCAGCAGGTCGTCATCCGACGATCCAGAAACTAGGTCCCAAATTCCATGATTTGACCACCGCGCACGGTTTCCGTCATCAGGATCGGGCTCACAGTAACGTATCTTCTTTAGTGCCTCGGCAATGACATCCCCGAACATGGCGTCGAATTGGGGCCGCGTCCTGATCTGCCAACGATCCTTGAGCAAGTCCTTCCCGGCACGTACCTCAACACGCCATACGCGGCTCTGAGACGCATCAGAATGGTCCAATGGGGGCAACCCATCTTGCTCAAGGTTGGAGTTCCAGATGTCCCACCAAATCGGCTTTTTCTTATCGATCACTTCACGACGTTTGTCATAGATGATGACCTGCCGCCCCGGCATTTTACCGACTGTTACAGACGTGAACTGACCAGACTTGCCGTTGCTGCGGACGTCTTCCTGACCGGTGATGTAGTCTGCGCGGTTCGTGTGGCTGTGGATGACAAAGTTTTCGGGAACTAGTTCAAACTCTGGTGCAAGGATATCAACGCAGAAGTCGACGCGGCTGATACTGACTTGATGCGCCTCGAAGCGAACTCCAAGCCTTGTTAGGGTCTTGTCTATATAGGATCGCGCGTATCCGAGCCCTTGCGTGGCAAGGAGTGTTGAACCTACCGAAACCCGAATGCCCCACGGATCACGCGCATTTGGTTTTTTGAAGAACCAAGTAACATCCAAAGGACCGCCTTTGAGGATAAAGCGATATCCGTTGCCACCATGCGGCAGGAGGTCGAAATCCGCGCCACCGTAGCTGAATGGAACGGGATGCCGCTCTTCTTCGGCTCTGTCACGTTCGGTACTCAGCAGGTCGAATAGCTCCTGAGAGATATTCGCCTGAATCGAAAGTGCGATAGTGTCGAATCCGCGATGAACAACTTGCATTATTGGGGCCTCCTTGGGTTCCGGTATTTCCAGAGGGGGGTGCTACAATCACCCCCCTCTTTCGGCGAACGCCGCGTGATTTGGTTGAGGTTGGGAAAAGGGGCTGGCGCTGGCGCGCCCTTCAATAGTGCCTCCGGCGGGGCAGCTATTGTTTTGGGGCCGGGCTGGACGCCCGGCGGATATCATTGGCTTGCTGCGGCCTGCTTGCGTGAAATCCAGTTCTCTGCACGTTCAGCGCATTTGGCGACGTTCAGAAGGTCATTGTGAGAAAACGCACTGGTGGTACGCCAGTCGCCTTCCCCGTTCTTGTAGGACCTCGAGATGTCGACGGAAAAGAACCCATCGTTGTCCCAGATAGTTGCGGTAATTAGCCCGATTTTGAATTTGAAAGCGGGTTGTTGTGTCATGGTGAACTCCTTGCTTGAACCGTTTGGCAGACACATAGAGGGCGCGAGGTGGCGACACCCCGCGCCCCTGAGAGCCATCCGGCCCCAAAATCCCGCTCAGCGCTGCCAACTCTGAGCGGGCAAAACTTTAATGTCAGGAAGGTGCGGCGCTGGTATTGGCGACCCGCTTTTCCGCAATCCACTTTTGCAGATCGCGGCGGGTGTATCGAACCGACCGACCGGATACTTTTACAAACATCGGTCCACCGCCCCGCACGCGCCAGTTTTGCAAGGCGCGAACGGAGTAACAGAGGTAGTTTGCGGCTTCTTTTTCGTCCATAAGCCGGTCGAAGTAGTCAGGGTCAATCTGTGCTTGCATGGTCGCCTCGCTGCATGTCGTTTCGTTGCAACCAGAATGCAGCGTAGGAACCGATTATTCTAATGTCATATATGGCTCAAAATCTGTCCATTTTTGACATCCCCTATTTTTTAAGGCCAAACACGCGTAATGTCGCGTTGCCGATTGCCTGCGATGTCGGGAACCTGTGGTTCGGATCAACCCAGAAAAACGCATACATGAAACTAAAGAAGTCGCTCTTGTATGGCTGTTCTTCGTCCAGATCGTCGTAGCGATGAGTCTCCATCGGATCGCGTCCGGTGTAGTGCTGGAACACTTTGGCGAGCCGCTGGATCGTGTCTTCCAAGCTTTCGTTTTGTTTAGGCCTTGCGCGTGGGCGTTTGTGATGCTCCAGCGCGTCTCCAATCAAGAAGGCAATCTCGGGAAGTTTCGTGTTCAGGACATCAATCAGGTACTCTCCATAGTCCAGCCCTTCGTGATCGGAACCTATCGCGTTTTCAAAGTAGTCTTCTGGCTCATTTGCCATCCCAACTTCTTCGATTTCCCATTGGATTGAAGGAGGCAGATTTGAAAGCTGATCCAGCAAGGAACTGACGGTCTTGTCCAGCTTGCCATAGATCGCTTTGCGTTCTTTCGCAGGCAGTGGTGTTATCCGTCTGTCTTTGGGGTGGTAGTACTGAGCTATCCAACCAACGTCCGCAACAAACCCTTTTGCGACGGGCAACGGAAGTTGCATCTGGCTCCAAATGTTTTCGAAGTCCAGTTCGCTTTTCTTGTCCTGACTATCCAGCATATGTCGTGAGCCTGTATTGTTATCTATCTTAAGGTCGCTGTGTGGGGCCCTATGTAACATAACCTATACGTAGAGCGTCCAATTCCTTACCGATGCCCCTATGTAAGGTAACGTTACCGTACAACCCGCAGCGGTGCGGTTCTGACGTCCTTTCGGACCGCGCGCGCCAGCCGCGATGCAACCGATCCTGCTGCCCGTTGCACGGCATCATCTGCCAGATGTGCATAGCGCAGGGTCGTGGTCAGGTTCTTGTGCCCCATGATCTCTTTCAGCGTAAACGGGTCGATCCCGTCTTTCATAGCAACAGAGGCATAGGTGTGCCGCAAATCGTGAATACGGACATCTTCCAGTCCTGCCGCTTTACGTATACGCCGCCACGGCTTTTGCAGGTTGTGGAGCGGCCCGGTCTCTGACTCGCCTAATATTACATAGGGGGTTCCCGGTTGTCGGGGCAATTCCATCAGGATGTCATAGGCTTCCCTCGGCAGGGGAATGCGACGGCGTCCGGTCTTGCTGTCCGGCAATTCCAGATGGTGCGACGCAACATAGTCCCAGCGCAGCGTCAGAATCTCGCTGAGGCGGCATCCGGTGTAAATCAGCAGCAGGAGGGCCGACACCGCGTAAACGGTCTCTGTGCCCTCTTCCAGCGCCTCTGCCAACACTTCACCAAGGCGTATCTGTTCCTCGTCGGACAGGTAGCGTTTCTTTTCTTCTTCGCGGAACTTCTTGATCCGGCGCGCGGGGTTCGATCCCGGTTGCCGCAATCCCCAATCCTCGGCCAGATTAAACAGCTTCGACAGCATCGCTGCCGCCCGGTTGGCTTGATAGGGCGTTTCGCGCAACCCGTGATGAAACGCCACCACATCGGCGCGGGTCACCTCGGCAATCGGGATAGGGCCAAGCTTGGGGTGAATGAACCGGCGAATGAAGCTGTGATAGTCGCGGGCAGTTGTCGACTTGCAATGCTGGTCGACATATTCCTCTAGGAACCGGTCACAGAGACCCGCCACGGTTGGTGCGCGCCGCTTGGCCTGTTTCTCGGCGGAGGGGTCCGCCCCACGCGCCACGTCGCCCAGAAGCTGCTTGGCCCGTGTCCGCGCTTCCTCGGCGGTCAGAACGCCGTGCTGGCCGATGGTGACCCGTCGCGTCCGGCGTCCGGCCCGATACTGAACCAGATAGGTCTTTTTGCCGGAAGGATAGACCCGCAGCCCAAAGCCGCGCATGTCCCGGTCCCAAACAAGGTAATCCTTGGCCTCAACAGCAAGCCCCTCTACCGCGCGTTTGGTCAGTTTGAACATATCCAGAACACTCCTTGCTTCCGGCCTGCTTCCGGAAGCTATACGGAAGCAAATGGCGGCGAATTCTGGAGTAAGTCATGAATTCAAGGCGCAACGATGGTCAACGTAAATATTTGTTTTCGCTTCATTTTTGTCAGTGTGGCGAAGTTTGGAGAAATACGGAGAAATGGCTCTGGCCGTTCTTTTAATCAGTGGGTCGCAGGTTCGAATCCTGCACGGCTCACCACTTTTAATAGAATACGCTTTCCTTGCTGAGGGCTGGTTTCAACTTTGACGAACCTTTTTTAAAGGCTCGCCAGGTTGCGGTCGCCGCTGGGACGAGCAATGAGTTTCTCAAACGCGGAATCTGCCAATCCTTCGTGGCCCGAAACTACTGTATGCCGCTGATCTAGAGCAGCGTTCCATGGCCGGTCCGACAAGCGCCAGCAACCTCACGCTTCACGTTCACCAAAGAAGTTCTTACGGGCTGATTTTGTGGTGCGGTAACCCAGTAGGCGCACCAATTCTCAGTTGTTGATGCTGACACGCGCAGATCGAAATCCAAATTTTTTTGGATTAATAATATATGCCTAAATCGTCCAGAATTTACCTTCGCGAACGGAACCTAAACCGTTACCCCCTGTAAAACCTGATCGCGGGAAAGCTCCGATTTAGTCCCTGCCATCAGGATTTCGCCTCGCCTGAGAACAACGAACCGATCTGCAAGATCATAGGCGAAATCGAAATACTGTTCGACCAGAACAATCGCCATCTCACCTTTGGTTCTGAGGTGGCGGATGACCTCTCCGATCTGCTGGATGATGTTGGGCTGAATACCCTCGGTGGGTTCATCCAAAAGCAACAGCTTTGGCTTCGTGATCAGCGCCCGTGCGATGGCTAGCTGTTGTTGCTGACCGCCCGACAAATCTCCGCCACGCCGGTTCTGCATTTTCTTGAGCACCGGGAACAGGTCGAAAATCTCGTCGGGGACAAAATGATCACTGACAGGCAGACAGGCGAACCCGGTTTCCAGATTTTCCCGCACGCTCAGCAGCGGGAATATTTCGCGCCCCTGCGGAACATAAGCCACACCTTTCCACGCCATTTTATGTGCAGGCAGAATACCTAGTTCTTCGCCGTTCAGCTCGACTTCACCGCCGGACCGTGAATGCGTACCCGATACAGCCTTGATCAGGCTGGTCTTGCCGACACCATTGGTTCCCATCACACAGGTGACTTCCCCCTGTTTGGCCTCCATCGATATCCCGTGAAGGATTTGCGAATGCCCATAGTACAACGTCAGATCTGTCAGTTTCAGCATTGCTCAGCGCCCCAGATAGACGTCGATAACGTCCTGATTTGATGTGACATGGTCGAGACTGCCTTCGGCCAGAACTGACCCCTCGTGCAGGACAGTGACCTTGCAGTTCAGGCGGCGAACGAATTCCATATCGTGTTCGACCACCACCACCGCGCGGGTTCTTGCGGCTTTCACCAGCAAATCAGTGGTATGTTCGCGCTCTTGCGGGGTCATGCCGGCGGCGGGTTCATCCACCAGCAGCAGGCGCGGCTCCTGCGCCAGCAGCATACCGATTTCCAGCCATTGTTTCTGTCCGTGACTGAGCTCTCCGGATTTTCGGTTCAGTTCCGCCCTCAACCCGATTTCGGTGGCCAGCGATTGCACTTTTTGCAGATCGGCCTCTGCAGGCCGGTAGAACAAAACACGCAACCAGCCGCGCTTGTTCTTTAACGCCATTAACAGATTTTCCTGCACGGTCTGATCTTCAAATACCGTAGGTTTCTGAAACTTTCGCCCGATGCCCGCCTGTGCGATCCTGGCCTCGCTCATCCGTAGCAGCGACACAGATTTCTCGCCCCAGATCACACGCCCTTCGTCCGGGCGGGTTTTGCCGGTGATTATGTCCATGAAGGTGGTCTTACCCGCCCCGTTTGGCCCGATCACCGCCCGCAATTCGGCGTTACCGATCTGAAACGACAGGTTGTTGATCGCGCGGAACCCGTCAAAGCTGACAGAGACGCCGCTCACCTCTAGCAGAGTGTTCATTCGATGGCCTCCTTCTCGCGCAAGGCGCCGTCATCGGGGCCGAGGTTGGCGCCATGTCGGTCGGGATGGCGGCGGTTGCCGACCAGATCGAACAAACCGCCGATGCCTTGCGGGGCGAATAGTGTGACCAGCACAAAGGAAACGCCCAACAGGACCTGCCACCAGTCCACCCATTTGATTGTATAAAATCCCAGCGGGATATCCGGTGCCTGCCCGCCGGTGAACCATGTGCTGAGCAGGCTAACAAAGGCCGCGCCGATAACTGCCCCGTACAGCCGCCCACGCCCGCCTATTGCAACCCAGACAACCAGATAGATTGAGGCGATTGGCGCCATTTCCTCGGGGTTGATGATGCCCGCCTGCGGGTAATACAGCGCGCCCGCGACGGCGGCGATACAGGCCGTCAGCGTAAAGACCGTCAACTTGTAGACTTCGACCGAGTAGCCCAGAAACCGCACCCGCGCTTCGTTATCGCGGATACCGCGAATGACCGAACCAAATTTGCCCGAAACAATCCACGCCGCCAGCATATAGCCCAGCCCCAATGCAAGCGCCGAAGCCCAGAGAAACCAGACCGACACCACGTCCTGAGCGGCAGAGACTCCGGGTAAATTCTGTAAGCCTGACAAGCCGTTATTGCCGCGCAGTCCGCTGTCATTCTGAAAGAGATACAGCGCCAGTGCCAGGGTCATCGCCTGTGTCAGGATCGACAGGTAAACACCCGTAACCCGGCTGCGGAAGGCCAACCAGCCAAACACCAGCGCCAGCAGGCCCGGCACCAGCACCACCATGATCAATTGCAATGTCAGCGAATGCGAAAACGCCCAGATCAACGGAAAGTCGGACGCGCCCACAACGCCGAAAATCTGGTTGGCAATGGCGTCAGTGACCTCGGAATGGGTCGGCGGGATTTCCGATTTCGACAGTGACTCAACCACGATCAGGCGGGTGCGCTCATACATCAGCCACATGCCGATCATGTAACCCCCCAGCCCGAAAAACGCGAAATGACCCAGCGACAGGATCCCAGTAAAGCCCCAGACCAGATCCATCGCAACTGCGATCAGGCAAAGGCACAGGGTCTTGCCCAGAGTCTTTATGAAACTGGTTGAAATCACGCCGACCCCGAACCCTTCGGACAGGACGGTCACGCCCAAGGTGAACACCGACAGGACGGCCAGAAAGATTAGAACAGACGGGTTCTTGGCGACAAAGCTGCGTTCCATGGCTCAATCCCCCGCCGCGCGGCCCTTGAGGGCGATGATGCCCCGCGGCCGGAACTGGATGAAAATGATGATGAAGATGATCATGTAGGTCTGCGCGGCCAGCGTGTTCGAGGGGTTCATCCATTCGATCCCCTTTTGCAGAAAGCCGATCAATCCAGCCCCGGCAAGCGCACCCCAGATGTTGCCGACACCGCCGACAACCACGGTCATAAAGCTCTGCACGATATAGTTGCTGCCCAGATCCGACGTGACCTTGGCAAAAAGGCCAATGGCCACGCCTGCGATCCCGGCAATGCCTGAGCCAAGGCCAAAGGTCAGCATATTCACCCGCCCTGGGTTGATCCCCATCGAACCTGCCATGCGCCGGTTCTGCGTCACCGCGCGCATTTCCAGCCCCAGCCGCGTGCGCTTCATGATGAAAAGAAACAGAGCCAGAAAAATCAGCGCCAGTACAAAGATCGCAATCCGGATATAGCTGATCGAAACCACATCGTTCAGCACCCACGCCCCGTCCAGCCAGCCGGGCGCGGTCAGCGGGCGGGCCTGCGTGCCAAAGATGTTCTTGGCCAGTTGTTGCAGCGCAATCGAGATGCCGAAGGTTGCCAACAGCGTTTCCAGTGGCCGCGCATACAGCCAGCGGATCACCAGACGCTCCATCGCCACGCCCATCGCAAAAGTGACGGCAAATGCCAAGGGGATCGCAACAAGGATCGAAAGCGTGTGATCCGGAATGAATTGCTGCACCACGTAACCTGTATAGGCGCCCATCATGATGAACTCGCCATGCGCCATGTTGATCACGCCCATGACGCCAAAGGTGATCGCCAGCCCAACGGCGGCCAGGAAATAGATCGACGCCAGAGAAATCGCATCCAGCGTCAGATCAAGCGTCTGGTTCAGGCCAACTTTCAATTCGATCTGTTCCAGCGCTCTTTCGGCGGCGGCTGTGACTTCGGATGACGACTCAGCGTAGGATTCAATGAAAACATGCTCGCCCAGTGCAGCGTCGATGTCAGCCTCCGTTACCAAGGCAGGCACGAGTCCGGCTTCTGCCAGAGTGGCATACGCCTTTGTCCGTGAAGAATCGGTGTTCAGTTGCGCGACCGGAACTCCGCCCACACGGCCACCGTCGATATTCGCGGCCAGAGCCGCGCGGATGTCGCCCACCGACACACGCGGCGCAGCGAGATCGCCCGCGACCAACAGATCGTATGCCTCGTCCCGGGACAGGTACTCCGAACCAGGCACCAGAACAACGGCAACGTTCGCGTCCGACGGTAACTCCTTAACCGCCTTTCGTGAGGTCACGACCAGAGGGTTAAGCGCTGCGCGGACATCGACGCCCAGATCGCCGGACATTTCTTCGATGGCGGCTACGCGGGCCGCTGCGTCTTTATCGAACCCGATAGTCAGCAAGCGTTCAAGCCGTTGTTTCTGCACCTTCACGTCCGCATCCGGTTCACGCTCGATCGAGGCGCGCAGAGGTTCCAGCAAAGCACCTTCGGGATCGCGCTGGATGGATTGCAATGCTGCCAGACGTTTCGGACGGCTCGGGTCGGTCAGCTGGAACTGAACCAGCGCGGTGCCAATCATGGCGCGGATGCCGCTATTGGGCTTTAGCTGTTTCAGATCGGATTTCTCAAACGTGCCCACCACCGCGCCGGTGTCGAAATCGGTCAGCTCATAGGACCTCCCCTCGACCTTTTTCCCGGCGAAGAACAGACCGTCCGACTTGCGCATCCACATGTCCTTTGCGGCCCATGTTTCAAGCATGGTTTGCGCTTGCGGCAGGCCGCTGGTCGCGATCGCATCAATCGCCGGCTTGATCGTCTTGCGCGAGCTTTTGGCGATAATTGCCTGATGCTCCTGCAGGATCGGTTGCAGACTGGCCTCCTGCGCGCTGGCCGTCAGGCAGGCGCACAGCACTGCGAGGCCCGCTAGGAATAGTCGTAACATTTGGAGAAACCCGAGTATCTTTGGTGGTAAGGCGGGCGATGACACCCGCCTTGCTGCACAATTTAGTAGTTCGACAGGGTCTGAACGCAGGTCTTGGTCTCGGTGTTGTACATACCGCAGCCCAGATCTTTCCAATCCGATTTCAGTACTGCCGATTCCGGCAGGTAATCGGTCCAGGCATCACCCGGCACCACTTCGGTTTCGCTGATGATGTCGAACTGACCGTCTTCCTGAATCTCACCGATCAACACTGGCTTGGCCAGGTGGTGGTTCGGAAGCATCACGGCGGTGCCGCCGGTCAGGTTCGGAAATTCCTGCCCGTACATGGCGGAACGCACGGCGTCGACTTCGGTCGAACCCGCCTCGGTTGCGGCGTTCACCCACATGTTGAAGCCGATGTAATGCGCCTCCATCGGGTCGTTGGTCACGCGCTCATCGCCCATGGTGGCTTTCCAGGTCTCGACGAATTCGGCGTTGGCCTCGGTGTCAGCCGACTGGAAATAGTTCCACGCTGCCAGATGGCCCACAAGGTTGGCCGTATCCAGACCCGACAGTTCCTCTTCACCGACCGAGAAGGCCACGACCGGAATGTCATCGGCGGAAACACCGGCAGCGGCGAGTTCCTTGTAAAAGCCAATATTGGCGTCACCGTTGATGGTCGAGATCACGCCGACCTTCTTGCCATCTGCGCCCAGCGCAACCACGTCAGCCACGATCTTGGACCAGTCGGAATGGCCAAACGGTGTGTAGTTCACAAAGATATCGTCATCCGCGATACCGTTGCCCTTCAGATAGCTTTCCAGAATGTTGTTGGTGGTGCGGGGATAGACATAGTCAGTGCCCAGCAGCGCAAATTTCTCAACGCCCAGTTCCTCAAGGAAATAGTCCGTCGCCGGGATCGCTTGTTGGTTCGGGGCCGCGCCGGTGTAGAACACGTTTTTTGAGCTTTCCTCGCCCTCATACTGCACCGGATAGAACAGCAGCCCGTTCAGTTCCTCGATCACCGGCAGAACAGATTTCCGGCTGACCGAAGTCCAGTTGCCAAAGATCACGTCAACCTCATGCACGGTCAGCAGCTCGCGCGCTTTTTCTGCGAACAGCGGCCAGTCGGATGCCGGGTCGACGACAACGGCCTCAAGCTGTTTGCCCAGCAGGCCGCCTTTGGCGTTTTGCTGGTCGATCAGCATAAGCATAGTGTCTTTCAGCGTGGTTTCCGAGATCGCCATCGTACCCGAAAGCGAATGCAGCACACCGACCTTGATCGTGTCTTCGGCAGACAAAGCCGCCGTTGCCATGGCTGCAAAAATCGCCGACCCGGCGAGTGTGGATTTGAGAAATGACATGTAAGCCTCCTGGCGGGACCACAGGAGAGGGCTTGCGCATGGGCGCGCTCTTCTTCTACCTGTTCCCCGCAACTGTTGTTGCGTTCCGTGTGGCGGTTGTGTTCGAGGTCCAATTCGCGCAGCCGTCACACACCCCCGGGGTCATCTCCGCGGCGGGTATCCATACTGTTTCTGCATTGCGGCAAACTTGGCAAATCGACACCAATTCAATCTTTTAAATTGGCCTTACCTGCCCAATTTTTGACCACAGGTTTCAGCTTGTGTCCAAAAATTAGTCACGCACATCGGAAAATCACCTGATTACGGCACCGCAGAATAGAGTTCCGGCGCGCTACCGATGAAACAAGAGGCACAAATCTTAATCCCACAGGTATGCCATCACTCATCTCGCCCCCACATTGCCCAAGCAGTACGCAACGCCTCCACGTGCCAAGGGTGCGATTCGTCTGAGCGCCAAGCAATCGGGTGGCAGATCGGTACTGGACGGATTTCGCCAGTCGGGTTCGTTCAAATGTCTTTTCCCTCGCAGTAGCGATAGCGGGCTGGATGCGGTTCTGCTGAACACGGCAGGCGGGGTAACGGGCGGGGATGCATTCCGGTTCACCGGACACGCCGCTTCTGGAACCACCCTTACCCTGACGACGCAAGCTTGCGAACGCGCCTACAAGGCGCAGCCCGGACCGTATGGCCAGATCACGAACCGGCTGAGCGTTGATGCAGGCGCCCGGCTGAACTGGCTTCCGCAGGAAACCATCCTGTTCAACGGCAGTGCGCTGGATCGCCGGTTGTGGATCGATCTGGCCCCCGACGCAACCGCGCTGATGGTCGAGCCGCTGGTGTTCGGGCGTGCTGCCATGGGCGAGACGCTGACCGATATCCGCCTGCGTGACCGGGTCGAAATTTGGCGCAGCGGCGCGCCTGCGTTTCTGGATGCCACGCGATACTCGGGCGATCTGCACGCGCACCTGGCAAAACCACATATTGCCGATGGCGCGGGCGCGATGGCGCTAGTCCTCTTCATCTCACCCACCGCCGAGGGCCAGCTGAGTCCGGTCCGCCAGATGCTGCCCGACAGCGCCGGGGCCAGCCTGCTTCAGGGCGACCTGCTGGTGATCCGAATGCTGGCCGAAAACAGCTTTACCCTCCGCCGGGCACTGATGCCGGTGCTGCGACGGTTGAACGACGACCGCCTTCCCAGATGCTGGATGATCTGACATGAACCTGACCCCCCGAGAAAAAGACAAGCTGCTGGTCGCCATGGCCGCCGAGGTCGCCCGCAAACGACTGGCGCGCGGCGTCAGGCTGAACCACCCTGAAGCAATCGCACTGATTACCGATGCCGTGGTCGAAGGTGCCCGTGACGGACGTTCGGTCGCCGACATGATGCAGGCCGGGGCCGAGGTGATAACCCGCGATCAATGCATGGAGGGCGTGCCTGAGATGATCCACGAAGTTCAGGTTGAGGCCACCTTTCCTGACGGCACCAAGCTGGTGACCGTGCACAACCCCATCCGATAACCCGAAAAGGATTTCCCCATGACCCGAATTCTGTTCCCCGCCCTGATCCTTGCTGGCCCCGCAGTGGCGCATACCGACACCCATATCCACGCACATGGCACCGACTATGCCAGCCTTGGCGTCGGTCTGGCGCTGCTGGCGCTCGCCGTGATTGCCCTGATCGCCAAGCTGCCGAAATGATCCCAGGCGAAATCATTCCGGCGGACGGAACGCTGACGCTCAACGCCGGGCGCAGCGGGCGCCTTGTGATGGTGGCCAACACCGGCGACCGTCCTGTGCAGGTCGGCAGTCACTATCATTTTGCCGAGGCCAACCCGGCGCTGGAATTCGATCGTTATGCGGCTTTGGGAATGCGTCTGGATATTCCAGCCGGCACCGCCGTTCGGTTCGAACCGGGGCAAATGCGCGAGGTAATGCTCGTGCCTTATGGGGGTCGGCGCCACATTTACGGTTTCAACAAACATATCATGGGGGCTTTGAAAGATGCCGGGCAAGATCAGTCGGAGTGACTATGCCGCCATGTTCGGCCCGACGGTGGGCGACAGGGTGCGTCTGGCCGACACGGACTTGATCATCGAGGTCGAAAAGGACCTGATCGTTGATCGCGCGACCGCTGCCCGGTTCAGTGAATCGGGCCATCGCGAAGACGTCTATGGCGAAGAGGTCAAGTTCGGCGGCGGCAAGGTGATCCGCGACGGAATGGGGCAATCTCAGGCAACCCGTGCCGAGGGGGCCGTGGACACCGTCATCACCAATGCCCTGATCGTGGATCATTCGGGTATCTTCAAGGCGGATGTCGGCCTGAAAGACGGGCGCATCGCCGGACTGGGCAAGGCCGGAAATCCGGATACCCAGCCCGGTGTGGACATCATCATCGGCCCGGGCACCGAGATCATCGCTGGCGAAGGGCGCATCCTGACCGCCGGCGGGATCGACAGCCATATCCATTTCATCTGCCCGCAACAGATCGAGGATGCGCTGCATTCGGGTCTGACCACCATGATCGGCGGCGGCACAGGCCCAGCGCATGGCACTTTGGCCACCACCTGCACCCCGGGACCCTGGCATATCGGTCGGATGCTGCAGGCGGCGGATGCCTTCCCGATGAATCTGGCCTTCGCGGGTAAAGGCAACGCCTCGCTGCCTGCCGCACTGGAGGAACAGGTCAACGCCGGTGCCTGCGCCCTGAAACTGCACGAGGATTGGGGCACCACCCCCGCCGCCATCGACTGCTGCCTTTCGGTAGCCGATGCGATGGACGTGCAGGTGATGATCCACACTGACACGCTGAATGAATCAGGCTTTGTCGAAAACACCGTGGCCGCCATGAAGGGCCGCACCATCCACGCCTTTCACACCGAAGGCGCAGGCGGTGGCCATGCCCCCGACATCATCCGCATCTGCGGCGAAGACCACGTATTGCCGTCCTCGACCAACCCGACACGACCCTTCACCGTCAACACGGTCGAAGAGCATCTGGACATGCTCATGGTCTGCCATCACCTCGACAAGTCGATCCCCGAAGACGTGGCCTTTGCCGAAAGCCGCATCCGGCGTGAGACTATCGCGGCCGAGGATATCCTGCACGACATGGGCGCGTTCTCGATCATCGCGTCCGACAGTCAGGCAATGGGCCGTGTGGGTGAGGTGCTGATCCGCACCTGGCAAACCGCCGACAAGATGAAGAAACAGCGCGGTCGCCTTTCCGATGAAACCGGCGACAACGACAACCTGCGGGTGCGCCGCTATATCGCGAAATACACCATCAACCCGGCAATTGCGCACGGGCTCAGCCATGAGATTGGCAGCATCGAAGAAGGCAAGCGCGCCGATCTGGTGCTATGGAACCCCGCCTTTTTCGGCGTGAAGCCCGAGATGGTGCTGCTGGGTGGCACGATAGCCTGCGCTCAGATGGGTGATCCCAATGCCTCGATCCCCACGCCGCAGCCGGTCTATAGCCGTCCGATGTTCGGGGCCTATGGCCGCTCGGTCGAACATTCGGCGATCACGTTTGTTTCCGAGGCCGCGCAGGCCGAAGGGATTGGTGAAACACTCGGGCTTGCAAAACAGACCGTTGCCGTACGCAACACGCGGGATATCGGAAAACGAGACCTGATGCTCAACAACGCAACTCCCCGGATCGACGTCGACCCCGAAACCTACGAAGTCCGCGCCGATGGCGAATTGCTGACCTGCCAGCCCGCCGAAGTTCTACCGATGGCGCAACGCTATTTCATGTTTTGAGAATAAAGGAGGCCCCGATGACCACCGCGATCAAAACCGCCCGCATCTATCACGACCACCAACACTCTCAGGCCCATGCACAGGTCTCGCTGGACTATGACGGTCGCTTTCTGCGCCGCAAGATGCTGACGACGGATGACGGTGAGTCCTTTCTGGTCGATCTGGCGCAAACCAAATCGCTGGATCATGGCGGAGTGCTGGTGCTGGAAGACGGTCGCCAGATTGAAATTGTCGCCGCCGCCGAAAACCTGTTGGAGGTGACGGGTGATCACCTGCTGAGGCTGGCCTGGCATATCGGCAACCGCCATACTCCCTGCCAGATCGAGGACAGCCGCCTGCTGATCCAGCACGATCACGTCATCCGCGATATGCTGGAGAAGCTGGGCGCTGACATCCGGGAAACCGTTGAACCCTTTACCCCCGAAGGCGGCGCCTATGGCCACGGCAGGACCCATGGCCATTCCCACTGACACCGATATCCTGACCCTAACGCAATGGCTGTCGCCTGCCTACCCGGTGGGCGGGTTCGCCTATTCACATGGGCTGGAATGGGCGATTGACTGTGGCGCCGTGGCCAATGCCCCGGACACTGGCGACTGGATCGCCGATGTGATTGGACACGGATCGGGTCGCAATGACTGTATGTTCCTTGCGGCAGCCTATCGGGCGGAAACCTGCGAGGAACTGCACGACATCGACCGCACGTCCCGGGCCTTTTGCGCCTCGTCCGAACGCCTGCGCGAAACACATCTGTTGGGCGAGGCGTTCTGCGGCGTGACCTCGGATGTTTGGACGCTGGATATGGGAACTCTGACTTACCCCGTTGCCATTGGGCATGCCGCAAAGGCCCGGAACCTGCCGGTGCAACTGACGGCGCAGATGTTCCTGCACAGCTTCATGGCCAATCTGGTGGCCTGCGCAACACGACTGGTGCCTCTGGGCCAGACTGATGGACAGCGGTTGATCCGGGATCTGACACCCCTGTGTCAGCACACTGCGTCCGCGGCGACTGAGGCCGGGTTGGACGATCTGGGGTCAACCACGTTCCTGCCCGACATCGCGTCAATGAAACACGAAACTCAATATTCAAGGATGTTCCGAACATGAGCAACATGAACGGCCCACTGCGCGTTGGTATCGGCGGCCCGGTGGGCGCGGGCAAAACCACCCTGACCGCCGCCCTGTCCGAGGCGCTGCGTGACAAGGTTTCGATCGGTGTAATCACCAATGACATCTACACCCGCGAAGATGCCGAGGCGCTGATGCGGATGCAGGTTCTGCCGCAGGACCGGATCATCGGCGTCGAAACCGGCGGCTGCCCGCATACGGCGATCCGCGAGGACGCCTCGATCAATCTGGCCGCCGTGGCCGAGATGCAGGCCCGTCACCCGGATATCGAAGTCGTCCTGATCGAAAGCGGCGGCGACAATCTTTCGGCCACGTTCAGCCCGGAACTGGCAGATGTAACGCTTTATGTAATCGACGTGGCCGCGGGTGAGGAAATCCCGCGCAAAGGCGGGCCTGCGATCACCAAATCCGATGTGCTGATTATCAACAAAACCGATCTGGCCCCCCATGTCGGCGCTTCACTTGAGGTGATGAACCGGGATGCAACCAGAATGCGCAACGGTCGTCCTTTTGTGTTTTCGTCCCTTCGGCACAGAAAAGGGGTCGATGAGATCACCACTTTATTGGCGCAAATTGGGGGCCTGGAAATACCGGACGACTTGCGTTCACGCCGCGCTTAAAACACGCGAGCTGCCACGGAAGCCCTCTGTTGAAGAATTTACAGCGGCAGGTAATTCGACCGTTCAACCAAGGCAAACGTCGCTGTGGCGAAGTCCGGGCTGTCCGCTGCAGGCGCAAATTTTCGAGCTGGTCGAACATACGTACTGCGCAACAAGTCTGGAAAGCCGGCACAGACACAAAGTTGCTCGTGCTTTGTGCAATCGATAAAGGCTCAAAACCTGATCCGAAAACTGGCACCGTGCTTAGGAGTCATTGCCTCAATCACCGCATTGGCTTGCTTCAACACGGCAGCAACGATGGAAAGGCCCAGACCGGTTCCACCTTGATCCCGTCTGGTCGTGAAGAATGGGTCTGTGATACGAGCACTGTTTCGCGCGGAAATTCCCGTGCCGTTGTCGGCAACAATCAGGCTGGTTGAAGCCGCTTCATAGGTTATGTCGACACGCGTAGCCTCGTGCTGGAACGCATTTTGCAAAAGATGATGCAGAACAATTTGCCCCTGATCCTTGGACAAAGGCAGATACGTGTCGGACGGCGCGTGACACTCGATGACATGATCCGGGAACGAAGCTGACGCGGCCCCGACGATATCCGCCAGTGACGTTGGGGCCGGGTCTGTCTGCACGCTGGCCCGGGCCAATTCGCGAAGACGCCCCAGCAGAGCGTTCATGCGCAGGCCTTCTTGCTGAATGTTATGAACCAGTTTCTGATTGCGATCACCGGACACTGCAGACGGCCCGTCAGACAGCAGCTCAGCCGCGCCGAGAATTGCAGTGACCGGTGATTTTAATTCATGCGTGACATGGCTTGTGTAGGTCTCGATCGCTGTGGATCGATCCGACAAGGTTGCGGCCATCGAAACGACGTTGCTGCCCAAATCCGCCAGCTCCTGCACACCATAGTGCTGCACGGGATCAGGTATTGGTTTCGATCCGCTTGCAACATCCCGGCTCTGACTGCTGAGATCGCGAATTGGCTTTGAGATCAGCCGCCACATCATCCAACCAATCCCGGCCGCGGACACCAGCATGAATACAGCGACAGAACCCAGCGTGAACCGTTCCTGAAACAGAAATTTTCTCAGGTCCATCGGCGTACGAGACAGGTAAACAGCACCGATAACCCTGTTCCCCAACACCACCGGGTGGGCGACAAACACGCGGTAAGTGGTGTCTCGGCTGATCGAGTTCAGCAGGTGCCGCTTGGATGGATCGTCCCGATACCTCAGCAATGAGACGGTTTCTCCCTGCAGGGCCTGCGACACTTCTGGTACATGCAGAAAGGACCCGCTGACCGGTCCGCTGCCGGCAATGACCTGCCCGGCGTGATCTAAAAATACATATCCCGTCAGAGTCGTTTTTTTCGCCGAACTCGCCAGCTGTGACAGAGTTGGAGAGATCGCCGCATAGGTCACACCCAAAGGGTCTACAGCTTCAACCGGATCGGGACGAGGCGGCAAGACCTGACTGCGGAACAGATCCAAACTGGGCGGGATGGGGTGAAAATCCCGTGCAAGTCGTTCTATCTGTTGGTTGGACAAGCGATGACCGAGATCGGGCGAAGCCTGCAGTTCCGAGAACGCCGCAGCGTACATTTCGGCAAGGATAACCGCCTGAGACAGCAAACCGCGCTCAGTCTCACGCGCGAACTGGTTGCTGGACAGCCGGGCGCCCAGTACGCCGATGATCGGGAGTGTCACCAAGGCCATGCAGACCAGTGCAATTACCAGCGCAAGCGATGGCCTCCACTTTTTCTTGATGGTCAACACTGGCAAATGCCCAGTTTCACCCCAACCCCGTGCACAGTTTGGATCAAGTCAGGATAGCCCAGCGCACGCGCCTTTTGACGGATATTGCGGATATGACTATCGACCGTGCGACCGGACAGATAGGTATTGTGACCATAGACCAGTTCGATCAGCCGCGCGCGCGAATAGACTCTGCTTGGTGTCTTTGCCAGGATCGACAACACCGAAAACTCGATCCCGGTCAGCTGAATCTCGGCCTCGGCCAGGGTGCAGCAATGTGCGCTATGATCCAGTCGAAGATCCTGAAATACCGTCACTTCGTCCGGCGCATCTGAAACGCTGGCGCGGGCAAGGATGGCCTTGATCCGCAGCACCAGCTCTCGTGGGCTAAAGGGTTTGGTGACATAGTCATCCCCACCAAGCTGAAAGCCCAGAATACGATCAATCTCATCATCGCGCGCAGTCAGAAACAGGATCGGCACAGTCGAACTTTTGCGAAGCTCCCTGCAGGCTTCCAGCCCGTCCATTTCCGGCATCCCGATATCCAGAACCACCAGATCAGCCGGAGATTTGCCGAACAGTTCCAGTGCATCCTGACCGGTGGCCGCCTCGGTTGTTCGAAAGCCGGAATCTTCCAGCGCAAAGCGAACGACATCACGAATGCGGGCATCATCGTCTACGATCAGGATGTTGTTCACTATGCGCGTCCGTCATCGAAGTTTCACCGAAGTCACGATCAGAGATCATACTGCCATTGGCTGGGTCAAGTGGAGCCTGCACCTGCGGTCTGCGCCAGGTGAAATCATCCCCCAACCACCAGGCATCTGTGCGCAGTTTGTAGGGGACGTTTCTCATGCAGCAACCCTCCGACTACGCGTCAGACGCAGCGCGCCCAGAGCCGCCAGAATAATCAGTCCAAATATCGTTTGCGGCTCGGGTGTGGATGATCCACTGAACGCGGTTTTGGGATAGGCCCCGGCACCCACACCCGCCACCTGAGGCAAGGCCACCGGAGTAGCGGCTGTTGGCGCGTCGCCAGTGTTGACGATCATTTTTGACACGGCAACAAATGAGGTGAACTGCGTCTGAAGATTGAACTGCAATCCAAGATCGGTGATCTGCGCCTCAAGCTCTTTGGGATCGCCAGCCTGTACAGCGATGGCACGGTCGAAATCCGCAATTTTGGTACGGGCCCAGGTCAATGGGATCGCAGCGCCCTGAAGCGTATCCTCCTTTGGGTCGGAAACTGTTGGCAGAACCGGCGACAGTGGCATTTGCGCTTTTCTGCCCTGCACCAGGCCATTGATCGTGATGTCGGCAGGCCCGCCACCTTCGTACCGGGCCATAACCCGGATTGAGCCGCCATCGAACAGGTCTGGAATGTGCTGTGGTACCACTTCGCTGACATTCAACTCGCCCCAATCAATGGAGATATCAGTCAACACCGGCGATTTCAGGTCTCGGGCCAGCGTATCCGCGACATCCGAGGCGCGCTGAGTCGGATCAACATAGCGTGCATAGCCGCGGCCTTCTTCGGCCATCGCGTCCAAAAGGTAACGATTTACCGAAGTACCCACCCCAAAGGCATAGATACGGGCATCGCCGATTTGCCGCCGGATTGTGCGCAGAACACGCGACTCGTGACCGATATAGCCATCGCTGAGGAAAACGACGATGCGCAGCGTGTTGGCGGGCTGTCGCGTTGCAAAAGCGTGACGAATTGCATTGTCGATTTCAGTTCCACCCCCGGCACGAAGACCGCGCACATAGCGCAAGCCAGACCGGATGTTGCCACGCGTGGCAGGAACGGCTTGGGATGCGAACTCGGACGCACCCGAAGAAAACCGGATCACGCGGAAATAATCCTCGGGGCGCAGCCCCTGCAGGGCGGATTCCATAAACCGTTTGCTGGCATCCAGAGGCGCGCCGCCCATCGAACCCGAGGTATCCAGAACAAAGACCAGCTCTCGTGCGGTGATTTGATCCGCTTGCGGGATCTTGGGCGGTTCAACCAGCAACGATACAAAGCCGCCTCTCTCATCGTGATGGGCCAGCACTCCGGCAGTTGTCTCATCACCACCAAGTTCGTAGCGCAAAACAAGGTCACGGTTGTCGATCACCCGCCCGTCCCGAAAAGTGGCGCTGATCACTCCTTCTGATTGCTGGATTTGCAAGTCATGCGTTGCGCTTGTCAGGTTTGAAACAGGAACAGCCCCACGAAGGTTCAGATCCAGCGAGACCCGCGCGGGTTCGATGACATCCGGGTTTGAAAGGCGTGGAACCGGTGGGTACTCCGGCAGCTCGGAAACCGTCCAACCGTCGACCTTGGTTGAGGCAGCCGGGTCTTCTTCGTGGAAATCCGCCAACACAACGTGCTCGGACATTGGGTTGGAATTCACTGCCCCCTGATAGCGCGGCCCGACGACCAGCGGCAGAACCAGTTCATAAGCATCGTCGATTTTGGGAACGGCCTGCACATAGCTAAGCGTTACCGTGATCGGCTGCCCCGGCATCAGGTTGGCGACATTCTGTGTGAACATGTTGGGACGATGCTGGGTCAAAAGGGCCGCTGCCTTGCCCTCTTGCTTTGCGGTCTCAAAGGTCTGTTCGGCCTGCTGTTTTGGTTGAATCTGCGCCTCAACCACTTCGTCCCCCACATGCATTTGCATCGCATAGACGGCAGCCTTTTGGTTGAGAGGGAACAGATATTCCGCCGACATCGGATCATCCGACGGATTGACGAACACCTGCCGCACCTGAACAGTTGCCATATCCCCCTGAATATCAACGGAAAGGTCCGATTTCAGCAGAGGCAAGTCCAGTTGCCCGGCTGCCCCGCTGCCGATCAAACGACCTGCGATCTCGTCGTCGGGCTGTGCGTACACGGCCCCGGGCAGCAGCAGAAAAACAAAAGCAAAATAGCGTATCATATGTCCGTTCCTTTGATGGTTTGAATGTCCAGAGCTGCGATCGTGGCAGCGTCGAGTTCGGCGCGCAGTGCGGTGTCCAGCGCCCATGGGGTGATCCTTTGCACGCTGCTCCAGGTGCCGCCGGTCCCGTTCAACCAACGCCAGATCGCTTCGCCCACGCTGGGGGTGACCTGCCCGCTCTGCGAGACATAGCTGACCGCAACCAACCACCGGTCTCCGACGGGGCCCGTGGCCCGATAGTAGGCGCTGGGAACGCCGTCATAGCGTGTGCCCAGAAACCGAACCTTGTAGCCAAGGCCCCGCAGGCAGATTTCAGGAGCATGCAAATGCCGCAGCGGTGCGCGTGTGCTGACCACATTCAGCCCAAGCGGACCGAACTGGGCCTTCTGTGCCTGCCCGCCATATGCTTCAAAATAATGAGCTTCCATCTGTGTCAGGGGCACTTTCTGGCCCTGAAATCCTTGGATTTGCGCGGGCAGGATCGGCACCGTCACGCTACCCGAAACGTCCACCGGGTTTGCCTTTAGGGACACGATGGCAATGCTGCCGATCAGGCAAGCAATCCCCGCCAGCATTTTGATGGGTTTCGGCAGAATAAATGGCTTGGGCCGTGGGCGGCTTTCGCGCGCCTTTCTGCTGCAGGGCCGATAGAACAGGGCAAAGGGTGCGACGGTCAGGCCAAGTGTCGTCAACCCTATAAGGCTGTGCCAGGGCTCGGCCATCACATCCAGATCATAAGCGAGGCCAGTTGCCAGCAGCGAAATGCGCAGACTGTTTCCAAGTGTGGCGCATCCAGTTGCGGCCAACAGGATGAAACCGCCGACATGCCACGGTGGCCTCATAACCGCGTTTTGGGTCACCACGAAGGCCAGCGACAGCAAAAGACCCGAGGCTCCGGAACAGGGCAGGTCTACAAGGATGTCCTTCCGCTCCAGGGTGATGCGCACCCCATCGCAGGCCACATTCGAGAACAGTGTGCCGAGCATATGGCAGGCCAATTCCGCCGAAACCATCTGCAACGGGAACCCAAGCGTGCGCTGCAGGATCATTTCTGTTGGCAGGGAGAACAGAAACAACGCAGCCATCCAGAATGGCGAAATCGCAAATGGTCGACGATTTAGCTGCAGCAGCACAACCAGTGCAAAGACATCTACAGCAAGCGCAAGTGCACTGAGAATGTTGACCGCCAGTATCTGCCCGAAAAACCGGATCAATGCGGCCATCAACAACAAGGCAATCGCCGGCATCCCAGAGACAGCTTCTTTCGGCCGCCCGCTCAGCAAACTCATCCCGGCCAGACACAAAATCAGCAGGACATAGGCGTACCCGTAAGACTCATAAGCAGGACTGAGCCAACTTCGGACAAGCCATTGCAAAGGCTGCACGGCCAATATTGCCGAGGCAATCGCGAATGCGCACCAAGCCACTGTATCTGTGGAATAACTTTTCATGCCGCCAGTTGTGAACGGCGAACGCGCATTTACTCTGCCCAAGTTGTGCAGATTCTGATGAGATTGCCGCTATTTGCGAACCTGATCCCATCATTGTCCTGGCAAATTTACGAAGAAATGGCCGACATAGGAGGACAACCCATCTATTTCGTTTCCGCCGTCATCAACTTCCGCAAGAAGCGGTGGATACGCAGAAAACTGTTGTTGGTGATAATGCGGGCAAAATAAGCTATCAATAATTCAGGGTGTTGAGTTTCAGGAGGAGCGAGTGCGCTTTGGGCAGCGAATAACGGGTGAGAACCGGGGCGCACGCCATGTATTTTCGGTGTGCCTGTTGATCCTCGTTTCCGGCTGCTTCGAGAAAGAGTCGGATGAAACAAAAGCCAAAGCACCGAAGGTTGTCGTAGCCCAGGCAAAGACACAAGAAGTACCTCTTTTTCTTGAGCTGACCGGACGAACCGAGTCGCCCAACACGGTGTCCATTCGGTCTCGCGTCGATGGTCACGTTGAATCGCGCCCCTTTAAAGAAGGTACAGATATCGTCAAAGGCGATACCCTGTTCGTAATTGACCAACGTCCTTACGAAACTGAACTCAAGCGCCTCAAGGGCGAGCGAGACAAAAGCCAGGCCAGCTTAGACTTCGCCAACAGAGAGAAGGAGAGGGTTTCCGCTCTGGCGAGTGATGGAACAGTCGCGCAGGAGAAATTGGACGAGAAAACCACCAGCGCGGCCGAAGCAAAGGGCGATCTCGACAGTAGCCAAGGCGCGGTGGACTCGGCTCAGGTCAACCTTGATTACGCGACGGTTTCCGCCCCAATCGATGGACGTATCGGACGGGTTTATCAGGATGTCGGCAACGTCGTTTCGGGAAATGACACTGTCCTGACTGAACTGGTCCAGATGGATCCCTTGTTTGTCTATGTAAGCCCAAGTGAGGCGCAATTTCTGGAACTGGAAAAATACAGATCGGCAAATCCAGATCTGAAGGTCGCGATCACGCTGGTCGACGGCAGCGTACACCCGCACGCAGGTGCGCTTGATTTTTCGGAACCGGGCATTGATCCCACGACCGGTACTATTGCTGTGCGTGCCGTGTTTCCCAATCCCGACAAAACGCTGCGCCCCGGTCAATATGCCAGAGTGAACATCCAGCTTGCCGAGCAGTCAGGCCAGATAACTGTACCCTCAGAAGCGATCGCGCAGGATCAGGCCGGTTTCTTTGTTTTTGTCGTCGACAAAACCGACAAGGCCGAAATGCGCCGGGTAACCGTTGGTCGCAACTTCGAAGGTCGCCGCATCGTTATGACAGGGCTCAAGGACGCTGAAGTGGTGATCATCAAGGGGCAACAGCGCGTCCGGTCAGGCATGGCTGTGGAGGTTACAAAACCTTCTGCCGGTTCGGATACGGACAAGGCTGATGGCTGAATGCTGAGCCGGTTCTTCATCTTCAGGCCCGTCTTTGCCTCGGTTATCGCGCTGGTCATCGTGATCGCCGGGTTGATTTCGATACCACTGCTTCCCGTCGGCGAGTTTCCGGAAGTCGTGCCTCCGACGGTTGTCGTTAGCGCCACGTATACCGGTGGCAGCGCCGAAGTTGTCGAAGAGGCAGTGACCATACCCCTTGAGGAGCAGATCAACGGCGTTCAGGGGATGGTTTACATGTCGTCCACCAGCTCCAATGACGGCACTTCGAACATAACTGTCACTTTCGAGGAAGGTTACGATCTTAGTATTGCAGCCGTGGATACGCAAAACAGGGTTTCCACAGCGATGGCGCAACTTCCGGATGAGGTCGTCGCCTCGGGAGTGACCGTCACAAAGGAGTCGGTTGACCTGATCATGGGGGTTAACCTTATTTCGCCGAACGGCCAATTCGACGAACTCTTCATCTCAAACTACGCGGACATCCACATCACGGATCGTCTCAAGCGTATTCCGGGTGTTGGAACGGTTATGGTTTGGGGTGAGCGGGTCTATGCAATGCGGATCTGGCTTGATCCCGAAAAGATGGCAAGCCTCGGCCTGACCGCATCTGATGTTTATGACGCGATAACCGAACAAAACCAGCAGGTCGCCGCCGGTTCGTTGGGCGCGCCGCCGAACCATAACAGCCAGAAATTCCAACTGACGCTGACTGCAAAAGGAAGGCTGCAAAACAAGGAAGAGTTTGAAGATATCGTTCTGGGCATCGGCGGTGACAGTGCTGTCATCAGGCTTAAGGACGTGGCGCGGGTGGAACTGGGCGCCGAGGACTATTCGTTCAACTCGACCTTGGATAGCGGCCCGACGGTGGGCCTTGGTGTCATGCAGCTTCCGGGGGCCAACGCCCTGCAACTGGCATCGCAGGTTCGCGAAACCATGGCGGAACTGTCACAGGATTTCCCTGAGGGTCTTGAGTATACGGTTATCTACGACACAACGAACTTCGATCGAGAAGCCATTCGAGATGTTCTCTTCACACTTGGTCAGGCCATCCTGCTTGTCGTTTTTGTCATTGTCATCTTCCTGCCCAACCTGCGGGCGGCGCTAATCCCGGTGATAACAATTCCGGTCTGTCTGATCGGCACCTTCGCTTTGATGTACGCTTTGGGCTTTTCAATCAATCTGCTGACGCTGTTCGGTCTTGTGCTGGCGGTTGGTCTGGTTGTCGATGACGCAATCGTCGTGGTCGAGAACGTATCGAGGCATATCGAAAACGGTGAGACGGATGCCAAAGTAGCCGCACGTCGCGCGATGGACGAAGTCACCAGCCCGATTGTGGCCACTTCGCTGGTTTTGATGGCGGTTTTCATACCTGTTGCCCTGATGCCCGGGCTGACAGGCAAGTTATATCAGCAATTCGCCCTGACCATTGCCTCGGCCGTTGCTATTTCAGCAATCAACGCCCTGACGCTCAGTCCAGCCTTGTGTGGTTTGCTTTTGGGCGGGGCACGACCAAAAGCCAAGATAATCCAGAAATTCGATGCCGGGTTTGCATGGTTTACGCGGCGCTATGAGGCGGTTGTCGGCTGGTTCATCCGGGTCTGGCAACCTGTGGCACTGGGCTTTGCGGCGTTACTGGCGGGAACCGTCTACATGTTTACCGTCGTGCCCGTGGGTTTTATCCCAAACGAAGATCAGGGCTATTTCATCATCAGTCTGGAAACGCCGGAAGGTACCGCGCTGGGTCAGACCCAAAAGGTCGTCGATCAGGCCTACGAAATTCTGCATGATCTGCCAGGGGTCAAAGGTGTCATTACTTTCACCGGTTTCAGCATTTTAACAAACACTTCAGCGCCCAATCAGGGCAACCTGTTCGCAGTTCTCGAATCCTGGGACAAGAGAAAGGGGTCGGGTGAAAGCGTAGCTGCGCTCATTGCCAAGGCGCAGGCGCAATTCGATGAGATCCCTGGCGGAATACTGACCACCTTCAATCCACCCCCCATTTTTGGCCTGTCGCCAACCGGGGGGTTCCAGTTCGAATTGCAGGACACAACGGGCGGCTCGCTGCAGGACTTGGAGCAACTGACTCGGGAAATGGTTGCGTCTGGAAATGCCCGGCCTGAGTTGTCCGGCCTGTACAGCCCGTTTTCCGCCAGCACTCCGCAGCTGCATATCGAGCTTGACCGCACCAAGGCTCTGACCGAGGGCATTTCGATTGGTGATGTCTTTGATGCGCTGCAAACGTTTTTGGGCGGCGTCTACGTCAACGATTTCAACGTCTACGGCAGGGTGTACAAAGTCTATCTGCAAGCCGATGTAGATGCCCGGCAAGCCGAAGAGGACATTGGTCGGCTGTACGTGCGCAACGACAAGGGCAGCATGGTACCATTGAGTGCTTTGGTAAAGTTGCAGCCCCAGATCGGCGCGCGCACCATCAATCATTACAACCTATTCCGTTCGACAAGTATCAGCGGCGCCGCAGGCGAGGGACATAGTTCCAGTCAGGCGATCACGGCCATGAACGCATTGGCGAAACAAACGCTTCCAAGGGGGTATACTTTCGAGTGGACCGGTAATGCGTATCAGGAAATCAAAGCGGGGAACGTAGCGCCGATCCTTTTCACGCTGGCTGTCGTATTCGCCTTTCTGTTTCTTGCCGCCCAGTATGAAAGCTTTGTGATGCCGCTAATGGTTCTGTTGGCGGTTCCACTCGCGATATTCGGAGCGTTGGTGGCGCAATGGTTTCGAGGTTACGACAACAACATCTATTGCCAGATCGGACTGGTCATGTTGATCGGTCTGGCAAGCAAAGGCGCCATCCTGATTGTCGAGTTCGCCCGACGTCGACGTCAGGAGGGTCTTTCGATTGAAGAGTCGGCAATGGAAGCCGCACGCATCCGGATACGGCCATTGTTGATGACTGCGTTTGCTTTCATCCTGGGCGTCGTGCCGCTGGTCATTGCCAGCGGTGCCGGATCTGCCGCACGAAGATCCCTTGGAACTGCTGTCTTTGGCGGGATGATTGTCGCTACAGTGCTTAGCCTCGTGCTTGTACCGGTATTGTACGTCGTTATCGAACGGCTACGCGAGCGTCTGACGAAAAGCCGCGCGATTTCCGGTTGAGACCGCACAGTCAGGCTATTCGAGCCTAAGGGCCAACAACAGCTCTAGGCCGTCGCTTCCACAACAAATGGCGACAAGAGGCTCAAACTATCTGCCTTTGCACTTCAAGACATAGCGCGGTTCGAATTGTGACGATCGCGATACGTCAAACAGCGTCGCGCTGCGCGATCCAGTCGTGATCCGGATCGTTCTGAAAACGCCACTTTCGCAGCGGCCCGGCCATGACGTTCAGATAGTACATCTCGTATCCGTAAGGCGCACCGCAAGGGTGGTGGCCGCGTGGGACCAGCACGACGTCGCCATCCCTGACCGCCATGGTTTCATCCAGCGATCCGTCCTCGGCATAGACCCTTTGAATACCGAAACCCTGCGCCGGGTTGAGGCGGTGATAATAGGTCTCTTCAAGGTATGTCATGTTCGGATAATCATCCTCATCATGGCGATGGCTTGGATAGGACGACCAGTTGCCGTCAGGCGTAAACACCTCGGTCACCAGCAAACTGTCGGCCACATCGCGGCCTTCCATTGCAATGTTGTTGATATAACGGGTGTTCTGCCCCTTGCCGCGCGGCGTCAGTTCGATGCCTTCCGGGCCGAGACGGCATGCGGGATAGTTTCCCTTGCCGGGCGCACTGCATACCGCCAGCACGCATTTCGTGATTGCCGTGGCCGACCACGCGTTGTCGTTGGGAACATAGGCGCAATGCGGTGGCGTCTTTTCGAACACACTCATCCGGTCGCCCATATCGCCGAAATCCATACTGTCGCAGCTGACGTTTGCCTTGCCCTCGACCAGCACCAGAATGACCTCGCGGTTGCCTGTGGGTTCGGCCACAGTCTCACCCGGTTCCAGATGGTAAAGACCAAAGCCCACATAGCTCCAGTCCGGGCTCAGCGGACCGCGGGCGCTGTCGGGCGTTATGTCGTGCACCTTTCCCGATGCAGCCGTTGGTTTGCGTAACAGATCACCCATCAAGGCCAACTCCTCGTGCCGTTTGTTTCAGCGATTTCAGCCCCATCGACTGATAGTGATGTGGATTGCGTTGCTCGGGGTCCTGTTCGGCTTCGATCACGATCCAGCCGTTATAGTTCTGATCCTTGAGGATGCGCAGCAGCGGTGTGAAATCCACGCCGCCTTCGCTATCGCCGGGAACGGTAAAGACGCCTGCACGAACGCCATCCATAAAGGACAGACCCTTCTCACGTACCTCGGTCATAACGTCGGGGCGTACATTCTTGGCATGGAAATGGCGTACGCGATCCCTGTACTTCCGAAGGATTGGCGCGGGGTCCTGCCCATTCGCGCCAAAATAGCAGTGACCCGCATCGAACAACAGTTTTGTCGCCGGGCCGGTGGCCGCCATGAACGCGTCGATCTCCTCCGGCGTTTCCACCACTGTTCCCATGTGATGGTGATAGACCAGATCAATCCCCTGATCGGCACTGTATTGAGCGATCTCTTCGATTTTGGCCCCGAATGAGGTCATTTGCTGGGGCGTCAGAACGGGTGCATCGTTTACCGGAACATCCAGCCCCTGCACCGAATTCGATGTCTCACACACGATACAAACCTTGCAGCCATTGTGTTTCAGCTTGTCCAGATGGGGCTGTATCGCCGCTTTTTCCTCTTCGACCGAGTGATCCAGCAGGTTCAGTGAGTGCCAGCCCGAGATGAACTTCAGGCCATGCCCGCCCAACAGTTGTTTCAGCGCCTCGGGATCATCCTGCGGCCAGCGATGCCCATTCTCGATCCCATCGAACCCGATCTGGCTGGCCTCGGTCAGGATTTGTTCGGTGGGGATATGCGCGCCCAGAGACTGATCGTCATCATTCGCCCAAGCGATGGGATTGGTGCCGTAAAGGATCATGGCTGTGTCCATCTTCTGATTATTTCGAAAACGCGCGACCGGCAGAGGTGACGCGCCTAATTCAGGCGCGCGCGCAAGGCTGCTTCGTACCCAAGACGCGCTTCCTTCACCTCATCACGGTCACTGACTTCGGGCACCGCCACGTCCCACCAAAAACCGCCATCGGGGGTGCTGGGATAAGGATCGGTATCGATGACGATCACAAAGGGACCTTCCGCGGTTTTGGCTCGGGTCAAAGCATCCTCCAACTCGGCAATCGTCCCGACATGCACCGCGGCCGCACCCATCGAGGCCGCGTGTGCGGCAAAGTCGATATTCGATGGGTTGGTGTGATGCGCGTGGTCCAGCAGATTGTTGAACTCGGCCCCGCCGGTGCCCATCTGCAACCGGTTGATGCACCCGAAACCACGGTTGTCGGTAATCACGATCGTGATTTTGATATCCATCATGCAGGCAGTAGCCAGCTCGGAATTCGCCATCATGTAGGAACCGTCACCGATCATGCAGACCACATCGCGATCCGGCTGCGCCATCTTGATGCCCATGGCTCCTGCAATCTCGTACCCCATGCAGGAATAGCCATACTCCATGTGATACGCCCCGGGACGCGGCGCTTTCCAGAGCTTGTGCAATTCACCCGGCATCGTGCCTGCTGCACACATGACCACCGTATCCGGCCCGCTGGCGCGTTGCACAGCGCCGATGACCTGTTGGTCTGTCGGCAGCGCATTGCCATCCCCGGGCGTTTCAGTCAGGGGATCAACGGCTGCAAACCAATCGGTTTTCAGAGCCGCATCGGGCGCGCTGGCTGCGTGACTGCCCAATGCGCGCGTCAGTTCCTCAAGCCCTGCCCTCGCATCGGCCTGTAAAGGCATTGCCCCATGTTTCACAGCGTCATAGGAAGCGACATTCAGACTGACCAGTTTACAGTCCGGGTTCCTGAACAGCGCCCATGACCCCGTGGTAAAATCCTGAAACCGGGTGCCGACCCCCAGAACCAGATCGGCCTTTTCGCACAGCGTATTGGCGCTGGAGGCTCCGGTCACCCCAACAGGGCCAAGGTTTAGTGGATGATCCCACGCCAGTGCCGATTTGCCGGCCTGACTTTCAACAACCGGTATCTGATGCGTTTCGGCAAAGCTTTGCAGCGCGGCGCAGGCACCTGAATAATGCACTCCCCCTCCTGCAACGATCACGGGGGTCTTCGCCGCTTTCACCGCATCCGCCACACGCGCCAGTTCGCCCTCATCAGGGCGCACACGTCGCTGATGCCATGTTTTTTCGGCAAAAAAGCTATCGGGCCAGTCATAGGCTTCGGCCTGTACATCCTGACAAAAGGCCAGTGTCACCGGTCCGCAATCTGCCGGATCGTTCATGGTAGCAAAGGCACGCGGCAGCGCGGTGAGCAACTGTTCGGGCCGGGTGATGCGGTCGAAATATCGGCTGACCGGGCGGAAGCAATCGTTGGCGCTGACGGTTCCGTCACCAAAATCCTCAATCTGCTGCAATACAGGGTCGGGGCCGCGACCGGCAAATACATCGCCGGGGATCAGTAACACCGGCAATCGGTTGACATGCGCCAGCGCCGCAGCGGTTACCATGTTGGTGGCCCCCGGACCAATCGAGGACGTCACTGCCATTGCCCGCCGCCGACCGGATTGCTTGGCATAGGCAATCGCAGCGTGGGCCATGGTCTGTTCGTTGTGTCCGCGATAGGTCTGAAGAGTGTCACGTTCCGCATACAGCGCCTCGCCCAGACCGGCGACATTGCCATGTCCGAAAATCGCCCAGACACCAGCAATAAATGGCGCACCGTCTTCGTTTTTCTGCGCTGAAAGATAGCGCACCATTGCCTGTGCCGCAGTCAGCCGGATCGTGCTCATGCTGCCTGTTCCTTTGCTTGCGCGCGCACCTGATCCCAGATCGCGCAAAGGTTTTCATATCTCGCCGCCATCTGTGCAACGGCATCAGAGTCGCCAAGCTCACCCTTCATCCAGGCGCGTGCGGCATCACCAAAAATGGTGCGCCCCACGGCAAACCCCCGGACCAGATCGAATTTGGCCGCCTGCGCGAACGAGGCCGCCAGTTCATCCGCCGGGGCGTCCAGCCCCAGAACAACGATCCCTCTCGTATGGGTATCATTGCGCTGAACGGCCTCAACCACAGCTGCCCACTCCCCATCGGTCCTGAGCGGCTCCAGCTTCCACCAATCCGGATAGACACCAATATCATAGAACCGCTGGATGATCGCGGGTGTGGTTTCAGGTCGCACGGCCCCCACCTTGGACGGAATGACTTCGAGCAGAAATTCCAGACGGTTACGCCGGGCTGCCGTGAACAAGCGCTTCACGACATCTTCCTGCCGGGCCTTCATCTCGTCGCTGTCATCGGGGTGATAAAAGCACAGGCATTTCACCACATGTTCGGACGGCCATTCGCCCAGCCCTCCGAAATCCGGCCCGATCCCGGGCTCGGCCTGCAATGGGCGCGAGGCGGGCAGTTCCACGGGATGGCCGATCCACAGCCCCTGCCCGGCGGCCTTGTACAGGGCGTCTCGTCCCAGACGCGAGTCGCATAGCAGGCCGTAACCCGGCCGACCACCAGCTACCCGCGTCGCAGCCTCAAGACAGAGCGATTTGAACGCACCAATCTTTTTGGGCGTTGCGCCCTCCATCTCTTCAAATTGGATGCGGTGATCAAATGCAAAAACACGCATTGTGGACCAGTTGCCTTTGCGGTTCGTGGACCAATGCAACTGTTCCAGTTCGGCATCTTTCCGCAGCGCCTTTTCCCTGACGCCGCGGGTCAGGAAAAACTGAAGCTCTTCCCAGCTGGGATAGGCTGGGGTGCAACCATGGCGGCTGACGGCAAAGGCGCCGCAGGCATTGGCGTATCCCAGAGCAGTTGGCCAATCCTCCCCATCCAGCCAGCCTTTGAGCAGACCGGACATGAAACCGTCACCGGCACCCAGAACGTTGAATACATCAATGGGAAAGCCCGGGCCGCTCTGCCCTTCGTCCAATGTGGCGGGAATGTCGCCCACAAAGGCTGAGGCGCCCATTGGCCCCCGTTTGCAGATCAACACGGCATCTGAAACGGCCCGCACCGCACGCAGGGCCGCCATGGTGTCAGTGGTGCCGCCTGCGATATGGAACTCTTCTTCGGTCCCCACGATCAGATCGAACAGGTGCAGGGTCGATTGCAGCTTTGCTGTGACCTTGGCGCTTTCCACATACCGGCTTTCGCCATCCCCATGCCCGGCCACGCCCCACAGGTTCGGGCGATAGTCGATATCCAGTGCTGTCTGAGCCCCATTTTCGCGTGCCAGTTTCAGCGCCTTCAGTGTTGCGCCTTCGACCTGCGGATGGCTCAGATGCGTGCCGGTCGCCACAACCGCACGCGCTTCGGCGATGAAGGCCGGGTCGATGTCATCCTCGCTCAAAGCCATGTCGGCGCAGTTCTCGCGATAGAATATCAGGGGAAACTGCTCCTGATCGCGAATACCCAGCAACACCAGCGCAGTCAGCCGGTCAGGATCGGTTTTGATCCCGCGCACATCAACGCCCTCGCGCGCCAGTTCCTCGCGGAGGAAACGGCCCATATGCTCATTCCCGACACGGGTGATAAGCGCGGATTTCAACCCCAGCCGCGCGGTGCCTGCCGCCATATTGGTTGGCGATCCGCCTATATATTTGTTGAAGGAAGTCATATCCTCCAACCGGCCACCCACCTGCGCCCCATAAAGGTCAACCGACGAGCGTCCAATGGTGATGACATCAAGCGTCTTTGTCATACGGTGCCCCCAAGGCTGCCTTCGAGTTGGGCCAGTTCCTGACCACCAGCCATCATGTCCTGCAACTGGTCCGGTGTGATCTCACCGCGTACAGCCGTGCCCAGCGTCTGGCCCCGGTTCAGCACCGTGAAGCGATCACCCACCGCCATCGCATGCCGAACGTTATGCGTGATGAAGACTACGCCAATTCCTTTTTTGCGGACCCTGTCGATCGTGGCCAGAACATTCGCAGTCTGCCGCACACCCAATGCCGAAGTAGGCTCATCCAGAATCAGGACCTTGGCCCCGAAATGCACCGCGCGCGCGATGGCCACGGTCTGACGCTCACCACCCGACAACGTGCCAACTGCCTGATCCGGTGAACGCAGATTGATCCCCATCCTCTTCATCTCTTCCATCGTGACCGAGTTCGCCTTGTCGAAGTCGATAAAGCGCAACGGCCCGACCTTCTTTTCCGGTTCTCTGCCCATCCAGAAATTGCGCGTCACGCTCATCAGCGGGATCATGGCGAGGTCCTGATAGACTGTGGCGATGCCGGCTTCCATCGAATCCCTGGGGCTTTCGAAGGACATTGGCTTGCCTTCGAAAAATATCTCACCTCTGGTGGGTTTGTGCACCCCGGCCATAGTCTTGATGAAGGTCGATTTGCCCGCACCGTTGTCACCCAGCAAGCAATGACACTCACCGGGGCGGATATCGAAACTTACCCCGGCCAATGCAATCACCGCACCAAAGTGTTTTTCGATATTCTTCATTTCAACGATTGGCGCCGCACCCGAAGGGTCGCCATGGTGGAACGTGGTGTCCTGCGTCATCTCAGCGTTCTCCCGTGATCATACGGCGAATATAGGTGTTCAGGATCACAGCCAGAATCAGGATCGTGCCCAGAAATACCCTGAACAACGAACTTTCCGCGCCCGAAAAGAACAGGCCCTGCTGGACCACACCAAAGATCAACGCGCCCAGCGCTGCGCCGATCACCGAACCGTAGCCGCCGGTCAGCAACGCGCCGCCGATCACCACACAAATGATCGCTTCGAATTCCTTTAACACGCCACGGTCCGCGGCGGCCGAGCCGAACTCCATTACCTGACAAGTGGCAAAAACGCAGGCGCAAAAGGCAGTGAACATGAACATCAGCACTTTGACGCGGTTCACCGGTACGCCGACATATCGTGCGGCTTGTGCATCGCCACCGGCTGCGTAAATCCAGTTGCCGAACTTTGTCCTGGTCAGGATGACGTGACCAACAATGATCAGCACGATGGCCCAGATGACCAGCATCGGCACCCCGTCGACCACCGGCTGTCCTTCACGTTTGCCCCGGGTAAAGGTTTCCAGCAGCCCGATATCAGCAAGCCACTGGAACACAGGTTTGAACACGACACCGCCGAACAGCCACGCCAAAGGGTCGCCTTCGGCCACATCTTTGACGCCGCCGATGATGGTCTTGCGTGTGGACAGGATCGCCAGCCAAATCGTCAGGCCGCGCAGAATGTAAAGAAAGGCCAGCGTCACGATAAAGCTGGGCAACCCGGTCTTGATCACCAGCATTCCATTGACCCAGCCCAGTGCAACACAGACGATAAAAGCCGCAATGATGGCCAGCCAGACCGGCCAGCCCAACTGCACCGAAAGAATGGCGATGACGATCCCGGCAAAACCGATCATCGAGCCGACGGACAGGTCAAACTCGCCCGCGATCATCAGCAGACAGGCACCCACCGCGATGATCGCGAACTGGGCCGAAACAACGGTCCAGTTCTGGATGCCCTCGGGCGCGAACATGCCGCTGTCGCCTGCGATCATCAGGAAAAAGACAAACACAAGAATTGCGCCAGCGATGGCCCCCAGCTCTGGCCGGATCATGGCACGCCTCAGCGCTGAGACCTGCTTGATACGCTCGTCCGTCATGGCCCCTCACTTATACTTGCAGGAAGGTGGATGGTTACGGGGGGCGAGCCGCCCCCCGGTCGATCAGCGGTATTCGCCTGCGAATTCCTCGACCAGCGCGATGTTGTCCTTGGTCACGAAGCCCGGGCCTGAGTTGATCGAGTTTCCGGGAACCACGCCGTAGCGCGCAAGGTTGGTCAGGATCACAACCGGCAAGTACCCCTGCAGATATGGCTGCTGATCAATTGCGAAACTGATCGTCCCGCCCTTGATTGCCTCGGCGATCTCACCCGACAGATCGAAGGTGCCAAAGAAAATCTCACCCGCCAGACCGTTTTCATCCAGCGCACGCAGCGTCGGGTGGGCCGAGGTCGGGCCAAGCGTCAGGATGGCGCCCGTATCGGGATTAGCTGACAGATATGCGGATACCTTGTTCTGAATCTCGGAAGGGTCCTGCCCGCTATCGATCATCGAGGCGGACAGATCGGCCCCAATCGCATCCGCAAATCCCTGACACCGTTCGACCGAGGCCGGATTGGTGATATAGTGGTTTACACACAGAAACGAGGTCGCCCCGGCGGCCTTGGCCTTTTCGCCCGCACCGAAACCGGCATCATATTCTGGCTGACCTACATGCAACAACGCGCCAAGTTCCTTGGATTGCTCCTGCGTGCCCGAGTTGATCGTGATGACCGGAATACCCTGATCCACTGCGTCTTTGATCGGTCCTTCCAGAACATCAAAATCGGCGATAGTCACAATGATTCCATGCGGATCGGTGGCCGTAGCCTGTTCGACAATCCGCGCCATATCGGCCAGATCGCCCGTTGGCGGATTGCGATACTCGACATCCGCACCCATCTGCTCGCCCGCAAGCGCAATCGCGTTCTTGATCGTATTCCACCAGCTGTCGCTGTCTGGTGCGTGGCTGATTAAAATAATCTTTTCACCTTCGGCGGCTACCGGCGCCACAAAGCCGGTCGCGCAAATCGCGGCGGCAGCTACGGCTGTCAGCAATTTCTTCATGAGATCCTCCCAAATTCATGCGAGCCGAGGCTCGTTTTCTGCGCGGGCTTCGAATGGTAAAAGTCCGCAAAGCACCACGAATGGAATAAACATTCCATAACGATAAAAATCAATAGCTGAGTTCCAAAATCAGGAACACCTTCCCGCACCAACGGAGACAGCCAATGCAACGGCCAGCGACAAGGTAGCAGATAGCGCGCGGAACGCGCCAAAATCGACTTCGGCCACTGACAAGGACAATACGCCCTGCATCTGAAGGGGGCTTAGTCCGGTATCCGTAATCGCAACAACCGGAACTTTGCGCGTAACGCTTTCACGCGCCAGCGCCACCGTATCTTCGGAATAGGGCGCAAAGGAAATGGCGATCAGCGCATCACCCGGCCGAACGGCATGTACATGGTTCAGGTTACCGACGCTGTCATGCAGCATCGCCGGGATTTCCATCTTTTCAAAGACATAAGCCAGATAAGACGCCACGGGAAATGCGCGCCGCAAGCCAATGACATGTATCGTCTCGGCCTGAACCAGTTTTGCCACCGCTTGGTCCAAAACACGGGAATCCACGGTATTTGCCAAATTTTCCAATGACATACGACCCGCATCCACAAACTCGGCCAGCAAAGCCGAAGGGCTGCCGGCACCACGTTCGCGCAACGCTGCAAGGCGGCTGGCATAATCAGGAAACCCCTGGGCCACCGACTCGCGGAATAGTTTCTGCATTTCGGAATAGCCGGAAAAGCCCATGATCTGGCAAAACCGCATCATCGCGGATGGCTGCACCTGTGCGCCCGCTGCCATTTCGGCCACAGTCCCCAGCGCGATCCGGTCAGAATGCGCCGCAAGATACTCCGCGCACTGTTTCATTCGCTTCGGAAGCGTATCGGAAATTTCGCGCAGGCGGTGATGAAAGGCTTCGACACTTTTTGGTGCGGGCAGGTCGTGCATCAGGGGTCCATTTGTTCTTGACAGAATGCTTGCAGATCACGATAGCGATAATGGAACAAATATTCCATAGAGCTTTCGCAAACGACAAGACGGGAGATCAAGATGAGCACGCCGTTGGGCATCGGATTGATTGGGACCGGATTTATGGGCAAAGCCCATGCGCTGGCTTATCGCAATGCGCGCGCTGTCATGGGCAACCTTCCCGAGATCCGGCTACGAACGTTGTGCGACACGCCGCTTCCACAGGCCGTCGCGATGGCAGATCAATTCGGGTTCGAACAAGCGGCCGACGACTGGCGTCAAATGCTGGAAGATCCAGAAATTCACATCGTTTCGATCACCACGCCAAATCAGATGCATAAGGACATGGCATTGTCCGCAATCGCCGCTGGCAAACATATCTGGTGTGAAAAACCGATGGCACTGACACTGGAAGACGCCGCAGAAATGGAAAAGGCCGCGCGCAAGGCCGGGGTCGTCACACTTGTTGGATACAATTACGTTCGGAATCCAACATTCAGGCTGGCGCAACAGTTGATCGACGACGGCGCCATCGGCCAACTGGTGCATTTTCGCGGCTGGGTGGACGAAGATTATCAGGCCGACCCGGACCTTCCGTGGACATGGCGGGCGTGTCTGGCGGATGCCGGGCTGGGAACGCTGGGCGATCTTGGCTGTCACCTGGTTTCAATGGCCTATGGCCTCGTGGGCCCGATCGACAACCTTGTGGCCGACATTCAGACGGTACACGCCACGCGTCCGCTTCCGGATGGATCAGGCATCGGCGAAGTGGAAAACGAAGATACCGCCAGCGCGCTTGTGCGCTTTGCCAACGGCGTTCACGGCTCATTGTCCACGTCACGGTCCGCCTGGGGCCGCAAAAACCGACTGGCATGGGAAGTGCACGGCACGCACGGCATGATCTGCTTTGATCAGGAACGAATGAACGAGTTGCAGATCTATCAGAACAAAGGTGACAGTGCGGAGCAGGGTTTCAAGACCATCCTCACCGGACCCGAGCATAAGCCATACGACAGTTTCTGCCCGGCACCCGGACATCAGCTTGGGTTCAACGACCTGAAAATCATTGAGGCCGCCGAGCTGCTCGGGGCCATTTCCGACGGGCGTACAGCCTATCCCGATTTCACCGCCGCGCTGGAATTCGAAAAAGTCATCCACGCCATGGCACGGTCTGCACAAACCGGTGCCCGCGTTTCGATCTGAGAAAGGTTTGTCATGACACTACGCATCGCCATTCTGGGCGCAGGCCGCATCGGGCAGGTTCACGCCAAAGCCGTCGCCGCCAATTCCGACGCGGAACTGATCGCCATTGCCGATGCTTCGGCACAGGCTGCGGAAGCGCTGGCAAACAGATATGGCGGTGAAACCCGCACGATCGACCAGATCGAAGGCGCCGCCGACATCGATGCAGTCATCATTTGCACACCCACCGACACCCATGCCGATCTGATCGAGCGGTTTGCCCACGCAAACAAGGCTGTGTTTTGCGAAAAGCCCGTGGACCTGAGCCTGCCCCGCGTCGAAGCCTGTCTGAAAACCGTTGCAGGGGCCGGTACACCGCTCATGGTCGGCTTCAATCGCCGGTTTGACCCTCATTTCGCCGCTTTGAAACAGGCGATTGACACAGGCCGGATCGGTAATGTCGAACAGGTGACAATCACCTCGCGCGATCCGGGGCTGCCGCCGTCTGACTATATCAGCGTCTCGGGCGGCATCTTTCGCGATATGACCATCCATGATTTTGACATGGCCCGGCACCTTTTGGACGAAGAAATTACGCAGGTCTTTGCCACTGCCTCGGCGCTGGTCGACCCGTCCGTTCGTGAACTTGGGGATTATGACACTGCCACGGTTCTGCTGACCACGGCCAGCGGGCGGCAGGCGACGATCCTGAATTCGCGCCGGGCCACCTACGGGTATGATCAACGGATCGAGGTTCATGGCTCCAAGGGCATGGTACACGCGGAAAACCAGCGTCCAGTCGGGATCGAGGTGGCCACAAAAGACGGATACGCCCGCCCGCCGCTGCACGACTTTTTCATGACCCGGTATATTGATGCCTACGCAGCCGAACTGGACGCCTTTATTTCCGGCCTGCGTTCGGGTCGGCCCCTTGTGCCCAGCGGTACAGACGGGCTGGAAGCGTTGCGCCTGGCCGAGGCCGCGCTGGAATCTGTCAATTCGGGAAAACCCGTCAAACCGTAACGGTTTACAAGCCATCACAGACAGGGGTGTGGATCATCGATTCACGCCCTTTTTCTTTTCTTGTGGATTTTGGATACAAAATCCCATATTGCACGAAGAACCCGAGTCGGCACTCTATCTGGACGCACAGACGCCGTCACAAACTGACAACCGAGCAAACCAATAGAGGCACACATGCAGGACAACGTTTTCACCGGAACCATGCCAGCGCTGATGACCCCTTGCACCGCTGACAGAACACCGGATTACGACGCCCTTGTCAGAAAGGGTCGTGAAATGATCGATGCCGGCATGTCCGCCGTTGTGTATTGCGGCTCGATGGGGGACTGGCCACTGTTGACGGATCAGGAGCGCATGACCGGTGTCGAGCGTCTGGTCGATGCGGGCCTGCCCGTGGTGGTCGGGACTGGTGCGATCAACTCGAAATCAGCCGTAGCCCTTGCAGCGCACGCTCAGAAAGTTGGTGCCGCCGGTTTGATGGTTATTCCAAGAGTTCTGTCGCGCGGTCAGTCGATTGCCGCGCAGAAAAATCACTTCAAGGCGATCCTGTCGGCGGCCCCCGATGTGCCCGCGATCATCTACAACAGCCCGGTCTACGGTTTTGCCACACGAGCCGAGCTGTTCTTTGCCTTGCGGGCTGAACATTCCAATCTGGTTGGGTTCAAGGAATTCGGGGGCAAGGACGACCTGCGCTATGCCGCCGAGCACATTACCAGCAAGGATGATCAGGTCACGCTGATGGTCGGGGTCGATACCGAAGTGTATCACGGCTTTGTCAATTGCGGGGCGACCGGGTCCATCACCGGCATCGGAACCGCCCTGCCGAAAGAGGCGCTGTTGCTGGCCGCCTTATGTCAGAAAGCGGCCGATGGAAACGCCGAGGCCCGTTTGCGGGCCCGCGAACTGGAAGAAGCGTTCGGTGTTCTGGCCAGCTTTGACGAAGGCACCGATCTGGTGCTGTATTACAAACACCTGCTCGTCCTGAACGGTGAAGAGGAATATCGCCTGCATTTTGTCGAAACCGACGCGTTGTCCAACGCCCAGCGCAATTATTGCGAACAACAATATACCCTGTTCCGCAAGTGGTTCGCCGACTGGTCCGCTCAGGGCGGGGTAATTGCCGAATGCATGTGATCGACAGCCATACCGGCGGAGAACCCACCCGGGTGATCCTGGATGGCGGCCCCGATCTTGGCTCGGGACCATTGGCGGAAAGAGCGCAACGCTTGTCCGACGAACACAAGGATTTCTACCTTTCGGTCATGCTTGAACCGCGCGGCCAACCCGCAATGGTCGGCGCCCTTCTGGTGGAACCTACGGACCCGGAATGCGTCACAGGTGTGATCTATTTCGACGCGGGCGCGGTGCTTGGCATGTGCGGGCACGGCACGATAGGGGTGGCGGTAACGCTGGCGCATCTCGGGCGGATCGGTCCTGGCACGCATCGGATCGAGACCCCGGTGGGCATTGTCGAAGTCGCGCTTTCTGATGCCAACACAGTTACCCTCACCAACATCGAAAGCCGCCAAGTCGCACAGGCCGTTTCGCTGGACGTACCCGGCCACGGATCAGTGACTGGCGATGTCGCCTATGGCGGCAACTGGTTCTACATCCTCGACCCCAGCCCGATCCCGGTCGAACCCGGCAACATCCGCGCCTTGACCGATCTGGGAATCGCAATCCGCGATGCGGCCAATGCAGCAGGCATTGGTGGCGAAAACGGCGAACCCATAGATCACGTGATCTTTCAGGGCCCTTCACCCGCTGACGGAGTACACAGCCGAAATTTCGTACTTTGTCCGGACGATGCCTATGACCGCTCACCCTGCGGAACCGGCTCGTCGGCGCGGCTGGCCTGTCTGGCGGCGCAGGGTCAACTGGAACCGGGCGAAGAGATAATCCAACACAGCGTGATCGGCAGCCCCTATCGCCTGTCCTATCGGCCAGGTCCGCAAGGGGGCGTTATCCCAACCATCACGGGTCAGGCTTTTGTCACATCCGAAGCCCGGCTGATCTTTGGCGATGCAGACCCCTTCCGGTCCGGGATCAGGATTTGAGTATCTCGTAGAAGTCGGACCGGCAAAGCGCAGAAAGCAAACGCAGGATGCAGCAAAAGGACGTCATCGTCATAGGGGCGGGAATTGTGGGGATCAGTACTGCGCTTGCCCTGCAGATGCGCGGGCTGAATGTGCGTGTTCTGGATCGCAAGGGCGTCGCAGCCGAGGCATCACAGGGTAACGCGGGTGCATTTGCTTTTACCGACATCGAACCTCTGGCCGCGCCGGGCATCATGCGCAAGGCGCCAAAGTGGCTGTTCGATCCTTTGGGCCCTCTATCTGTGCCACCGTCATACGCATGCAAAATCGCACCCTGGATGCTGCGGTTCTGGCGCGCCAGTTGGCGTGACCGCTACAAAGCCTCCGTTGTCGCGCAAACCCGCCTGATGGATCACTCGAAGGCCGCGCTTGAACGCCAGATCGTGGCGGTTAACGGCGAAAAGATGATGCGGCGCGAAGGTCAGTTGCAACTTTACGAAGGGGGCAGGCAATACCGCGACAGCCTTCCCGGATGGCAGCTGCGCAAGGATCATGGCATCGTGTTCGACATCCTGAACGATCGCGATGCAATCGCCGAGATACAACCTGGCATCCATCCGCGCTTCACCCATGCCGTATATACTCCTGACTGGATGAACGTGACGGACCCCTTGAAGTGGACCGAACATCTGGCCAATTGCTTTCGGGCGATGGGCGGTGCAATCGAGATTGCCGCAATCAGCGCCTTGGAAATTCAGGGGAATGAGGTCGCACTGCGCACAGCAAAGGACAGTTTCAAGGCCAGCAAAGTTGTCGTCGCCGCCGGAGCGTGGTCTCATTATCTGGCCCGCAGTCTGCAAGACAATATCCCATTGGAAACCGAACGCGGCTACAACACCACCTTGCCCGGTCAGGCCTTTTCGTTGCGTACACAACTTACGTTTGGAAACCACGGCTTTGTTGTCACAAAAATCGGCGACGGAGTACGGGTCGGCGGTGCGGTAGAGCTGGGCGGGCTGACATTGCCGCCAAATTTTGACCGGGCCAGTACGTTGCTTGCAAAAGCCGAACAATTCCTGCCCGGTCTGAACACGGCTGGGGGCACGCAATGGATGGGATTTCGGCCTTCATTGCCTGACAGTTTGCCGGTGATCGGACCATCTCCGCGGTCAGGCAACGTGATTTACGCCTTCGGGCACGGCCACCTTGGGCTGACACAGGCGGCCGGAACCGCAGAACTGGTTGCTGACATTGTTTCAGGGGCTGAACCACGCCTTCACCTTGCTCCTTACGGGGTGAACCGGTTTTGACCACCGCAAAATTTTCGGTGTGAGAGCCCACTCCTTTGGCGACAGGTACCACGCTGCAATGGAAACAGGGCGCGCCGAAGTAACATCAACACAAACCATCGCGCGTAATTGTTCCCCAGCCGGCTGCAACGCTCCCTGACCCGGACCAAACAATCAATTTACTGTCTCCTGCTCGGGCAGGTTGCGAAACAGCAGTGGACAAAGGTCAAACTGGCCGGGTAAGACCCATGAACGCCCATTACGTCGAGTTAGCTCATACCTGTGGTACCGAGAACATGACTATCTGCGGCATTGCAGTCTGACCGGGTCACATTCGGTCAAATCAGAAGACTTGAAGAAAGCGACAGACTCTTTGATGGAATTCGCAGTTGTAGTTGCAGTGTTTCTGCCTTGGACTTTGTTAATCTGGCTTGCAGTTCACCACAGGAAATCAAGCCGCGCCCGCAAGAAAACCATCGCGGATACAAGACAGCAGTTGGAAAACGTCACTGACAGTCTTACCCGCCGCGCGGAACGTGCGGAAAATGAAAATAGAGCATTTGCCCCGACACTGGAACGAGTGGAAAAAGAAAAAGAAGCACTTTCCCAGAAAGTTAAAGGTCTTAAAAACGAAGTCAGCAATCACTTTGAAAAGATAGCGGACATTGCGAAGGCGATTCCCGAAGTCACCGGAAACATTATTGAAATTCCGGAACTGGATCCCTCGGAAAACAGGGAAAATACGATCTGGATTTACTGGGATTCCGGTCTCAATTCGGCTCCGGATATTGTCTTGCATTCCTACAAGCTGTGGGTGGAAAAGAATCCGGACTTCCAGGTCGTTTTCCTGGATGACGAAAAGCTGAAATCCATCGTCGGGTTTGACTTTGCGGCAGATGCAAATTGCTTTCCTTTCGTCAAACTGACGAAAGCTTCGTTTTCCGACCTTCTTCGGGTGTATCTGCTGTATCGGTTTGGCGGCGTTTGGGTCGACTCGACGACGCTGTGTGTCGAGCCCATTTCGACCTGGCTCCCTAAAGAACAACGGGATCTTTTCTGCTTCAGGCAACCGCCGGATCATCCTGACAGACAGTTGGTGTCTTGGTTTTTGGCGTCACGGCAGGGGCATCCTGTCATTCGTGAGCTTCTGGAGCAAATCCTGCGCTTCCTTGGGAAGGAAAGAAACGGTCTTGCAACCGTAAATATGCCCGTCCTGCACAATGCCATCGCAAATAAGCGGGATGATCTGGTGTCACGGGAAGGCACAGGGTTCGACTTCCTCTCATACTGTGAAGATCGGAATGTGATCCCTTACTTCTGGATGTTCTACCTGTGGAATGAGGTTATGAAAAATAACCAGGACACGAAAAGGGAACTGGACAACAAGATCAACAGCTACTGCCAGCCTTATGCCGAGTGGGACGAATTCAGATCATCAAAAGTTGCCAAGCAAACGCGCAAAAATACCAACAACAAAGATCTGGAAAAGAAGACAATCTATCTGCTGAAGAACTCAACTCCAAAAGCGAGGCTGAGCTTTCTTCACATACCCAAGGCCGCCGGATCGTCGATTGAGAATGCGGCACTAAAAAGAGGAATCTTCTGGGGCAGGTTCGATAGAACACTTGAAAGGAACGAGCTCGGAGTATCGCGTTGGCATTATCCTCAAAAGACCCTGTTCCAGGGCTTTTGTGTCATTCGAAATCCGTATGACCGGGTGATCAGCCAGTTTCGGCACGAACACGAAACCAATGACTATGACGAAAACAAACTTAACTCTTGGGTTGAAAAGAAGTTCGAATTGCTACGCGCAAACCCCAACCTGTCGGACGGCCATTTCATTCCACAGGTGGATTTCTTCAAGTTTTGCGATTTCGCAGTGGATTTTGGCAGGCTTGACGTACAGCTGCAAAGCCTCCTTTCAGAGTTTGGGGTACCCGACTTTACAATCGGAAGAAATTTTGGCGGAGCCGTTCAGGATCAAAAAAGGCGCAACTCGACCTACAAACATCTGGGGATTGAACATCTGTCGAAATCATCGGTCGACATCCTAGGCGCGTACTACAAAGATGACTGCGACTTGTACGAAACTGTTGCATCCAGCCCTGACTTTCTTACCAAGTGAATGTGCTGTCGGGCTGATTGCAATAGCCTCCGCAGCAAGTTAGGAAGCAGTGGCAGGACACCTGTCGCGTGCGGGCGTGATGGAATGGTAGACATATCGGACTTAAAATCCGAAGGCCTTAGCGCCGTGTGGGTTCGAGTCCCACCGCCCGCACCACCGACCAGCAATAAATGCTGAACCTGGATGGTCAAAGCCAGTCGCGCAGTATCGGGATTAACGGTATGTCCGCGGCAGGCATTGGATAATTCCGCAAATCCGCCGCGCGCACCCATTTCAGGGCCTGCCCCTCGTTTGACCGGGGGATACCCTCCCACTTGCGGCACGCAAACAGCGGCATCAGCAGGTGAAAATCGTCATAGCTGTGACTGGCGAAGGTCAGCGGCGCAAGGCATGAAGCCCATGTGCCGATCCCCAGTTCTTCGTCCAGCTCACGGATCAGGGCGGCTTCGGGGGTTTCACCATTTTCAACCTTGCCGCCGGGAAATTCCCACAGCCCGGCCATGGACTTGCCTTCCGGGCGCTGCGCCAGCAGCACCCGGCCATCAACGTCGATCAGAGCGACGGCAGATACCAGAATGGTTTTCACGACCGGTAATCCGCGTTGATCTCGATATAACCGTGGGTCAGATCGCAGGTCCAAACGGTGGATGCCCCTTCGCCCAGCCCCAGATCTACAGCGATCACAAGGTTCTGGCCTTTCATATAGGCGGCGGCTTCTTCCTCGCGATATTTGGGGCTGACCCAGCCATTTTCAGCAACCAAAATGTCGCCAAACGAGATGCTCAATCGATCCCGATCCGCCTGTGCGCCGGATTTCCCGATAGCCATGACCACACGGCCCCAGTTCGGGTCTTCGCCCGCGATGGCTGTTTTGATCAGCGGTGAATTGGCAATCGCCAGAGCATGTACTTTGGCATCCGCATCCGAAGCGGCGCCGGTCACACGAATTTCCACGAATTTCGTGGCCCCTTCACCGTCGCGCACCACCTGCTGAGCCAAATCCAACATCACGCTTTCCAGCGCCTCGGCAAACGCTGTATTTCCGGTGGCGTCAACACCCGATGCGCCCGTCGCGCACAAAAGCAGGCTGTCCGAAGTTGACGTGTCGCTGTCGACGGTGATGCAGTTGAAGGTACGATCCGTCTGCGCACCCAGCATGGCCTGCAGCGCCGATTGTTCAACCTGCGCATCTGTAAAGATATAGACCAGCATCGTCGCCATATCCGGCGCAATCATGCCTGAACCTTTGGCTATCCCCGCAATAGAGACTGTTTTGCCATCAACTTCGACCTGGGCGCTGGCCCCTTTCGGGAAGGTGTCCGTGGTCATGATGGCGCGCGCCGCATCCTCGACCGCGTGACGGCTGAGCCCCACTTTCAGCGCCTCAAGCTGCGCCACGATGCGGTCATGCGGCAGTGGCTCTCCGATCACGCCGGTTGACGAGGTAAAGACCCGTTCGACTGCAACTCCGGTCGCCTGGGACACGGCTTGCGTCACTTCGGTTACCGAGGTCTGACCGTAATGCCCGGTAAAGGCATTGGCGTTGCCTGAGTTCACGAGAATTGCAGCAGGACCGTCACAAGGGCCACCGATCTTTTCCTGACAATCCAGGACGGGCGCGGCACGGGTAGCTGAGCGGGTGAAAACCCCGGCCACCGAAGTGCCCGGGTCCATCACCGCCAACATGACATCTGTCCGGCCCTGATAGCGTACACCCGCCGCAATAGTGGCGAAACGGACACCGTCGATGGCGGGCAGGTCGGGGAAAGCCGCTGGTGCCAGCGGTGAAACCTTGGTAATCGTGGCCACGCGCGTTACTCCTGCAGCAAGTCGATCTGGCGCATGATCTCGGGTCCAGCGCCTTCGAGCGCAGGGCGCTCGATCGTCGCCTTTTGGGTCAGTTCATCGACCTTAGCTTGAATCGCCTCTTGCCGGATGGTCTGAGCCAATTCTCCGCGCACGGCCTCAAGCTCGGGCGCTTCCGTTTTTCGCTTGTCATTCAGCGTGACCAGATGCCAGCCGAATTGCGTCTGAACCGGGTCAGAAACACTGCCTTTTTCCAACGCTACAACCGCGTTTTCGAATTCGGGCACCATCTGTCCCTTGCCGAACCAACCCAGCGCACCGCCATTGGGACCCGAGGGACCAGTGGACTTCTCTTTCGCCAGTTCCGCAAAATCTGCGCCTTCGTCCAACTGGGCCTTGACGGCTTTGGCTTCGTCTTCGCTTTCGACCAGAATATGGCTGGCGTTGAATTCGTCCTCGCCCTCGAATTCGGCGAACTGTGCATCATAGGCGGCCTGAATCGCCTCATCTGTGACCTCGGCGGCGGTGATCGCCTCAACCGTCTGTACCGCGCGCAGGGACCTCGTTTCGTTTTCCAGACGCAGCGCATTCAGTGGGTTCAACGCCTCTTGCTCCTGACCCAACAGGTGTTGCTGGACCAGTTGCTCGAGGATGAAGTCATACAGAACGTCATCTTCCAACTGCTGATACTGCGCGGGCAGAGCAGACGCGGTGGCGATGACGTGACCCAATGTGATCTCATCACCATTCACGCGCGCCACAACGGTCGAGGCATCGGGTTTGGTTTCGGCGGCCAGTGGCATGGCCATCACGGCTGCAAGTGCCAGCGATGGCAGAAAAGTGAGGCCTTTGGGCATGGATTCATCCTATTTCTTTGCCGCGACAGGGCGCGACGTTGACACTCTCTGGCCTGCCGCTTACATCGCCTTGAAGCCTTGGACAGGGCCGCCTTTCACCCCCCGTATCTATGGGTTGCGCGCAAGGTGGGCAAGCCTGTCGCAACCAAGACAAGAACAGATCCGCTGGAGTGAACATGCTGGGACTCGGAACGCTCGCCAAAAAGGTGTTCGGAACACCGAACGACCGCAAGATCAAGGCGACCCGCCCCCTGATCGAAAAGATCAATTCGCTGGAACCAGAGTTCGAAAAACTGTCGGATGAGGGTCTGATCGAAAAAACCGCTGAATTGCGCAAACGCGCGCTGGACGGCGAAAGCCTGGATGACCTGCTTCCCGAAGCCTTTGCCAACGTACGCGAAGGGGCAAGGCGCGCTCTGGGTCTGCGCGCCTTTGACGTGCAGCTGATGGGCGGAACCTTCCTGCATCAAGGCAATATCTCGGAAATGAAGACGGGCGAAGGCAAGACACTTGTCGCCACCTTCCCCGCATATCTGAACGCGCTGACCGGAAAGGGCGTGCATATCGTCACGGTAAACGAATACCTCGCCAAGCGTGACTCGGAATGGATGGGCAAGGTGTTCGGCGCATTGGGCATGACCACCGGCGTGATCTGGTCGGGGCAGCCCGATCCCGAGAAAAAGGCCGCATACGCCTGCGACATCACCTATGCCACCAATAATGAGCTGGGTTTTGACTACCTGCGCGACAACATGAAGGCGGATCTGGAAGAGGTTTACCAGAAACAGCACAACTTTGCGATTGTGGACGAGGTGGACTCGATCCTGATTGATGAAGCGCGGACGCCACTGATCATCTCGGGTCCTTCACAGGACCGCTCGGATCTGTATACCGCAATCGACGCCCTGATCCCGTCGCTGCAGGACGATCACTATACCATGGACGAAAAGTCCCGGAATGTGACCTTTACCGATGAGGGTAACGAGTTTCTGGAACAGCAACTGCTGGCCGCTGAGCTGATCCCCGAAGGCCATTCGCTGTATGATCCCGAAAGCACCACGGTAGTGCACCATGTCAATCAGGGCCTGCGCGCGCACAAGCTGTTCCAGCGCGACAAGGATTACATCGTGCGTGACGGCAATGTTGTCCTGATCGATGAGTTCACCGGCCGCATGATGCCGGGCCGCCGTCTGTCCGAGGGTTTGCACCAGGCTATCGAGGCCAAGGAAGGTGTCGCCATCCAGCCCGAGAACGTGACGCTGGCAAGCGTAACGTTCCAAAACTACTTCCGGCTCTATGACAAGCTTGCGGGCATGACCGGTACCGCCCTGACCGAGGCTGAAGAATTCGCCGAAATCTATGGTCTTGGTGTTGTCGAAGTTCCAACCAACAGGCCAATCGCCCGTCTGGACGAAGACGATCAGGTCTATCGCTCGGCCGCCGAGAAATACGGCGCCATGATAGACGAGGTGAAAGAGGCAAACGCCAAGGGCCAGCCGGTACTGGTCGGCACGACCTCGATCGAAAAGTCCGAAATGCTCAGCCAGCTTCTGACCAAGGATGGCATTCAGCACAACGTTCTGAACGCTCGCCAGCACGAACAGGAAGCCAAGATCGTGGCCGAAGCAGGACGTTTGGGCGCGGTGACCATTGCCACCAACATGGCGGGACGCGGTACCGACATTCAGCTGGGCGGCAATGTCGAACTGAAGGTGCTTGAAGCCATCGCAGAAAACCCCGACGCCGACCCTGCAGAATTGCGCGCGGCCGAAGAGGCGCGCCATTCTGAGGAGAAGCAAAAGGTACTCGACGCCGGTGGCCTGTATGTAATCGCCTCCGAGCGGCACGAAAGCCGCCGCATCGACAACCAGCTACGCGGCCGTTCAGGTCGTCAGGGCGATCCCGGTCGCACGGCGTTTTACCTGAGCCTCGAAGACGACTTGATGCGCATTTTCGGGTCCGAACGTCTGGACAAGGTCCTGAAGACGCTTGGTATGCAAGAAGGCGAAGCGATCGTGCACCCTTGGGTGAACAAGTCTCTTGAGCGCGCCCAGGCCAAGGTCGAAGGCCGCAACTTTGACATGCGCAAGAACATCCTGAAGTTCGACGACGTGATGAACGATCAGCGCAAGGTGATCTTTAACCAGCGGCGCGAAATCATGTCTGCCGATGACCTGTCCGAGATCGTGTCAGACATGCGCGAACAGGTGATCGACGACCTGATCGACCAGTATATGCCGCCGAAAACCTATGCCGACCAATGGGATACGGATGGCCTTCATGCAGCTGTTGTCGAAGGGCTGAATATCGACGTGCCCGTGCAGGATTGGGCGGCCGAGGAAGGCGTGGACGATGACGAAATCCGCGAACGTCTGACCAGAGCTGCGGATGACATGATGGCGAAGAAAGCCGTCGATTTCGGCCCCGAGAACATGCGCAATATCGAAAAGCAGGTTCTGTTGCAGACCATCGACAGCAAATGGCGCGAACATCTTGTGACGCTGGAACATCTGCGCTCGGTCGTGGGTTTCCGCGGCTACGCCCAGCGCGATCCGCTGAACGAATACAAGAACGAAAGCTTTCAGCTGTTCGAAACGCTGCTGGATACCCTTCGCGAAACTGTCACGCAGCAACTGGCCCGTGTCCGCCCCCTGACCGAAGAGGAACAGCGTCAGATGCTGGCGCAGATGGCGGCGCAACAGGCGCAGATGCAAAAGGCAGGCCAGCAAGCCGAAGCAATCGCCGAAGCAGATGCCTCGGGCGACGCGCGTCCGGGTTTCGTCGAAGACGACCCCTCTACCTGGGGTAACCCCTCTCGGAACGACAAATGCCCCTGCGGGTCCGGCAAGAAGTTCAAGCATTGCCATGGGCGTTTGTCCTGACCCGGACAGAATCGCGACACAATGACTCCCCAACGCGGCCACAGATTGGCCGCGTTTCTTAACGAAGTTGACCATCGCTCCTTCAACTGGGGAGGGTGTCTTGAGTTATATTCGAAATTTCTTGACCGTGGGCGGCACGGTCGGGTGCGCGCTTGGTGTCGGATTTTTCATGCAGCATGGCCTGTCATGGATGTCCCCCGCGGATTCACCCGGACAACAGCTGGCCTCAAATGCCGACAATTTGCCCGAAGGTGCCGTTATCGCCGGGCTGGAGGATATCGTCCTCACTGCCTCGTCTCCGTCACAGGAACAGGCACCTGGCGCATCGGACCATCGGGCAAGTATCGAAAACACACCTGAACCCAAGTTTCAGAAGACCTGCAATTTGAGTGCCGTGGCAGTTGCAGGACCGATGGCCAGCGCAAAGTTAAGCGTAACAGCGCCATGTAACGCGAATGAACGCGTGTCGATCCATCACAGCGGGCTCGTGTTCACTGAAATGACCGATGCTGACGGGGATCTGGAACTGATGGTGCCCGCCATTACCGAGAATGCGGTTTTCCTGGTTTCATTCGAAAATGGGAAAGGAACGGTGGCCAGCACGCATGTGGGTGATCTGGATGCATACGAACGGATCGCCCTGCAATGGGACACCGATGCCGGTTTCCAGATCCACGCACTGGAATTCGGAGCGGGCTATGGCGAAGACGGACATGTCTGGGCAGATCACTCTGCCCGAGGGGTGGGTCACGTCGTTCACCTTGGCAACAGAAAAGCATCCAAAGCGCAGTTTGCAGAGATTTACACTTTTCCATCCCGTGAGTCCGATAAAACGGGGTCGGTTGCGCTGTCGATCGAAGCTGAGGTGACGCAGGCCAATTGTGGTCGTGACATTCACGCGCAATCCCTTGAGCTGCGGCGGGATCGTAAACTGCGGTCACGCGATTTCACGCTGACTATCCCCGATTGTACGGCTGCAGGTGATTTTCTGGTGTTGAATAATCTGCTCCAAGACCTGAAAATCGCTTCAAAGTAATTCGCAGGCAATCTCAGGTATCACATGAACCGGCTCCGTGCGGCGGCGATCGCCGCACTTTCGTTACTGACAATCGCAACCGGTGCCGCGGCGCAGGATATCACTTTGACTTCGCATGACGGCAAGGTCGAAGTGACCGGTTCTCTGTTGGGGTTTGACGGAGAATTCTATCGAATCGAAACACAGTTTGGCGAACTGACGGTGGATGGTTCGGGCGTCACCTGTGATGGCCCCGCCTGCCCTCGTCTGACCGACTTCGTCGCCGAGGTGGTGTTTTCAGGCTCTTCCGTGATGGGAGAGTCGCTGTTGCCAGCCCTTGTCGAGGGGTTTGCGCTGCAAAACAGGCTGACTGCACAACGAAAATCGCAGGGAGATACGCATTTTGTCTATTCTCTGCACCAGCCCGGACGGCAAGCTCCGCTTGCGCGGCTGACCTTCAGACTTGCGCACACCGATCAGGGATTTGCCGATCTTCTGAGCGATGAAGCCGATATAGTTATGGCACAGAGGGAGATACGCCCTCTGGAAAAGGACCAGGCAATACAGGCCGGCTTGGGTGACCTGACTCAACCCAACCGGTCCCGCGTTCTGGCGCTGGACGCGATGGTTCCCGTGGTGTCCGCCAAAAACCCGGTCCGGCAGGTCACGACCACCAATCTTGCCGATATCTTTGCCGGCAAAATTGCCAATTGGTCCGAATTGGGCGGGCCGGATGCTCCGGTAACACTGCATCTGCCTGATGCGGGATCCGGTCTGGCGCAGGCCGTAGTTGACCAGCTGCTGAATCCGGTCAATCTGACGCTTGCGACGGATATCGTTCGGCACACGCGAAGCAGCGATCTGGGTCGCGCTATCTCCAGCGATCCATTTTCAATCGGTATTGCCAGCCACGCCGAAACAGCAACGGCGCGAGCGTTGACTTTGGCAGGTCCCTGTGGGTTTTCCCTGTCGGCAACCCGCTGGACCATAAAGACCGAAGACTATCCTTTGACGTCGCCCATGTTTCTGTATCTGCCCGCACGCCGCCTGCCAAAGATTGCACGGCAGTTTCTGGCATACGCCCAGGGCCCTGATGCTCAACTGGTCATCCGCCGGGCGGGTTTTGTGGATCAGTCAACCGAAACCATCAGCATCGGACTGCAAGGTGATCGTCTTGCCAATGTCATCGCATCCAGTGGGGATGAAATTCGGATTGAAGAAATGCGGCGCATGATTGAAACGCTCAGGCCGATGGCGCGCCTGACAACGTCATTTCGTTTTGAACCCGGTTCGTCCCGCCCGGATGCGCAATCAAGATCGAACATTTTGCAGTTGGCGCAAGCGCTGGAGAGCGGAGAATACGACACGCGAAAGCTGATGTTTATCGGCTTCAGCGATGGCGACGGACCAGCAAACGGCAACGCCCGCATCGCACTGAAACGCGCTGAATCCGTGCGCGACGCGGTTCTGGCGGCAATTGAAACCACATTGCCGGAAAGCGTCGAAATCGCCGTGGATGCCTTTGGCGAGGCAATGCCCATGGCATGCGACAACAGCGAATGGGGCCGGAAAATTAACCGGCGGGTCGAAGTTTGGGTCGAGTGAGCGCCACACTTCACATGAAATTGGCGATGGCGGATACGTAGCCTTCTGCAAACCTACAGGCACAATCTTTTGGGAACAAAACCCCTTGGCTTGCGGAAAGTGGCAGGAGGCATGGGCAAAATTGACAAGTAGCCCCTCACCTCAACCACATGATCTGGCTGAGTTGCGGTTTAAAGTTGTTGCTTTATTCGATGCGTTTCTATCAAATTCTTGCCAATGGCGAGTATTCAGCTCTCCAGAATGAAGGATGACAGTGAAACCTGTTCGGTATTTGATTGCATTTGTTTCCTGCGCTTTGTCCCCACCTGTTTTGGCGCAGGGTGTTGAGCCGGATGTATCAGAAGTGGCCGCCAAAGCCGCATTGGCAGCGCTTAGTGTTGCTGCCACACCAAATGATATCCTGCCGTCATTCAATTTCCTGAGCGCGTCCGGCCCAACCCGGGATTTTCGGTCAACGCAAATCAGGGGCGGCTTCAAACCGTTGGAAAACAATCTTTTTATTGAATGGCTTGCGGCCTATCAAAACTATAACCCCGTTCTCATTTTTCCCGAGATAGCTCCGGGAAGGGAATTGGACGTGACTTGGGCGAGCATTGCCGGAACGGTGGGGGTTGGCTGGGAATTTCCACTGGGACGCGATTGGACAGTCCGACCTGTCGGCCATTTGTCTTTTGGCCATGTTTCAACAGACGCAATTTTGTCCGGCTCTCCGCTGTCGCGAATGGAAACAAACCCGAACGACGAGGCCGATGGAAATCTGGATGCTGTCGGGGTCGGTGCGTCGCTCAGCCTGCTCCGCGAGGAAAAGTTTGGGCTGCTGGAAGGTGAGTACCGAATTCGCCAAACATTTCTCAAATTCTATCCAATTGACGAACCATTGGCTGGGGATGCGACCGCAAGATCCAACCAGACCACCTTGTTTGCCCGACACAGATACCCCTTGCCCAAGGTCCGGCCGTTCAAACGTCCTACACGTCTGGTGATCGATACCGGCGTCGCCTTTTTTCACGGGGATAGTGCAACTGTATTGGATACAGACTGGATGGTATCAACCGGTCTGGGGTTGGAAGTCGATACAGGTACCGGCGGAAGATCGGCGATCCGGGCAGGTCGAATTATGTTAAATGGTGTATTCGCTCAGGATTTTAACGGCGTTGCTATCGGGTTCGGATTAAGTTTCTGACACCAAATCGTGGGTCAGATTATCCGATTGCACTGCTCTGCATCTTGGCTATCCCTACTCCGTCGGTAGAACACGGCCGTGTTTTGAGATCACGACAAAGACTTCGGGATCTGGCAGGGCCGCCCCAATATCTTTCTGCAACTGCAAGGTCAGGGCATCAATATGCTCGGCAAGCACGGGACGGTTTGGATCGTAGTAGACGAAAACCGTAAAAAGACGCCCCAGCTTGGAGACCGACAGATCGCAAAGCAAACCCCCATCTTGCGTCAACGTGTGCCGGGCTGCGCGGCGCGCTGCGGCGACATGCCGGGGGCTGGCAGTGACCCCCGCCAATTCACCAAGGCCGCGTATAAAGTCCCGGAAATACTGTGCAACGACAGTTGTACACAGAACCAGAACAATGACCGAATCCCCTACCGGAGCAATGGGTGCAAGAAATCCGTCCTTGAGAAAATGAATGCCCAAAAGGCCCACGGCGGCGGCACCGGTGATTATGCCGTCAAAAGCGGCGGCCTTGCTTTCCAGCCGCAGCACCTCGCTAAGATTTCCGGTTTTCTTCCATGACCAGCGATGAAAGGCCCATAACAGGACACAGGTCAGCCCGACGACCACAAAATAGATGGCCATTGGTTCGAATATCAGTTTCGCCTGAGGTGCTCCGTTCACATAGCCAAGGATGTTCATCAGAGCGTTGGCTATGGCGAACAGAACCAGACCAAGAAGGGACAGCGCGCGAAACGTGGTGAAAATCGCCTCGTCACCCGCATAGCCGTATGGCCGGAACTTGTCCGGCTGACGGCGCGCATTTCGCGCAACGCGTTTGCCAAGCAAGGCGGCGGAAAAGCCGATCAGCGAAAACAATCCATCAACCAGAATGGCCTGTGAGTGCGAAAGATAGGCCGCTATCACGCCAGCTACACCCATAAACAGGTTACCGATCATTCCGGCAGTCAGAGCGCGGCTTTCAAGCTTTTCTGTGTCTTCTTTTGAAATGACCGTCATTGGGGTTCCCGATCCGCAATATGTCTTATGTTGGCGTACTGGGTTCACATTATTCATTATGCCGCGCAGGTCTATGCCCGTACTGGGCAGCGCTGTAGGCTTCAGGGAACACCGTTACCAACTATTGAAACACTGGCTGATCGAAAAAACGGTTAGCACAAAGTCTCTGAAACTGGACTCAAGCGCGATTACCGCTATCGTGAAACGAGAATTCCAGATTATCCATAGTTGAGTAACGTATATGAAACGCCTAGCTGCGCTTATCACGTTGGTTTTTGTCTCGTCGGGCGGCCTTTCAGCTCCGGCCTTTGCGCAGTCCGGCGAACAGGCACCACCCAAACCGAAAGTGACCGTTGTTCCGGTCGAGTCAAAGCAGGTCTCGGAATCCGAAGTGTTCTCGGGCAGGGTCGTACCGGTGAACCAGGTAGACATTCTTGCCCGTGTTCCGGGTTATGTTGAATCCATCGGGTTCGAGGAAGGCGGGCGCGTGGCAAAAGGCGACCTGCTGATTCAGATCGAACCGGACGCTTATGAGGCGGCGATCACCCAGATACAGGGCCAGATCAAATCCACGCAGGCCGCGAAAACTCTGGCGGATATCGAACTGGACCGTCAGCAAAAGCTGTTTGAAAAAGATGATGTTGCCGAAAACATCGTACAAAAAGCGCAGGCCCAGCAGGGTCAGGTCGAAGGTGAGTTGTTGCAGCTGAAAGGTAGCCTGCAGAATGCACAGCTTAACTTGTCCTATACCAAGATCGCAGCGCCTTTCGATGGGCGGATGAGCTTTAGCAGCCTGTCGGTAGGGGCCTATGTGAACCCGGGCAGCGGGGTGCTTGTGAACCTCGCCAGTATCGATCCGATCTATGTCTCGTTTCCCGTATCCGAAACCGAGCTTCTGAAGTTCAGGGCTGAGCGGTCGAAGAACAAGGGCGGACCGCCTCTGGAAATCGATCTGATTCTGGCTGACGGCACGGACTATGCGCATAGCGGAAAGGTTTCGCTGCTTGATACCAGCGTTCAGTCCGGAACCGACACCATCATGATAAAGGCAACCTTCCCGAACCCGGATGGAGCACTGCTGAACGATCAGCTGGTTCGCGTAAAGGTTGTCGATCAACCGCAGGACAAGTCTTTGGTCATACCGGCGATTGCCCTGCAGCGGGATCAGTCCGGATATTTTGTCCTGACGGTCGATGACAGCGGAAAGGTCGCAAAACAGGAAATCGACGTTGCGCGCATTGCCGGTACCGAAGCGGTTGTGGGCAGCGGATTGAAAGAAGGTGATCAGGTCATCACCGAAGGGTTGCAGCGCGTCCATGCCGGTATCGAAGTGGATGCCGTACAAAAGACATCTGCGAAATCCGGGCAGGACGGTCAAACCGACGCCACCGGGGGTAATGCAACGGCAAAAGAGGATTGATCCGTGATCTCTCAACTCTTCATTCGCCGTCCCCGATTTGCGCTGGTCATTTCGATTGTCATAACGCTGGCCGGTCTCATTTCGCTGACCCAGCTGCCGGTCGAACAGTTGCCCGATATCGTACCGCCACAGGTTCAGGTTTCGACCGCCTATCCGGGCGCCGGCGCAGATGTCGTGGAATCCACTGTCGCGCAGATCATCGAAGAGCAGGTCGTCGGTGTTTCCGACATGCTGTATATGAAATCGACCAGCGGTTCGGACGGAAGCTATAGCCTGCAGGTAACGTTTGAACCGGGAACCGACCCCGATATCAACGCGGTTAACGTCCAGAACCGGGTCAGTCTGGCCATGTCCAGCCTCCCGGATGAAGTTGTCCGGGCCGGTGTCAGCACCAAAAAGAAAAGCTCGGCGCTGTTGCAGGTCATTGCGATAACGTCGGACAATCCGAAACACGACGCGCTGTTTTTGTCGAACTTCGCCACGATCAACGTTCTGGACAGTATCAAGCGGTCGCCCGGTGTGGGGGATGCGGAAATATTCGGCGCGCAGGATTATTCCATGCGGGTGTGGCTGGACGTGGACCGGATGACCAGCCTGCAGGTGTCGGTTGACGACGTGATCAATGCGGTGAACGGACAGAACGTGCAGGCTGCGGTGGGCCGGGTAGGCGCGCAGCCGATGACCGATGATCCGGTCTTTCAGCTAAATATCCAGACGCAAGGCCGCCTGAGCAGCGTTGAAGAGTTCGAGCAGATCGTTGTCCGGTCCCTGCCCGATGGGTCGTTTGTGCTGCTTGGCGATGTCGGCTCGATTGAGTTGGGCGCCAAATCTCAGGATTCCTTTTCCAAGTTCAAAGGCAAACCCACTGCGATGATCGGCGTCTATCTGGCGCCCGGCGCCAATGCGCTTGCAACATCCGAGGGGGTGAACAATGCCATCGATGCCCTGCAAAGCTCGTTCCCACAGGATGTCAGCTGGAGTGTGCCTTACAACTCGGTCACATTCGTTAAGGCCAGTATCGAAGAGGTCATCAAGACGCTGCTTGAGGCCTTCGTGCTGGTGGTGATTGTCGTCTTTCTGTTCCTCGGCAGTTTCCGAATGGCACTGATCCCCCTAATCGCGGTCCCGGTTTCGCTGATCGGTGCGCTTAGCTTTATTCTCGCGCTTGGCTTTTCGCTCAACACGGTTTCGCTGCTGGCCTTGGTGTTGGCAATCGGCATTGTTGTGGATGACGCTATTGTTGTCATCGAGAACGTCGAAAAGGTGATGAGCGAGCGGCCGGAACTGTCGGTGGCCGAGGCAACCGGCGAGGCGATGAACCAGATCACCGCCCCAATTCTGGCCATCACTTTCGTTCTTCTGTCGGTGTTTGTCCCGGTTGCGTTCATTCCCGGCATCACAGGATCGATGTTCCAGCAGTTTGCCGTGGCCGTGTCCTTTTCGATGCTGATTTCAGCGTTGAATGCCCTGACGCTCAGCCCGGCGCTGTGCACGCTTTTGCTGAAACATGACAACGAACCAAAGCGCGGCCCGCTGGCGTGGATATCCCGGCGGATCGACGATGCGCGCGATGGCTATGCCTTTGTGGTCACCCGATTGGCCCGGCGCGCGCTGTTGTCGATCCTGTTTCTTGGGTTCGCCCTGTTCGGCGCCGGTGCGCTGTTCAAGATTACGCCGTCAGGGTTTCTGCCCACCGAAGATCAGGGTGTCTATTTTGTCGAGGTGGCGTTGCCCGAAGGGGCCTCGATCAACCGGACCGCCGTCGTGCTGGATGATGTCTATGACATCCTGAAGGACGGGCCGGGCGTCGAGGAAGTGATGACCGTCACGGGTTTCAGCTTTGTCGACGGTATCTCGAAATCCAACGGCGGTTTCGCAATTGTCATCATGAAACCCTTTGAAGAACGGACCGACCCGGCGCTTTCGGTCAATGCGTCCATCCGCTACGCGCGGCGGAGTTTTGCCGGGCTGGAATCCGCGGTCGCGTTTCCTTTCAACCTGCCGCCGATCATGGGGCTTGGCACGGGTGCCGGATTTGAATTCCAGCTTCTGGATTTGCATGGCGGCGATGTTGTCGATCTGGGGGCAACAGCGATGGGTCTTGTGACGTCGGCCAATGCGGATGACCGGCTTGCGGGCGTCTATACGACCTTTTCGGCGCAGACCCCGAAACTGGACCTCAAGTTGGATCGGAAAAAGCTGCAGACCCTTGGCGTCGATGTGGATGAGTTGTTCCGCGCCATGCAGGTGACGCTGGGCGGGTATTATGTGAACGACATGAACCTCTTTGGCCGTACCTGGCAGGTCAATCTGCAGGCGGATGAGAAGTATCGCAAAAGCGCCACGGATATCGGACGCATTCATGTGCGCAACAAGGATGGCGAGATGGTACCGATCCGCGCAGTGGCCGAAACGGACCTGATCCTTGGGCCGCAATTGCTGGTTCGCTACAACAACTTCCGATCCGTGACCATCAATGGTGCTCCGGCGCCAGGCGTGTCTTCAGGTGCGTCGCTGACGGCGATGGATCAGGTTGCCACCCAGACACTGCCGCAGGGTTATAGCTATGAATGGACCGGTACAGCCCAGCAAGAGATCGAGGCGGCCGGTAAAACTCCCATCGTTCTGGGGCTGGCTGTATTGTTTGCCTATCTGTTCCTCGTCGCCCTTTACGAAAGCTGGAGCATTCCGCTGGCGGTTCTGTTGTCCGTGTCGTTTGGCGTGTGCGGGGCATTGGGGGCGCTCTTGCTGCTGGGGCTTGAAAACAACCTTTATGCCCAGATCGGCCTTGTCGTCCTGATTGCGCTGGCGGCAAAGAACGCGATCCTGATCGTCGAATTTGCGATGGATCGGTACAATAACGGGATGAATGTTGTTGACGCCGCCATTGATGGCGCCCGTGCACGTTTTCGGGCGGTCATGATGACCAGCTTTGCCTTTATCGCGGGGCTTTACCCGCTGGTTGTCGCAGAAGGCGCGTCGGAACTGGCGCGGCGCGGCGTTGGTACACCTGTGTTTGGCGGTATGCTGGCGGCCTCGCTTGTTGGGATTTTCATCATCCCGTCACTTTATGTTTTGGCTCAGAAATTTCGGGAAAAGGTGCACGGACAGCGGAAACAGGCAGAAACGTAAGCAGTGCAAAATTCGATCACCGTCAGGGGAGGAAGACTATGATCGACTGGTTTGTGGGTGTGCTTCGGAACTATCCGGAGCTTGCCGTATTTTTATCCATTGGAATCGGCTTTCTGGTCGGCCCATGGAAATTCATGGGGTTCAGTCTGGGGACGGTCACGGCCACGTTGTTGGCCGCCGTGGTCATCGGACAGGCGCATATCGACATCGATTCCGCCGTCAAATCCACGTTCTTCATAATGTTCATTTTTGCCGTCGGTTATGGCGTCGGACCGCAATTTATCCGGGGCCTGAAAGTCGATGGCGCAAGAGAGGTTCTGTTTGCGCTCAGCGTCCTTGCGCTGTGCCTGATTGTACCCCTGATCTCGGCTAAGATTGCTGGTCTGGAGCTGGGTTATGCCGCCGGTTTTTATGCGGGCTCGCAGACCATCTCGGCTGCAATTGGCGTTGCGACGGATCAGATCAACCAACTCGGGCTGTCATCGGAGGACGCGCAGAAATACGCAAATCAAATTCCGATCGCCTATGCCGTCACCTATATCTACGGCACCATCGGTTCGGCCATCATTCTGGCCAAGATCGGGCCGCGATTGATCGGCGTTGATCTGGTTGCTGCCTGCAAAGAGTATGAGGCCCAACTGGGTGGCGGCGCTGCGGCGGAAACAGGCGGCGGCATGGTCTCGGCCTACCGCGCGATCGAGGCCCGCGCCTTTGAAATCCCTCAGGGCAGTGCGCTTCTGGGGCAGCCTGTCAAGGACCTGCTGCCGGGCGTGCGGGTGTTTGCGGAACGGCTGCGACGGGACGGCAAGATCATCGAAGTGGACGATGACACCATTCTGCAGGCCGGGGATACCGTCATGTTCTCGGGGCGGCGGGCCGATCTGGTCGGCCAACTGGAACCAACCCTGAAAGAAGCCGATGCGCCGGAATTGCTGAGCATTCCATCCGAAAAACTGGATGTTCTGATCACCAACAAGGAGGTTCATGGCAAAACCCTGCAAGACCTCAGCGAGATGCATCAGGCCCGTGGTGTCTATGCCACCAAACTGATGCGCAACATGATCGACCTGCCGCTTTTGCCGGGAACGGTCCTGCATCGCGGCGACATCCTGACAATCATGGGCAGCAAGCGCCACGTCGAAGCCGCCATTGCCGAACTGGGGTATGCGGACCGCCCCGTCGATACGACCGATCTGGCCTTTGTGGGCTGGGGGATTTTCATCGGCGGCCTGATCGGCACATTCGCGATCATGATGGGCGGCTTTCCGATCAGCCTGTCGACCACCGGTGGTGCGCTGCTGGCTGGCCTCGTCCTCGGCTGGTTGCGGACCGTTCACCCAACCTTTGGCCGTATACCCGGACCATCGCTGTGGCTGATGAATACCCTCGGTCTAAACGTCTTTATCGCGGTGGTCGGAATCTCAGCCGGGCCGGGTTTCGTCGCGGGCCTTCAGCAGGCGGGATTGGCGCTGCTGCTTTGGGGCATCGTCGCGACGTCACTGCCGATGATCTTTTCTGTTTATGTTGGCCACTATGTCTTCAAGTTTCACCCGGCAATCCTGTTCGGCGCCTGCGCGGGCGCCCGAACGACAACCGCTGCGCTGGGCATGATTCAAGAAGCCGCGCAAAGCCGCATCCCGGCGCTTGGATATGGCATGCCCTATGCCATCGGAAACACGCTTTTGACCATTTTCGGAATGGTCGTCGTACTTGTTCTCAGCTGATTCAGAGAGGCTATTGCAATGGATAGATTGAAACTGCACGACTATGAGGCGCTCAGCCCGTTCCAGATCAAGGATGAGCTTATTCAACTGGCGTCAGCCGAGGCCCAAAAAGCCAACAGCGTCTTTCTGAACGCCGGGCGCGGAAACCCCAACTGGGTCGCGACCCGCCCGCGAGAGGCTTTCTTTGCGCTGGGGCAATTCGCAATAACCGAATCCAAACGTGTCATGAACCATCCCGCAGGCCTGGGCGGAATGCCGGAAATGGTCGGCAGTCATGGCCGCCTGATGGGCTGGCTTGATGAAAACGGTGACATGCCGGGATCGGAAACCCTGCGCCAGGTGGTGGATCACGCCATTTCAGCCTTTAGCTTTGATGCAGACGAATTTGTGCACGAGTTGACGGATTCGATCATCGGCGACAACTATCCCGTTCCGGATCGTATCCTGAAGCACAATGCGATCATCGCCCATGAATATCTGATGTGGTCCATGTGTTCGGGTCATCGACCCGACGCAAAATTCGATCTGTTCGCGGTCGAGGGCGGCACAGCGGCGATGTGTTATATCTTCAAGTCTCTCAAGGCCAACCGCCTGCTGAATCCGGGCGACACGATTGCGTTGTGCACACCGATATTCACTCCTTATCTCGAGATGCCCGAGCTTGAGGACTACAATCTGGAATCCGTACATGTAGAGACTGATGAGGAAGACGGATTTCAACTTACCGATGCGGCTGTGGAAAAGCTGAAAGACCCAAAGGTCAAAGCGTTCTTTCTGGTGAATCCCGGTAATCCGTCCTCGGTCGCGCTGAATGACGCATCGCTGCGCAAGCTGGATGATCTGGTGACAAACCACCGGCCCGACCTGATCGTGCTGACCGACGATGTTTATGGAACCTTTGTTCATGATTTCACATCGGTCATGGGGCAGCTGCCGCGCAATACGATCGGGGTTTATTCCTATTCCAAGTATTTCGGCTGTACGGGATGGCGTCTGGGCGTGATCGCGGTGGCCGAAGACAATATCTTTGACGAAAAACTCGCGAACCTGCCGGAAGAGATCAAACAGGCGCTGGATCGCCGCTACGGCACGCTGAGCCTTACGCCGCGCGATATCAGATTCATCGACAGGCTGGTTGCCGACAGTCGCGATGTTGCCCTGAACCACACTGCCGGATTGTCTCTGCCGCAACAGGTGATGATGACGCTGTTCTCGCTTTGCGAACTGGTGGACACAAAGAAACTGTATCAGACCGCGTGCATGGAACTTGTCCACCGCCGTTTCAAACTGCTGACCGAGGCAATGGGTATTGAGGTGGATGCCGGTGCGCATTACGACGCATATTACGGGATCATCGACTTTGAATACTGGCTGCGGAAATACGTGGGCGAGGATGTGGTCGAATGGATCAAGAAAAACGTTCACCCATTGGATATCGCCTTCAAGCTGGCCGAGGATTACGGGATCGTGCTTTTGAACGGCAGCGGGTTTGACGCACCCGGCTGGTCCGCCCGCGTGTCCTTTGCCAACCTGCCAGATGAGGCCTATTCGCAAATTGGCCGTGCCGTCCGGTCCGTCGCCCGCGGATACGTTCAGGCATATCGGGCCGCAAACAACGAACCGTTGCACGGGTGATCAGACAGACCGTTCCGGTGTTGGTGCACCGGAACGCCAGCATCCGGTAGGTTGCCTTTACTGGCAACGGCCGGATGCAGCTCATTCAAGCCTGCAGTTGGCAGGCAACCCTTCGATCAAAGATATCCCTGCGACCGGAAACTCAACTCGGTTGATTTTCCAATGATCAGATGGTCATGCAAAACTAGGCCAAGTGCGGTACAGGCGTCCTGAATTCGATTGGTCATGTCGATGTCGGATTGCGAGGGCGTCGGGTCGCCTGACGGGTGATTGTGCACGAGAATCAGCGCGGATGCGTTCAGTTCCAACGCTCGCTTCGCAACTTCCCTCGGGTATACGGGAACATGATCCACGGTGCCTTTGGCCTGCTCTTCGTCTGCGATCAGGACATTTTTCCGATCCAGATAGAACACCCGAAACTGCTCTGTCTCACGATGCGCCATGGTGGTGTGGCAATAGTCCAGCAATGCGTCCCAGCCTGAGATCACGTGCCGTTGCATCACCCGCGCACGCGCCATCCTGTGAGCGCAAGCCTCAAGAATTTTGAGATCGGTGATCACAGTATCACCAACGCCCTTGATCTGGCGCAGCCGCTCTTCGGGCGCGGTTAGCACCCGGTTGAAGTCGCCAAACGCGTCCATCAAAGCCCGCGCCAGCGGTTTCACGTCCTGTCGGGAAATGGAACGAAACAAAACCAGTTCCAGCAATTCATAATCCGGCATCGCCGCAGAACCGCCCGACATGAACCGTTCACGCAGGCGCTTGCGGTGATCCTTGATGTAGGACGGCAACCGGCCTGCGGGCAACGGTTGCACCGGGGCTTCGTCCGTTTCAAACAGCGTCGGGGCTTCGGCAAAGGTGTCCTGAGTCATATGCTCAGACTGGCTCAGAACTGGTTTCCGATTGGTTAATGTGACTCACCGGCCATGCGCGCGGTCGCACGCCGCACAGCCATATGCAACACAACCGAAAACACCCCCAAAGTCAGCATCGCGGCAAACATCAGATCAGTCTTGGCGCGGCCATTCGCAAGCAGCATCAAATAGCCCAGCCCCTGCGATGACCCTACCCATTCACCGATCACCGCACCAATTGGTGCGTAAACCGCAGCGAGTCGCATACCGGATGCAAGTGAGGGCAGCGCGGCGGGAATGCGGATATGCCACAACACCGCGCGCGGCCCAGCCTGCATGGTGCGCGCAAGATCCAAATATCCGGGTGGCGTCCGCATCAGTCCGTCAAAGAATGACGAGGTAATCGGGAAATAGATGATCAGAACAGCCATCGCCACCTTGGACCAAAGCCCATAGCCCAGCCACAAGGTCAACAGAGGCGCCAGCGCAAAAACGGGCAATGCCTGTGTGAACACAAGCATCGGCTGCACCAATACCCGTGCGGCCCGCGAATTGGCCAGTTGCAGGGCAGTGATTACGCCCAATAACGTCCCGCAAGCGAGGCCAATCAGCACCTCAACCGCAGTGATCCATGTATGTTCCGCAATCAGCCAGCGGTTTTGCCACCAGGTTTCGGCCACCAGGGCTGGCCCCGGCAGTATGAACTTGGGCAGACCAGTCAGGGTGACGATGGCCTGCCAGACAGCAACCGCGAACACGGTTGCGGCAAGGGCGGACAGGTATTTCATGCCGAACCCTCCCGCAACAGACGCAGCAAAGACCCCTGAGTCTCCAGTGTCTCCAGATCATCCACCTTTCTCGGCGCGGGTGCGTGCGGCGGTTGACAGTGGGTCAAGCCATGCTGTGTCATGACGACTATGGTCTGCCCCAGTCGTGCGGCCTCTCCGGGATCATGGGTGACCAGCAGGACGGTGCGCCCCAACAACGCCTCGGCGGCCAGTTCCTGCATGTCGGCGCGGGTGCGCGCATCAAGAGCTGAAAAAGGTTCATCCAACAGGACAATGGGACGATCTTCCATCAACGTGCGCGCCAGCGCGACGCGTTGGCGTTGGCCACCAGAAAGCTCGCCGGGCTTTTTTGACATATGATCCTGCAGGCGCATGCGCTTGATCAGGCGCTCGCGTCTATCCAGATCGACCTTCTCGCCCCGCAGTCGCGCACCCAACGAGACATTCTGCGCAACCGTAGCCCAAGGGAGTAACAGATCATCCTGCGCCATATAGGCCACCCGGTCGGAGACCGATACGCTGTCTGTCGCGGTAATTTCACCCTCAAATTCAGCGCCAGTCGCCAGACCTGCGATCAGACGCAGGACTGTAGTTTTTCCGACGCCCGAACCACCCAGAAGACAGGTCCATTGCCCCGCCGCAAGCGTCAGGGACAACGGCGCGAACAGCGGCGCATCGTCGATGCTGGCCTGTCCACTGATGGTGATTTCGGGCGCAGGTGTCACGGGGTCAGACCCATCTGCCAGAAGTTAACCTCCAGTTCAGTGGCTGTACGGAAGGTTCGGCACAGGCGTTCCCAGCGTGACGAGGCGGCGAAATCCGGCCCAATCCTTCGGGTTAGAGCCGAGTCCAGCAACTCGCCAACTGCACGGCAGGCCTCTTGATACTCATCATCCGCATAGGTATCGATCCAGTCGCGATAGGTTTCCGAAGTGCCCTCGGAACTAAGGCGCGTGCCAATTTCGCCGTAACCCATAACGCAGGGCGCAAGGGCTGCCAGAAGATCCAGCAAATCGCCGCTGTACCCCGCTTCGAGCACAAAACGCGTATAGGCCAGATTCTCAGAACGTTCCGGTGTGGCGAATAACTCGGCCTGCGGAATGCCTGCTGCTTCGCAGACACCGATATGCAGCTTCATCTCTTCGCTGATCAGCCCGTTTACTGTACGCGCGGCGGCCAGCATCTCTTCATGTGTTTCCGACTTTACCACCGCCAGCGCCCAAGCGCGTGAGAAATGAATCAGGAACACATAGTCCTGTCGCAGATAATGCAGAAATGCCGGGCGCGGCAGCGTGCCGTCCTTCATCCCTTCGACAAAGGCGTGGCGGGTGTAATCCCGCCACGGCTCTTGCGCCGCATCGCGCATCAGCGCGAAGGCGCGGCCATAGTCCTGACCGCTCATTGCGCGGTCACGTCAATGGCAATGTCGCTGACCGGGTTGATGCTGTCGATCATGCCGCTGTCCTTCAGGAAGGCCTCGAACCGGGCATACCGACCCGCCTCAAGACCCGCCGGGCGCAGTGCGAAACGGGGCAGCGTATCGACCCAGGCGCGGGCGTTCAGCTCGTCCTGAAGCTCGGGCGAGGTTGACGAGAAGATCTCCCAGCTTTTGTCGGGATTGTTGACAATGTACTGAGTTGCCTTTTCGGTCGCGGCCAGAAAACGCGCGACCTTGTCCTGATCCATGGTGTCCGGATTGGCGACATAGATCAGTTCGTCATAGGCCGGAACGCCCTCTTCCTCGATGTAAAAGCAGGTGCCGGGACGGCCTTCGATGTCCATCTGATTCAGCTCGAAATTGCGATATGCGCCGATCACGGCATCCACCTGACCGGACATCAGCGAAGGCGAAAGCGAGAAGTTGACGTTGATCAGTTCGACATCGGCCAAGGTCACATCATATTGACCCAGAACCGTACCAAGAACTGCCTCTTCAACACCTGCGACCGAGAAACCGATCTTCTTTCCTTTCAGGTCTGCAGGCGATTTGATCGGTCCGTCCTTCAGCACCAGCAGGCAGTTGAGCGGCGTAGCGACCAGTGTTCCAACGCGTTTCAGGGGCAGACCTTCGTGGATTTGCAGATGCAGTTGCGGCTGGTAGGACACGGCCAGATCAGCCTGACCAGCAGCGACCAGACGCGGCGGGGCCGAGGGGTCTGCAGGTGGTACGATTTCGACCTCAAGCCCCTGTTCTGCAAAATAGCCGTTTTCCTGCGCAACGATGATCGGCCCGTGATCGGGGTTGATGAACCAATCCAGCAGCACGGTCATCTTGTCTTCGGCCCATGCGGGCGCGGCGGCCAGCAGGGTGATTGCAGCGATCAGCTTTTTCATGTCTCGCGTTTCCTTCTGTTCACGAGGTTGAAGCCGCGACGAGGACAATCTCGCCCGGCCAATCCGGTTGAATACGCTCGGCCGCACGCCATGCGCGCAGACCGGTGGCACAGCAAAAGGCCAGCCTTTGCCCTTTGTTAGGCTCTATTTTCAGGCTTTCCGGTGATATTCGACGAGCATCCGGATGGATCGGTGTCGGTGCCTCATCCACATCTCGCAGCTCGACGATCAGATCAGTTTCATTCAACGCACTGGCGGTGACGAAGGGGAAGAACTGCGGCGGCTCAGGGGCGCGATCAAACCGGAATCCGGTGCTGCAGAAGGTAGTTGCGTCGAACTGGACAAGCTGTCCCAGAGGGGACGGTTCCAGACCGAGGATCACACTCAACGCCATCTGCGCCTGCATCGCGCCCAGCATCGCAACAACTGGTCCCAGTACGCCCGCGGTGGCGCAGCTTGCGCCGCTGTCAGGGGCATCGGGGAAGACCGCGCGCAGGGATGGGGCCCCTCCACAGAACCCGCCGGCATATCCTGACAGACCGAGGACCGAGGCGCTGATCAGGGGTTTGCCCAGCGCAAGACAGGTATCAGACAGTGTGTAGCTGGCGGCGTAGCTGTCGGCGCAATCCAGCACCAGATCGGCGTTTTGTACAAATCCTACAGCATTTTCAGGGGTGATCTTCCGGTTTGTACCGATGATTTCGATATCGGAATTGATCTGGCGGCAGCGGTCAGCGGCGGCCTCGGCCTTGGGACGACCACAATCCTGTTCGGTGAACAGCGTCTGGCGATGCAGATTCGACAGCGAGACGGTGTCCGCGTCGATGATCATCAGGTGACCGATGCCTGCGCCCGCCAGCAGCGGCAGCGCCGGGGCGGCAAGCCCGCCTGCGCCGACGACCAGAACCCGCGCAGCGGCAAGGCGGCTTTGCCCCTGCTCACCCACCTCGGGCAGGATCATCTGGCGGGCATAGCGTGTCATCGGCTGACCTCGATCCATGCGCGCACGCGCGCCTCGGGGTCGGCGTTCAGTGTGATGTCGGTGACGGCTGAGACGATATCGGCCCCAGCCGCAAAGACGCCGGGTGCGCGTTCGACACTCATGCCGCCGATTCCGACCAGCGGGATATCCCCCACGCGCGCCTTCCATTCGGTCACGCGCGGCAGGCCCTGCTGTTCCCATTTCATCTTTTTCAGGATGGTTGGATAGACCGGACCCAGCGCCACATAGTCGGGGCCCATCGACAAGACACGCTCGAGCTCGTCATCGTCATGGGTGGAAACACCCAGTTTCAGACCCGCTTTGCGGATTGCTTTCAGGTCGGCGTCGTCCAGATCTTCCTGTCCCAGATGAATCCAGTCGCACCCGGCGTCTATGGCGGCCTGCCAATAGTCGTTCACCACCAGAACCGCACCATGTTCAGCGCACAGTGCCCGTGAAGTGGCGATTTCCTGACGCACCACATCGTCCGGCTGGTCCTTGATGCGCAACTGCACCAGTTTGACACCAAGCGGCAGCATCCGGCGCAGCCAGTCGGAGTGATCGAAGATCGGGTAAAACCGGTCGAGAGTCATGACAGGAACGCCTTTCCGATAACGGGGGTCGAGGCCTCGGCCATGTCGCGCGCCTCGATCGGGTCGGCCTGACGGGCCAGTTGCCCGGCCTGAATCGCCAGCGCCATGGCCCGCGCCATAGCCGCGGGATCGCCCGCACGGGCCACGGCCGTGTTCAGCAAAACCGCATCGAACCCAAGCTCCATCGCGTGGGCCGCATGGCTGGGCAGGCCGATGCCGGCATCAATGACCAGCGGCACATCTGGAAATTCGGCGCGCATGGCACGCAGGGCATATTCGTTGTTCAACCCCCGGCCCGAACCGATAGGCGCGCCCCAGGGCATCAGCACCTCACAACCAGCTTCGAGCAGACGTTCGCCCACGATCAGATCGTCGGTGGTGTAGGGAAAGACCTGAAACCCGTCCTCGGTGAGGATGCGCGCGGCCTCGACCAGTTGGAACACATCCGGCTGCAGGCTGTCGGTGTGGCCGATCAGCTCCAGCTTGATCCATTTTGTGTCGAACACCTCGCGCGCCATATGGGCGGTGGTCACGGCCTCTTTCACCGTGTGGCATCCGGCAGTGTTGGGCAGGACCAGCACGCCCAGATCGCGGATCATCTGCCAGAATGTTTGCCCGGCACCGCCCGCGCCTTCACGACGCAGGGATACGGTGGCAACCCCTGCCCCGCTGTCACGGAACGCCTGTTCCAGAATGGCCGGGCTGGGATATTGCGCCGTACCCAGCATCAGAGGATTTGGCAGTTCAGTGCCGTAGAAGGTTTTCATCCTCACCCCCCCTGCATCGGCGCGACGACCTCGACCCGGTCGCCATCGGTCAGTTTGTGGGCGACGCGCAGGCCCGAGGGCACGAAATCTTCGTTCACCGCAGTGGCGACGCGGCCGGAAAACCCGCATTCGGTCAGCAGTTCAGACAGGGTTTCGGCGCGCACCTCGCGCGGTTCGCCGTTAAGCACGATCTTCATCGACCATCTCCGAATGTTTGTTTTCCAGCGCCAGATCGGCCACCCCCTGCGCCAGCGCGGGCGCCAGCAGGTAGCCGTGACGATAGAGACCGTTGGCATAGATTGTCCGCCCCAGCCGCCGGATACGCGGCAGGTTGTCGGGGAAGGCGGGGCGCAGATCGACGCCGATTTCCAGCACCTCGGCCTCGCCAAAGGCAGGGTTCAGGGCATAGGCGGCGCTGAGCATTTCCAGCATCGAGCGGGCGGTGATCCGGCTGCTGTCCTCGGATTCGATCATCGTCGCGCCCAGCATGTAAACGCCGTCTCCGCGCGGTACGATGTAAAGCGGCATACGCGGATGCAGCAAACGCACGGGGCGCGACAGAGTGACATCCGGGCAGCGGATCACCAGCATCTCGCCCTTGACGCCTCGCAGGTCATAGAGCAGGTCGCGGGCGTGCAGGCCCCGGCAGTCGATCGCGTTTTCAAGACGCGCCGGAGCCAGTTTGCGGTGAAACACCACGCCGTTGTCCTGCAATCTGCGCACAAGGTCCTGCAGCGCCTTGCGCGGGTCAAGATGCGCCTCGTCCGCAAAGAAAAGACCTTTGCCGAACTTGTCTAAATCAGGCTCTAACTTGGCTATTTTTGCTCGATCCACCTCGGCAAAGCCTTCGGTACGACGGGCAAAACGGCGCAGATCGGGCAAGTCTCGGCCACTGGCAACAACCAGGGTTCCATGGCGCGTTACGCGGGTTTTATCGGCCCACCAACCGATGGCCTGCTGACCCAGCCGCAGCACGGGTTCTTCGGCGTTCTCGTACTCGCACCAGGGCGCCAGCATGCCGCCTGCCCACCAGGAACAGCAATGCGGCCCCGGCACACCGCCGGGGTCGAAGATCTGAACCGTTGCCCCGCGCGCGACCAGTTCGGTCGCAACCGCAAGGCCGGAGACACCGGCACCTATGACCGAGAAATCCTTCACGCGCCCCAGACCCGATGGAAGTGATGCACCGGACCATGTCCATGTCCAACCGCAAGACCATCCGCCTGCGAGATCGCACCCTGCAGATAGTCATGCGCCTGCGCCGTCGCTTCGGGCACCGTCAGCCCACTGGCCAATCCGGCTGTGATTGAGGATGACAGGGTGCAGCCGGTTCCATGGGTGTTTTTCGTGTCCTGTCGCGGGGCCTCGAACTGCGCCAGAACTCCGGTGCTGTCGATCAGCAGGTCGCGGCACAGATCACCCTTGCCGTGCCCGCCTTTCATCAGGACGGATTTGGCCCCCATGGCGGACAGGGCATATCCCTGCCGGATCATCTCATCATCCGTTTCGGCGACCATTTCATTCAACAGGCAGGCGGCCTCGGGCAAGTTCGGGGTCAGCACCGTGGCGCGGGGAACCAGCAGGTCGCGCAGGGATTGCACCGCCTCGCGGGCCAGCAACGCATCACCGGATTTGGCGATCATCACCGGGTCAAGAACCACCGGGCCGTCAAAGCCGGAAAGGCCATCGGCGACCGTCTGGATGATTTCGGGTGTGGCAAGCATCCCGATCTTGATCGCCCGGACGTCCAGATCACTCAGAACCGCGTCGATCTGGGCCGCAATGACGTCCAGCGGAATTCCGTGTACCGCAGTAACCGCCTGCGTATTCTGGGCAGTGACCGCAGTAATCACGCTGGCGCCGTAAACGCCCAGCGCGGACATGGCCTTGAGGTCGGCCTGAATGCCCGCTCCGCCGCCGCTGTCAGATCCAGCTATTGTCAACGCGATATGCGCCATTTGGTTGCTCCAATTCACTTGGGCAACGAGGGGCATAAAAAACGTTCTCTTGTCTTTAGACCGTTCCCTACGCCGGAATTGCCCGGATCAGGTTCGATGGGTTAACGCATCCACGCCTCTCAGCCCGCAATCGGGCACCCCAACGGTTGGCGCGGACAATCTCAGGGGATGGCGCAGGAATCAAGGGCCAATCCTGTGGGGATTGAGGCCAATCTGGACTTATTGATCGGGCCAAAAAAGGCCGGCCCGATTGGGCCGGCCTGAATTCGGGTTGCGGTCGGGCTTAGCCCTTCATTCCGTCCCAAAAGGTTTTCACCGAGGAAAAGAAGCTTTTGGATTCGGGATGGTTGTCTTCGCCCAGCTCTTCGAACTCGCGCAGCAGCTCTTTCTGGCGGCTGGTCAGGTTGACTGGGGTTTCGACGGCAAGTTCGATGAACATGTCGCCAACACCGCCGCCGCGCAGGGCTGGCATACCCTTGCTGCGCAGGCGCATCTGGCGGCCGGACTGGCTGCCGGCCGGGATCTGAACGCGGCCGCGACCGCCGTCGATGGTGGGAACCTCGATCGAACCGCCCAGCGCAGCCTTGGCCATGCTGACCGGAACCCGGCAATAGAGGTTCACGCTGTCGCGTTCGAACAGCTGATGCGGAGAAACCTCGACAAAGATGTAAAGATCACCCGGAGGGCCACCGCGCATTCCGGCCTCGCCCTCGCCTGCCAGACGGATGCGGGTGCCGGTTTCGACACCTGCGGGAATGTTGACGGACAGCGCGCGTTCTTTTTCAACGCGGCCAGCGCCCTGACAGGATTTACAGGGGTTGTTGATGATCTGACCCAGACCGGAACAGGTGGGGCATGTGCGTTCAACCGTGAAAAAGCCCTGCTGAGCCCGCACTTTGCCCATGCCCGAACAGGTCGGACAGGTCGAGGGTTCAGCACCGCCTTCGGCGCCGGTTCCATCACAGGACGAGCAACCAACCGCAGTGGGGACGTTGATCGTCTTTTGCATCCCGGCAAACGCCTCTTCCAGCGTTACGCGCAGGTTATAGCGCAGGTCGGACCCGCGCGCGGCCCGGCGTCCGCCGCCACCTCCGCGCTGACCGCCCATGAAATCACCGAACAGGTCGTCGAACACGTCCGAGAATGCGCTGGAGAAATCGCCCGATCCGAAACCGCCACCGGGACGGCCACCGCCACCCATGCCGTTTTCGAACGCCGCGTGGCCAAAGCGGTCATAGGCGGCCTTTTTCTCACCGTCTTTCAGAACGTCATAGGCTTCGTTCGCTTCCTTGAACTGCGCCTCGGCATCCGGGTTGTCCTTGTTGCGGTCGGGATGCAATTCCTTGGCTTTCCTGCGAAAACCCTTCTTGATCTCGTCCGCCGATGCGCCCTTGGACACGCCGAGCACATCATAGTAGTCGCGTTTTGACATCAGTTTTTCCTTCTGCCTCAACGTAATCGGGCCGGCCCGGCAACCGGACCGGCCCGCATTGGCCCGGTTACCCGTTAGTTACGCTTGTCGTCATCCAGATCTTCGAATTCGGCATCGACGATGTCGTCATCGCCGGGTGCAGCGTCCGCTGCTGCCGGTTCGTCATCCGCTTCTTCAGCCTGCGCCTTGTAGATGGCTTCGCCCAGCTTCATGGCGGCTTCGGTCACGTTCTGGATGCCGGACTTGATCTTGTCGGCATTGTCCGTCTCGATCTCGTCCTTGAGCGCGGCAATCGCCAGCTCGATGGCTTCGATCGTGGTCGGATCGACCTTGTCCGAATGCTCTTCCATCGACTTTTCGGTCGAGTGGATCAGGCTTTCGGCCTGGTTCTTCGCCTCGATCAGCTCGCGACGTTCCTTGTCTGCCTCGGCATTGTCCTCGGCGTCCTTGACCATCTTGTCGATGTCCTCTTCGGACAGACCGCCAGAGGCCTGAATGGTGATCTTCTGCTCTTTGCCGGTGCCTTTGTCCTTGGCCGAAACCGAGACAATGCCGTTGGCGTCGATGTCAAAAGTCACCTCGATCTGAGGCATGCCGCGCGGTGCGGGCGGGATATCTTCGAGGTTGAACTGACCAAGGATCTTGTTGTCCGCGGCCATTTCACGCTCACCCTGGAACACGCGGATGGTCACGGCGTTCTGGTTGTCCTCGGCGGTCGAGAAGACCTGAGACTTTTTCGTCGGGATCGTGGTGTTGCGATCGATCAGGCGGGTGAACACGCCACCCAGCGTTTCGATGCCCAGCGACAGCGGGGTCACGTCCAGCAGAACCACGTCCTTGACGTCGCCCTGCAGAACACCGGCCTGAATGGCGGCGCCCATGGCAACCACTTCGTCCGGGTTCACACCCTTGTGCGGCTCTTTACCGAAGAATTTGGTGACCTCTTCGATCACTTTCGGCATCCGGGTCATACCACCGACCAGAACAACCTCATCCACGTCCGAAGGCGACAGACCTGCGTCTTTCAGAGCGGCCTGGCACGGCTTCATCGATTTCTTGATCAGGTCACCAACCAGCGATTCCAGCTTGGCACGGGTCAGTTTCATGACCATGTGCAGCGGCTGACCGTTCGAACCCATCGAGATGAACGGCTGGTTGATTTCGGTCTGTGATGTCGAGGACAGTTCGATCTTGGCTTTTTCCGCGGCTTCTTTCAGACGCTGCAGCGCCATCTTGTCAGCGGACAGATCGACACCGTGTTCCTTTTTGAACTCATCCGCCAGGTAGTTGACGATGCGCATGTCAAAGTCTTCACCACCCAGGAAGGTGTCACCGTTGGTCGATTTGACCTCGAACAGGCCGTCGTCGATTTCCAGGATGGTCACGTCGAAGGTACCACCACCAAGGTCATAAACCGCGATGGTCTGGGTTTCTTCCTTGTCCAGACCATAGGCCAGAGCAGCCGCTGTCGGTTCGTTGATGATCCGCAGCACTTCCAGACCGGCGATCTTGCCAGCGTCTTTGGTGGCCTGACGCTGTGCGTCGTTGAAATATGCCGGAACGGTGATGACCGCCTGCGTGACTTCCTCACCCAGATAGCTCTCGGCGGTTTCCTTCATCTTGCCCAGAGTGAAGGCCGAGATCTGGCTTGGGGAGTACTTTTCACCGCGGGCTTCAACCCACGCGTCGCCGTTGCCGCCATTGACGATGGCATAGGGCACCATTTTCTTGTCTTTTTCGACTTCTGCATCATCCACACGACGACCGATCAGACGCTTGACGCCGAAAATCGTGTTGTCGGGGTTGGTGACCGCCTGGCGTTTTGCAGGCTGACCGACCAGTCGCTCATCTTCGGTGAAGGCGACGATCGAGGGCGTGGTCCGCGCCCCTTCCGCATTTTCGATGACCTTCGGCTGAGAGCCGTCCATGATTGCCACGCACGAGTTGGTTGTGCCGAGGTCAATGCCAATTACTTTTCCCATAGGTTCGATCCCTTTCTCTTCAAGGCGATGTCCCGAGGCCTGAACCCGTTACGGCATCCCGGCCCCGATCTGATGTGCGCGACAGCACTACACCATCGCGCGTCCCGGCGTATATAAGGGCCGGAAACGTGGCCTGCAAGCGTCGTGAAATGCAGGTTTTCACGATTTTCGGGCCTTTTTTGGCAAGGATTTGGAAAGGATTGGGGTTTCCGGGATGACTCAGCTGCTGTTGCGCGGTTTCGACATCAGAAAAGGCTATCTGGACGGGGCCGCACAGTCTGGTCTTATCGAGGAGTTGCGGCCGATTCTGAAGGCCGCTCCGCTGGTCCGGCCAACGACCCCGTCCGGGAAACAGATGTCGGTTCGCATGACCTCGGCCGGGGCGCTGGGATGGGTCACCGACAAAAGCGGCTACAGGTATCAGCCCACCCACCCCACGGGCGTGACATGGCCCGACATTCCGGCATCGGTTCTGGATATCTGGCGACACCTGACCGGGGCTGACCGCGCGCCGGATTGTTGTCTCATCAACTATTATGGCGAGGGCAGCCGGATGGGATTGCATCAGGACAAGGACGAAGCGGATTTTTCCTGGCCGGTTGTCTCGATCTCGTTGGGGGATGACGCGCTGTTCAGGATCGGCAACACCAGCCGGGGCGGCAAAACCGACTCGCTGTGGCTGAATTCGGGGGATGTGGTGGTCATGGGCGGGCCTGCGCGCCTGACCTATCATGGCGTGGATCGAATCCGGTTCGGTTCGTCCCGCCTGCTGCCCAAGGGCGGGCGGCTCAACCTGACGCTGCGCGTCGCGACCTGACACTCAGCGGCGGGCGAACCAGCTTTTCGACACCTGCTGCCGGGTATAGAATTCGGCCATCAGGCCGATCATCACTAGAACAATGCCGACCCAAAGGGCGTATTCCCAGCTGGTCACGCGCGGGAAATAGTTTCGGAAGATAAAGCCACGGCATTGGTCGATGGCATGAAACAGCGGATTCCAGTCGAAAACCTTCAGCATGAAGGGCGGCAAGGCGTTGGCGACGACCATTTTGCCGGAAAACACCATGTTCATGCGCCGGTAAACGCTGCTTCCGATACTTGCAACTGTGGGAAACCACGGCTGGATCGCCAGAAATACCAGCCCCACGGCGCAACCTGTGAACCAGGCCAGAACAAGCATGGCAAATGCACCGCCCGGATCCTGAATTTCCAACGGGTTGATCGTGACATGATAGATGAACAGGATCGCGATCAGAGACATTATCTGGACATAGAGTGTCTGGAACGCCGCCGCCAAAAGAACCACCATCATGTTCATCGGTGAATGCAGCATCATCGGATTGTTGCCGGTTCCCACCCCTGAAATGGCAGCAACAGCCTTGATATGGCCCTGAAACAGAAACACGCCCGACAGCAGGTACAGAATGAATTCGCCCCGAATTCGCGCGACACGCCCACCCATCACAAAGGTCATGATCAGGTAGAAGACGATGACCATCAGAACGACCTGAATGATATTCAGCACAATCGCCAGAACGGCATTCGAATGCTTCGAACGCACATTGCGCACGATGCCGTGAAACACCAGTTCAGCCGTCGAAATGGCGGCACCGATCAGGGTTCTATTGCGCTTGTACTGAAACACCGAAGAATTTTACCTGCGTCATTTCCGGGATCATGCCATGTAAATCTTGCCGAACCCTTTGCATCACACCATAAGATCGACAAGTTTGCAGATCAACAAATCACAGGATCGGAGCAATTTTGTGACCTACGAAGCCCTTATCCCCGTCATCCGCCGTCTGGCCCTGGAAGCAGGCGACAAGATCATGGAGATTTACAACGCCGACGATTTCGACGTGAAGGTCAAATCCGATTCCAGCCCGGTGACAGAAGCGGATGAAGCGGCGGATGCGTTGATCTCGGCCGGATTGCGCGATGCCTTTCCCGATATCCTGCTGGTGACCGAAGAACAGGCCGCATCCCATTCGGAAAAGGGCGATACGTTTCTGATCGTCGATCCATTGGACGGCACCAAGGAGTTTATCAACCGGCGCGGCGATTTCACTGTGAATATCGCGCTTGTGGAAAACGGTGTGCCGACCCGTGGCGTGGTCTATGCCCCGGCCAAAGGGCGGATGTTCTACACACAGGCCGATGGTCAGTCGGTCGAAGAAACCGGCGCGCTGGACAAGGCACAGGCCGGGGAATTGGCGCCGATATCAGTGTCTAAACCGGACAATTCGGCGCTTTTGATCGTGGCATCCAAATCGCACCGAGATCAGGCGACCGAGGATTACATCAACAAGTATCAGGTGCAGGACAGCAAAAGCGCGGGCTCGTCGCTCAAGTTCTGCCTGGTGGCGACCGGTGAGGCGGATCTCTATCCCCGCGTGGGCCGCACGATGGAGTGGGACACTGCCGCAGGCCACGCCGTGTTGGCGGGTGCAGGGGGTAAAGTGGTGCGCTTTGATGATCATTCACCGCTGGGATACGGCAAGGATGGCTATGCCAATCCGTTCTTCATCGCCTATGCTCCGGGTGTTGAGCTGAAGGAGGCCTGATGTCCGTTCTGATCGCGATCCCCGCCCGTTACGCTTCGACGCGGTATCCCGGCAAACCGCTGGTGCCGCTGACCGGAGCAAATGGAACATCGATGACGCTGATCGAACGGTCATGGCGCGCGGCCAAGGCCGTGTCGGGCGTGGACCGTGTCGTGGTTGCAACGGATGACGATCGCATCCGCGAGGTGGCCGAAGGGTTTGGGGCCGAAGTTGTAATGACCTCGGAATCCTGCGTCAACGGAACCGAGCGCTGCGCCGAGGCACATGCGGCGCTGGGTGGCGGCTACGAGATTATCGTGAACCTGCAGGGCGACGCCCCGCTGACGCCGCACTGGTTTGTCGAGGATCTGGTTCAGGGGCTGCGCGCAGCCCCCGATGCCGGTGTGGCGACGCCGGTCCTGCGCTGCGACGGCGATGCGCTCAACAGTTTGCTGAACGACCGCAAGAACGGACGGGTGGGCGGCACCACCGCCGTGTTCGGTGCAGATCACAGCGCGATGTATTTTTCGAAAGAGGTCATTCCCTTTACCTCGGACACTTATGCCAGCACCGATGACACACCGGTTTTTCACCATGTTGGTGTCTACGCTTACCGTCCCGATGCGCTAAGCGCCTATCCGGCGTGGGCGGCGGGACCGCTGGAAAATCTGGAAGGGCTGGAGCAGCTGCGCTTCATGGAAAACGGCCGCAAGGTGTTGTGCGTCGAGGTCGAGGCCAGAGGACGCCAGTTCTGGGAGCTGAACAACCCGCAAGACGTGCCTAAAATCGAAGAAATGATGACCGCCATGGGGTTGGACTGAGCCGTTTTCCCCGTGGCGCGCAGCTTCGATGACACGTAGATACCTCAGAAAATTACGGATTTCAGATCGGGATTCATCATGACAAATATCTTGGTAACCGGCGGCGCGGGATACATCGGATCCCATGCCTGCAAGGCGCTGAGCAAGGCGGGCTACACCCCGGTGACCTATGACAATCTGGTCACCGGCTGGCAGGACGCGGTCAAGTTCGGGCCGTTCGAACAGGGTGATTTGCTGGACCGGCAGCGTCTGGACGAGGTTTTTGCCAAATACGAGCCAGCGGCGGTCATGCATTTCGCCGCCCTCAGCCAGGTGGGCGAGGCGATGTCGCAGCCGGGCAGGTACTGGTCAAACAATGTCACCGGCTCGTTGAACCTGATCGAAGCGGCGGTGGCTGCAAACTGCCTGAACTTTGTTTTTTCCTCGACCTGCGCCACTTATGGCGAGCATGACAATGTGGTGCTGGACGAGAACACACCGCAACATCCGCTCAACTCCTATGGCGCATCAAAACGGGCGATCGAGGATATTCTGAGGGATTTTCAGTCGGCGCATCATCTGAACCACGTCATTTTCAGATATTTCAACGTCGCGGGTGCCGACCCTGACAGTGAAGTGGGCGAGTTTCACCGCCCCGAAACACATCTGGTTCCGTTGATGCTGGACGCCATCGATGGCAAGCGGGATGCCCTTACAGTATTCGGGACGGATTATGACACGCCGGACGGCACCTGCATCCGCGACTATGTTCATGTCTGTGATCTGGTGGATGCCCATGTTCTTGGCCTTAAATGGCTGGAGCAGGGGAAGGAAAGCCGCGTCTTCAATCTGGGCACGGGGTCGGGTTTTTCGGTGATGGAAGTGATCGAACACTCCAAAGCAGTCACAAATCAGACGGTCCCCTACACGATCGGTCCCCGCCGGGCCGGGGATTGCACCAAACTGGTATCCGGTTCGACCCGCGCTGAAAGTGAACTGGGATGGCAGCCCAAAAGATCAACATTAGAGACTATGGTCGCGGATGCCTGGCGCTGGCATCAGAACGGGCATTACGAGAAATGAAGCGGAGATGAGCGCAGCCGAAGCCCGATCCCCCGGCTGGGTACAGTCCTACCGGTTGCGATGGAAGCGGCGGCGGCTTTTGTGGCGATCCTTTCGCAGCAGGCATCAGTTGGCCTGCCTGTCGGACCGCACCCATCAGATCGCGCCCGGCAACATTCTGGCCTTTACCACACTGCGAAACGAAGTCGGCCGTTTGCCGTGGTTTTTCAACCATTATCGCCGGTTGGGCGTGAACCATTTTCTGGTGGTGGACAACCACAGCGACGACGGGTCGGCAGAGGTTTTGCGGGAACAGCCGGACGTGTCCCTATGGCAGACCGGCAGCAGCTATCGCGCAGCCCGGTTCGGACTGGACTGGCTGACATGGCTGCAGATGCGTTACGGCCACGGGCACTGGACGCTGATGGTGGATGCCGACGAGCTGCTGATCTATGCCCATCACGACACCCGATCCCTGCACGAGCTGACAAACTGGCTGGACGCCGCAGGGCAAAAGGTGTTCGGCGCGCATTTACTGGACCTTTATCCAAAGGGGCCGCTGGGCATTCAGACCTATTCGCCGGAAACCGATCCGACAGAGATTCTGCCATGGTTCGACAGCGGGCCATACCGGGCGCAGAGGCAGAACCCGCTGGGCAATCTGTGGGTGCAGGGTGGTGTTCGGGAACGCATGTTTTTCAGCGACCGCCCCGAACGCTCACCCACGCTCAACAAAATTCCACTGATGCGCTGGTCGCGCCGGTATGCCTATGTCAACTCATGCCATTCGGTTTTGCCCGCGCACCTGAATTACGGCTACGACGGCCCGGGGGGTTCGGCACCCTCGGGCGTTTTGCTGCACACCAAATTCCTGCCCGAGATTGTCGAAAAATCCCGGATCGAAAAGATGCGCCGCCAGCATTTCCATAGCCCGGATCAGTTCGGATCATACTATGACGGGATAATCGGCCAGCCCGATCTTTGGATAGAAAATTCAGTGCGCTATACGGAATGGCGGCAGCTGGATCAGTTGAAACTGATGCGGGCCGGAGGATTTGAATAAGGCGCCGGATGACGGATCCAATCAGCCACACCATCGCTAAGATTATTTAAATTCATTGCCTTGCAAGATACAAAAGTGTCATAAAGCGTCAATTGCCCGGCACCACTCTGGCCTCAACCAGCCCCGGGCATGCTCGCGTATCAAAAAGGTTGGGCAGTCGCGTGAGCCTGTTGGACTCTTACCGGATGAGATTGCGGCGCAGGCGCCGTGTGTTGCGCTGTCTGCGCAAGGGGCGCGAGCTTGAGCCGGTCAGCGACAATACGGCTGATATCCAACCCGAAGACGTGCTGCTGCTGAGCGTGGTTCGGAACGAAAAGACCCGGCTTCCCTATTTTCTGGAATATTACCGCAAACTGGGCGTGAACCATTTTCTGTTCGTCGACAATGGCAGCGACGACGGCACCCGCGCCTACCTGACCAGTCAGCCCGACACATCCGTCTGGGAAACGGGCCACAGCTACAAGCGCGCCACCTACGGCGTGGACTGGATGAATTACCTTTTGCGCAAATACGCCCACAAACACTGGGTGCTTACGGTCGATCCGGATGAGTTCTTTGTCTATCCGTTTTGCGATACGCGCCCCATCCGCGCCCTGACCGACTGGCTGGACGGAACCGGCATCCGCAGCTTTGGCACGATGCTGATCGACATCTATCCCAAAGGCCCCATAGACGCGGCGCAGTATCACGAAGGGCAGAACCCGCTGGACATTGCACCTTGGTTCGACACGGGAAACTACACGATCACCAAGAACCCGGCCTATGGGAACCTTTGGATTCAGGGTGGTCCCCGGTGTCGGATGTTCTTTCGGGACAACCCCAAAAAAGCACCCGCCCTGAACAAAATTCCCCTTGTTCGGTGGGACCGGCGTTACACATATGTCAGCTCGACCCACTCGCTATTACCCAGAGGGCTGAACCAGGTGTACGACGATTCCGGCGGCGAAAAGACCAGCGGTGCCCTGCTGCACGCCAAACTGATCGGATCGCTGGGTATGAAGGCGGTTGAAGAGCTGAGCCGCGGGCAACATTACCGATCCTCCGAAGAATACAAGGCCTATGCCGGACACCTGAAGGATTGCCCGGATTTCTGGTGCAAGTGGTCGGAGAAGTACATCAACTGGCGGCAGCTTGAGATTCTCGGCCTCATGTCGAAAGGCAACTGGGCATGAGCCGTCTGGGCGTCGTCATGCTGGTGCACACCGCGCTGGACCGGGCCGAGCAGGTCGCGCGCCACTGGACCGCGGCGGGCTGCCCGGTTGTGATCCATGTGGACCGCAAGGTGCCCAAAAGCACCTTTTCCGCCTTTGCAGAGTCTTGTTCCGACGACAGCCTGATCCGGTTTTCCCAACGCCATCTGTGCGAGTGGGGCACCTGGGGGATTGTCGCGGCCTCGCAATCGGCATCGGAACTGATGCTGGAGACGTTCCCGGACGTTCACCACGTTTTCCTGACCTCCGGCGCCTGCCTGCCCTTGCGGCCGGTACAGGAGCTGACCGATTACCTTGCCGATCGCCCGCGCGCGGATTTCATCGAAAGCGCCACCACATCAGATGTGACCTGGACGGTCGGGGGGCTGGATCGCGAACGCTTTACGCTGCGGTTTCCGTTTTCCTGGCGCAAACACCGCAAACTGTTCGACGCCTATGTCAGGCTGCAGCGCCGCATGAACGTCAGGCGAAAGATACCCGATGGGCTGGTTCCGCATATGGGCAGCCAGTGGTGGTGTCTGTCCCGGCAAACGCTGTCGGCCATCCTGCAGGATCCCCAGCGAAAAACCTATGATGCCTACTTCAGGCATGTGTGGATTCCCGATGAAAGTTATTTCCAGACTCTGGCGCGGGTGTATTCGACCTGTATCGAAAGCCGGTCCCTGACCCTGTCAAAGTTTGACTATCAGGGCCGTCCGCACATTTTTTACGATGATCACCTGCAACTGCTGCGCCGGTCCGATTGCTTTGTGGCCCGCAAGATCTGGCCGCAGGCCGACCGCCTGTATCAGGCATTTCTGACCGACCGGACAACGGCAATGAAACCGGCCGAGCCCAATCCCGGCAAGATCGACCGGGTATTTGCCAAGGCGGTCGAGCGCCGAACCCGTGGACGTGACGGGTTGTACATGCAAAGCAGGTTTCCACGAAAAAGCTGCGAAAAGGGCGTGTCAGCCCACCCTTACTCTGTATTTCAGGGATTTTCCGAACTGTTCGAGGATTTCCAGCCATGGCTGGCCAACGCAACCGGCACGCGGGTTCACGGGCATCTGTTCGGACCCGACAGGGCGGAATTCTCTGACGGTGAAACCATGATGAACGGGTCGCTTTGCGACGCCGCCACCTTGCGCGACTATAATCCCACGGCGTTTCTTCAGAACCTGATCTGGAACACCAGAGGGGAACGCCAGTGTTTCCAGTACGGTCCCGCCGACAACCAAAAGCTCAACGCGCTTTTTGCCCGTGACAAGAACCTGCAAATCTCGGTCATCACAGGCGCATGGGCTGTCCCGTTGTTCCGGTCGAATATGAATTTCGCGGATATCCGCCAGCAAGCTGCGCAAATGCAGCAGACCGAAACGAAACAACTGGAGGTTCTGCGAGGTGCCGATACCAAGGCGCGGGTCAGAATCTGGTCGCTGGCCGAATTCATCGAGGCACCGATGGAACCGCTGCAAACGATAATTGAGGAAATCAGCCCAATCCCCCTGAGGCCCGTGTCCGAAGCGCCGACCCTTGTTGATCTGACCGGCTTTGGAAAGTTTCTTCAGAACCTGAAGAACCAGGGCATGCATCCCTATCTGGTTGGCGACTTTCCGGCCGACGATGATTTTGAACCGGCTCCGCGGCCTGTGCGGAAACCCTATCTGGTGCAATAGTCAGCCATGGGTGCGAATTTCGACTATTTCATTGTTTTCGCGGAGATGCGCACCGGGTCCAACTTTCTGGAATCTAATCTGAACGCGCTTGATGGCGTCACCTGCCATGGAGAAGCGTTCAACCCCCACTTTATCGGATACCCCAATCGAACCGATGTTCTGGGAGTGAGCCAGCCACAACGCGACGACGATCCGGCCTGCCTCATCGACGCGATCAGGAATGGTCCGGGCGTGCTGAACGGGTTTCGATACTTTCACGACCACGACCCCCGGGTGCTGGAACCGGCGCTTGAAGACGCCCGATGCGCCAAGATCATACTGACGCGCAACCCTCTGGACAGTTACGTGTCGTGGAAGATCGCGCGCGAAACCGGACAGTGGAAACTGACCAATATCAAACGGCGCCGGGAAGCGCAGGCCCGTTTCGATTCCACGGAATTCACCGACTATGTCGGCAAGCTGCAGGAATTTCAGATCGTCCTGCTGAACCGGTTGCAGCGGTCGGGCCAGACGCCGTTTTATTTGTCCTACGAAGACCTCGATCAGCTCGACGTCATAAACGGCCTTGCAAAATGGCTGGGTGTTGAGTCCCGGCTAGAACGCCTGAATCAGAGTCTAACCCGGCAAAATCCGGCACCCGTTCTGTCCAAGGTGAAAAATCCGGATGACATGAAGGCGGCGCTGGCCGATCTTGATCCGCTTAACCTGAGCCGAACGCCGAATTTTGAACCCAGACGGGGGCCTGCGGTTCCCAATTACATCGCCGGGATCGAAACGCCCCTGATGTATCTGCCGATGCGTGGCGGGCCCGAGGATGAGGTGCGCAGATGGCTGGCCGATCTTGACCGAGCCGACACTGAGGCTCTGGTAACGAACCGCAATCAGAAACAGGTGCGCAAGTGGATGCGGACACATCCGCAGCATCGCAAATTCACCGTACTGCGCCACCCATTGGCGCGGGCGCATTCGGCATTCTGCCAGCGCATTCTGCCCAAGGGACCGGGCAGCTACAGCAAAATCCGAAATCTGCTGAGAAAACAGTTCAAGGCGCCGATCCCCGCCGAAGATCCGGGAAAGGACTATTCCCTGTCACAGCATCGCGACGCGTTTGCCGGGTTTCTTGAATTCCTGCGCCTGAACCTTGCCGGTCAGACGGCGGCACGGGTCGATGGCCTTTGGTGCAGTCAGTCGCAGGCACTCACAGGTTTTGCAGAATTCGCGCTGCCCGATCATGTGATCCGGGAAGAGGACATGGCATCCGACCTGCCGGGTCTGGCCCGGAAATTGGGGCATCCTGCCCCGCCTACGCCCGCGGCGGCGACATCGGACACGCCATTCGAACTTGACCAAATCTATGATGAGGACCTTGAGAAGATGGCGGCGGAAATTTACCGCCGCGACTATCTGCAGCTTGGGTTCGGACGCTGGAGACCGGTCTGAACCGGATCAGGGCCGCAATGTGATCAGCGTGCCCTCGTTGACCATCGAATAGATTTCTTCGATCTCATCGTTTTTGACCGCGATGCATCCGGCGGTCCAATCCGGCGTTTTCTTGGCGCGCTTGCGCTCTTTCTTCCGGTTGGGTTGCCCGTGAATAAAGATGTCGCCACCCGGATCAATGCCCGCCGCCTTGGCCTCGGCAATATCCTGTGAATTCGGATAAGAGATACCCAGCGACAGATGATAGCGGCTGTTGGGGTTGCGGCGGTCGATCAGATAGGTTCCCTCGGGCGTCTTGCCGTCGCCCCGGACCTTTTTCGTACCGTTGGGCGCAAAACCCAGATCAACTTCGTACTCCTTCAGGATTTTCTCGTTATGAAGGAGATACATTTTACGCGCGCCCTTGTTGATGACCAATGATGTCACCTCGGGCCCGTTATAGGTAAGAAATCTTGGGGAACTTGCCGACGCGCAAGCCGAAAGGCTCAGAGTCGCCAACGCTCCCATTCCAAATGCTCGACGGTCCATTTTTTTCACTGCCTGCTGCCTGTTTTGCCTGCCATTATGCCAAAATTTCAGAAATTCAAAATCACTTTTTGATGTTCTGCTGCTCTCTCAGCCGGTTTTCTATGGATTCCAGCCGCTCAAGCACCTCATCCCGGTAAGCGTCGGTTTTTACCTCATCCTCGGCATGATGGGCATCCTGCATCGAATTCACGATCAGACCGACCAGCAGGTTTACCACCGCAAAGGTCGTGATCATGATGAAGGGCACAAAGAACAGCCACGCGTAGGGATAAACCTCCATCACCGGGCGCACGATGCCCATGGACCAGCTTTCCAGCGTCATGATCTGAAACAAAGTATAGGCGGACAGGCCCAGATCACCGAACCAGTCGGGAAACGATTGGGAAAACAGCTTGGTCGCTATCACGGCGCCGATATAAAAGATGATCGCCATCAGCAGGAACACACTGGCCATGCCGGGCAAGGCCTGAATGAAGCCTTCGACCACGCGCCGCAGACGCGGAGCCACCGAAATGACGCGCAATACCCGCAGGATTCTGAGCGCCCGCAGCACCGACAGGCCCGCACCACCGGGAACCAGTGCGATGCTGACGATGGTAAAGTCAAAAACGTTCCACCCGTTTTTGAAGAACCTGCCTCCCTGCGAGATCAGTTTCATTGCGATTTCAATGATGAAAATCGTCAGGCACAACCCGTCGAGAAACACGATGACCGGCCCGAAATCCTCCATCAGGCCGGGGGCGGTTTCCATGCCCAGAAGGATCGCGTTGAAGATGATGACGCCGGTGATGAAGCGCCCGAAAATCGGAGACTCGGTCAGGTTCCGCAGCCGCTGCCTGAACCCGCCGGGAATGCTCTGCTGATCGGTCATGCTGTTTTCTTCCCCAGTCTGAATGACGCTGCCAGTTCCACATGTGTCGACCATCGAAATTGGTCAACGACCTGCACCCAATCAAGGGTGTATCCGGCATCAACCAGTCTTTTTGCATCGCGGGCAAAGGTGACGGGGTTGCACGAGACATAGGCGATCACGTGTGGTTTCGCTTGGGCAAGCTCGGCCACCTGCGCCTCGGCCCCGGCGCGGGGCGGGTCCAGAACAACGGCATCAAAGGATTTCAGCTCATCCGGGGTCAGGGGGCGGCGGAACAGGTCTCGGACCTCTGCGGTCACACGTCTGAGCCCCTGCGCCTTGCGCCAGCCCTGATCCAGGGCGTGGATCATCTCGGCCTCGCCTTCGACCGCGTGAATCTCGGCCGTTTGTGCCAGCGGCAGCGAGAATGTTCCGCTGCCTGCAAACAGGTCGGCAATTGTCTTTGCAGCCTCAACAGCCTCAAGAACCGCCCGCAATAGAGTCTGTTCACCGTCTTTTGTCGCCTGCAGGAATGCTCCGGGTGGAGGGACCACCGCAGCCGGACCAAAGGTCTGAACGGGTGCGTTCCGCATGGCCACAACCTCTCCATCCCAGGCCAGACGCGCCAGATTGTACCGTTCGGCCGCCTGCGCCAGCGCCAGTTCCAGCGGGCCATCGAGGGGCTTTCCCCCCTGAACCGAAACATCCAGCCCAGCCGTGGACAGGGTAAGTGTCACCGCCAGAACGCCCTTTCGACTGCCGCCGAGAAGTGCCAGCGCCTCGGCTACGGGAATGGCGTCGATCAAAGCCGGATCAAGCAGGTGGCAATCCGGGATTTCGGTAATGGTGTCCGAAGCGCGCCCGTGAAATCCGGCCAGTGCCCCCTTTTTGGTGCGGCGCACGGCAATCGTGGCGCGGCGGCGCGAGCGCGCGGCAGATGTGTGGATCGGACGCAGATCGGCGTCCAGCCCCTGCCCGGACAGCGCAGTGCGCACCACATCGGTCTTCCACTGCGCGACAAAACTGTCAGAGGCATGTTGCAACTGGCAACCGCCGCAAGATTTATAATGTCTGCAAGGCGCCTTGACCCTTTGGTCCGACGGTTCGATCACGCGGATGTCAGTCAGGTGAGATCCTTCCAGAGTTCCTTGCACGGTTTCGCCGGGCAGGGTGCGCGGTGCGTAAACGGGACCATCGGCGATACCGTCACCCTGATGGCCGAGGCGGAGTATGGTGAATTCCTGCGTCATGACGGGCCTGATAGCCGGGCTTGGCCTGCGACAAAACCCTTATTCGGCAGCTTCCGTCTGAATGAAGCCACCTGACTGGCGATGCCAGAACCGGGCATAAAGCCCACCCTTGGCCAGCAGGGTGGCATGTGTGCCGCTTTCCACGATGCGCCCCTGATCCAGCACGATGATACGGTCCATTTCGCTGAGCGTTGACAGGCGGTGGGCAATGGCAAGCACCGTCTTGCCTTCCATCACCCGATGCAGTGCCGTCTGGATCGCGGCCTCGACCTCGGAATCGAGGGCTGAGGTCGCTTCGTCCAGAACCAGAATAGGCGCGTCCTTGAGGATGGCGCGCGCCAGAGCGATACGCTGCCGCTGACCGCCACTTAGCTTGACGCCGCGTTCGCCCAGATGCGCCTGATACCCGGTACGGCCCTGCCCGTCCTGAAGACCGAGGATGAATTCATGTGCTTCGGCTTTCTGTGCTGCCGCGATCAGGTCCTCTTCGGAGGCGTCTGGGCGGCCATACAGGATATTCTCGCGCGCCGAGCGGTTGAACATCGCCGTTTCCTGCGTGACCATGCCAATGGCGCGGCGCAGGCTGTCCTGCGTGACCGTTGAGACGTTCTGATCATCAATGCGAATGGCGCCATCTTCGCTGTCATAGAGTCGCAAAAGCAGTGAAACCAGCGTGGATTTCCCGGCGCCGGACGCCCCCACGATGCCCAGCTTTTCACCGGGCTTCACGCTAAGCGTCAGGTTCGCGACGCCACCAATGTCGCGCCCATAGGCAAAACTGACATCGTCAAAATCGATCTGGCCTTGGGGAACCGACAGCTCTGTTGCGGTGCTTCCGTCCTCGACCCGGTTGCGCACGGCAAGGGTCTTCATGCCGTTTTCAACTTCGCCGACATTGGCGTAAAGACCCATCAGCGTGAAACTGACCCAACCCGTCATCTGGGCGATACGGATCGACACGGCACCTGCGGCCACGATATCCCCCGGCGTCGCACTTCCTGCCTGCCACAACAGCAGCGTCGCCCCCAGCAACAGCACCGGCAGAACCCCGGCCAGTACCATCAGGAAGAACCGGAAACTGGCGGAAAGGCGACCGAAATCCAGTGATTTTTCGCGCAGTTCGACCATGGCTGTGCGCGCGGCCTGATCCTCGTGATCGGAATGCGCAAACAGTTTCACCGTTTTGATATTGGTGATCGTGTCGACAATCTGTCCCGTTACCATCGCCCGCGCGCCCGCCCGGGCACCAGACCGCTTGCGGATACGCGGCAGATACCAGCGGATCAGCGCAAAATAGACCACAAGCCAAAGCACAAAAGGCAGCGTCACCAGCGGGTGAATAGACCCTAACAAGGCTAAAGACCCCGCCAGAGACGCCAATGCAAAGACAATGGCGCTGATGGTTTCCGAGACGACCGACGTCAGCGCATTGGAGGTCTGCATCTGCTTTTGCGCAATCCGACCGGCAAAGTCGTCATCGAAATAGGTCACCGACTGGCCCAGCGTCCAGCGGTTCAGACGGGCCAGAACCAGCGGAGAGATATTGGGCATGACAATATAGTTGTTCGACACCGACGACAGGCCGAACAATGCGGGCCGCAGGATCATGAAGAACAGAACCGCCCCGCCGATCATCCACATGTTCTGCGCGGTCAGGAAATTCTCAGGCCCGCTTGATGAGGCAAGGTCGATCACGCGCCCCAAGATCCAGGCCGTGCCTGCCTCCATCACGCCTGCTGCTGCCGAAAAGAATGCCGCCACGAACAACATCGGCCAGGCACCCGACAGGCACCAGCGTATGAACGCCCCCAGCGTTTGCGGTGGGGGCGTTTCGGTGGTGCGAAACGGGTCGATAAGATCGGCAATCCTCATTCCGCGGCCTCCGGGTTCAGGAAGCCACCAGATTGCCGTGCCCAGAACTGCGCGTAAAGCCCGCCCTGCGCCAGAAGTTCGCCATGTCCGCCTTCTTCCACGATCCGGCCCTGATCCATGACCAGAATGCGATCCATCTGGGCGATGGTGCTCAGCCGGTGAGCAATGGCGATCACCGTCTTGCCCTGCATCATGCCGTAAAGCGTTTCCTGAATCGACGCCTCGACCTCGGAATCAAGGGCCGATGTGGCCTCGTCCAACAGCAGGATCGGCGCATCTTTCAGGATCACACGCGCAAGCGTCACGCGCTGACGCTGGCCACCGCTCAGCTTGACGCCTCGCTCACCCACATGCGCGTCATATCCCGTCCGCCCCTGTGGGTCCTGAAGATCCAGAATGAACTCATGCGCCTCGGCCTGTTTGGCGGCCCTGATCATCTCTTCCTCTGTGGCCTCGGGACGGCCATACAGGATATTGTCGCGCACCGAACGATGCAGCAGCGCACTGTCCTGCTGAACCATGCCGATATGGCTGCGCAAACTGTCCTGCGACACGCGCGAGATGTCCTGACCATCGATCAGGATGGCACCGCGTTCGACGTCGTAAAAACGCAAAAGCAGCTTTACCAGAGTCGATTTACCGGCACCCGAGCGACCGATCAGACCAATCTTTTCGCCCGGCTGAATGGTCAGGTTGATGTGATCCAGACCGCCGGTTTCCCGACCATAGTGATGCGACAGATCGCGAATCTCGATCCGGCCATTGTCGAGTTGCAGCGGGGCCGCAGTCGGCGCGTCCAGCAGATCGATGGGCTGGGCAATGGTCTCCATCCCTTCGGCGACGACACCCAGCTGGCGGAAGAAACTGGTCAGCGCCCACATGATCCAACCGGTCATGGCGTTCAGCCGCAGGGTCAGGGCCGTGGCCGCCGCGACGACGCCGACGGTAGCGCTGCCTTGCATCCACAGCATGATCGCCCAGCCAACCACACCCACGATCAACAGGCCGTTGAGCGTAACCAGCACGGCATCCATGATGGTGAATATCCGCATCTCAGCCTGAAATGTGCGGCGCGTTTCCTCGATGGCTTCGCGGGCATAATCCAGTTCTTGGTCATCATGCGCGAACATCTTGACCGAATGGATGTTGGTATAGCTGTCCACGACCCGACCCGTGACAGTCGAACGCGCATCCGACGCGGCCTGTGAGGCAGGCCCGACGCGCCGGATGGTCCAGCGCACCAGCAACGCATAAAGCGCGAACCAGATCAGAAGCGGGACCAGTAGCCGGACATCCGCAGCCATTAGCAGAATGGCGGCCCCGATCAGGTAGGCCAGCGAAAAGGAAATTGCGTCAAAGACCTGAAAAACGGCCTCACCCGCGGCGGGCGGGGTCTGCATGATCCGGTTGGCAATGCGTCCGGCAAAGTCATTTTCGAACCAGCCCACGGATTGCCGCAGCACGTGCTTGTGCGCGCGCCAACGGAAAATCGAGCCTATGTTCGGCAAGATCGCATTGTTCAGCAGCAGCACGTCCACGATATGCAGCATCGGACGCAGCAACAGCACAAAAATCGCCATCAGGATCAATTCCGTGCCATGCACCTGCCAGACCTCGGTCGGAGAACCGGACAACAGATCAACCACCCGGCCCATGTAATAGATCAGGCCGATCTCGACCCCGGCCACGATCACCGACAGAAGGGCCGTCCAGAAGAACACGTGAAAGAACGGGCGGGTATATTCCACCATAAAGGGCCACAACCGCGTCGGCGGTGTGTCGGTTTCCTGATAGTCGGCAAAGGGGTCAACGAGGTTTTCGAAATAGCGAAACATGGAAAGTGCTCCGATTGAGCAGATACATTGGACATGCGAAGAAAGATGGCACCGAAACACCACCCCAACGGGTCAGGCGTTCCGGGTTTAGAAGAACCAGATCCCGTAATACATTCGCATTCCTCCATCCATGTGACAGGCGCACCCTAGCCACAAATGATCCGCTTTGTCATCCCCTTTTGAGACTTCAGGCTATTCCGCCAGCAATTCCTGACGGTTCAGCCGAAAGTCTGACGCGATCCAGCGGGCCTCAAGCTCGGCCAGTTTCTTGCCCAGCGCCGGGCCGGTATATTCCGGAATTAGGTCATTGGCCTTTATCGGAAAGCTGGCCGCAGCGCCTTTTTCAAGGGCCTCGGTCAGGTCGTGCGACCACGGCTGTTCCAGAAACGCACATCTCAGAAGCGTTTCATGCAGCCCGCCATCGGAACCGTACCGATAGCCCAGTTCCGCGACCCCTGCCGGGCCGGAGGCTTCGTCCCTCATTCTGGTCAGGCGCTGTATCTGGGCCCGGCTGAGGCGCAGAGTAGATGCCTGTTCCGGGTCTGCGATCGCGGCCAGACGGCGAATCGGATCGGGTGCGGCGTCGGCATTACCCTCAAGCGCCACAAGCGGTGCCAGAGACCGATCATCGGCGCCCGGCAATAGTTGCGTCAGAACGCCGGTGCTGCGCATCGCGGCCACAGACGGGGCCGGGTCAGAGGCTGACAAAAGTTTTAGCAGTTCGGCTCCTACCCGTTCGCGCGAGAGCTTTGCCAGGCCATCCAGATTGGCCGCGATCGCGGCCAGCGCGTCGGGGTCAAAGCCCGCGTCGGCATCCCCGTACCAAGCGTGAAACCGAAAATAGCGCAGCGAGCGCAGATAATCCTCGCGAATGCGATCCCCGGCATTGCCGATGAAACGAACGTGCCGGGCCTGCAGGTCCGGCAATCCGCCGAGCGGGTCCAGAATGGTTCCATCCGGACTGGCATACAGCGCGTTCATGGTGAAATCGCGCCGCGCCGCGTCTTCTTCGACCCGATCCGAAAAGGCGACCGTTGCGCGCCTGCCATCGGTTTCGATATCGCGGCGAAAGGTCGTGACCTCGTGCGGGACGCCCTTGCTGACAAGCGTCACGGTGCCATGATCGATCCCGGTCGGAATGGCCTTGATCCCGGCCTTTTCGGAATAGGCGATGACCTGTTCGGGCCGGGCATCGGTTGCAATATCGATATCGGCCACGGGCGCACCCAACAGCGCATTGCGGACGCAGCCCCCGACAAACAGGGCCTGCGCGCCTGCATCGGTCAGGGCCGCGCAAACATCTTGCGTGGCCGTTTGCGAGACCCAGTCATCCGTGATCCGGTTCATTCATTCACCCTGGCCGCCAGCCCCCTCAGGATTCGTGCTGTCGCCCCCCAGATGTAATAAGGCCCGAAGGGTACGGCGAAATAATACCGCCGCTGGCCGCGCCATAAACGCGACTCGATGACATAGTTGCCGGGGTTCAGAACGTGATCGAGCGGGACGGAAAACACCTCGTCCACCTCGCCGGGTTCTGCAACGGGAGAGAACTGTTCGGTCAAGACCGCAAGCACCGGGGTGACGGTAAAGGACGTGACGGTCTCGTGCGCGGGCAAATGCCCCAGCACCTGCGGCAACGTGGTTGGCAGGCCGATCTCTTCCTGGGCTTCGCGCAGGGCCGTTGCGGTCACGTCCGCATCATCTTCGTCCTGTTTCCCGCCGGGAAAAGCGATCTGGCCGGGGTGGTGTTTCAGTGCCGAGGACCGCTTGGTCAGAATGACGCGTGGTTCGTCACCGACCAGCGAGACCGGAACCAGAACGCCGGCCGGGCGCAGCCTGCGACCTGCCGGCAATACGGTGTCGGGGTTCAGGTCGAAATCGCTCGACCCGTTCCCCGGGCGGTTCAGAGCCGCCGTCAGTTCAGCGGCAGGATCACGCACTGTCCGGATTTTCAGCGTCGAAACCGACCGTGCCGGGAGCAAGGACATAATGCGCGCTGCAGAACTGGCAATCCGCCGTCACAGTGCCCTCGGGCGTGGTCATCTTTTCAATATCTCTGGCCGAATAGATCGACAGGCTTTGGCGCACACGTTCTTCAGAGCATGTGCAGCCGAACTGAACCTGCTGCGCATCATAGACCCGAGGCTGTTCTTCGTGGAACAGACGGACAAGCAGGTCTGTCGGCTGGACTGTGGGGCCGATCAGTTCCAGATCATCGACCGTGTCCAGCAGGATGTTCACCCGGCCCCAGTTTTCACCCGCTTCTCCGTCGACCAGATCTTCGGCACTCAGAACCTCGCCACTGCCTTCGCCCTTGGCCGCGAAAGGCGACGCCTTGGGCATATGCTGCAACATGATGCCGCCAGCGCGCCAATGCTCGTCGACGCCGGGTTCGATGGATTTCCCGAAGCTCAGCGAAAACCGGGTGGGCAGCTGTTCGGACTGGGCAAAATACGATTCTGCACAGGCGCTCAGCGACCCGCCGGCCAGAGGGGTGATGCCCTGATAGGGCTGCGTGCCCTTTCCCTGATCGATCAGAATGGCAAAATACCCTTCGCCAACCTGATCGAAGGGTGCGCCGCTGGTCAGACGCTCGCGGTCAAAGCTGGCATAGGCGCGAATCTTTGCGGGCTGTCCTTCTTCCTGCGGGGCGTAGTAATCGGTGGCAATCATCCGCACCGGGCCCTTGGACTGCACCTGCAGGGAAAGCTTCCAGCGCAATGCGACGGTCTGGCCGATCAGCGCGGTCAGCAGGGCCATTTCGGCCACCAGCGCCTCGACCTGCTCGGGATAGTCGTGCTGTTTCAGAATGCCGTCCAGCACACCGTCCAGCCGGGCCACACGACCCCGCATATCCGATACGTCGAGTTGAAAGGGCAGGACCGTATCGTCCCACGCGATTTTCGTTCCAATAGACATGGGGTTTCCTTACACGCCACGGGTTGGCATACCGCCACCATATAGGTCCAACAGACTGGGTTGAAAGGGGCCATACATGATCAGACGGTTTGGTGAAACCCCACAAGCCGGGCGAAGGTATACCCGGCGCATCGGCGTTTATGCCCTATTACCTGCGGGCGGTCGCCTGTTGCTGACCTGCCAGACCGAACCCGGCCCGGACCTGCAGCTGCCCGGAGGCGGGATCGACCCCGGAGAATCACCGGTATCCGCACTGCATCGAGAGGTTTTTGAAGAGACCGGATGGCTGATCGCGGCGCCCCGTCGGCTGGGGGCCTTCAGGCGGTTCACCTATATGCCGGAATACGATCTTTGGGCCGAAAAGGTTTGTGTCATTTACCGCGCCCGACCGGTGCGCCGCATCGGGCCGCCGACCGAAGCCTGTCACGAGGCGGTTTGGATGGATGCCGTCGATGCGGTCACCCTTCTGGGCAATGCCGGGGACCGGCATTTTGCAGCGCGTCACATGCGGGGGCTTTAAGGCCCGTTATATTCGAAGAAAACGGCAGAGGTGTCGTCTTCCATCCCGCTTCCGGCAGGGATGTTCTGCGTCAGCCGCCAGAACATGTCGTCCAGAAATTCCGGCCCGTCGGCATCAGCCGCGCAATTGAGTGCCATGCCAAGCAGGCCGGATTCATCCAAGTGACTTCCATCCGCCAAGCGACATTCGGTAAAACCATCGGAATAGAGCAACAGTTTGTCGCCCGGCTGAAGGTAGGTGTCGATCTGCTGAAACGATACATCCGGCAGCAGACCGATAGGCATGCCGCCCTTACCAAGAAATTCCGCACTGCCATCCGCGCGCAGCAATAGCGGATGCGGATGGCCTGCCTGCACCATCTTCAGATGACCATTGCGCAGATCGATGATGGCGTAGGCCATGGTAAAATATTCCTCGATCCCCGTATCGGCCATGAGCCGGGCGTTCAGGATTGCGGCGACCTTCTCGGGCGGCAGCAGAGAATAGAATTTGTCGAACCGTTTCTCCATCGCGACGTTCTGGTCGAAATGCGCACTGGACAGATACCCCCCCAGACGCGCGGTCATCATTGCCGAGGTGATGCCATGCCCTGAGACATCGATGCTGTAGAACCCCAGCCGGTTGACGCCGGGCGAGAACATGCCCACCAGATCGCCGCCGATATGTCCGCAGGGTTTCAGCAGCAGGCTGACACGGGATTTGCCGAATTGCCGCGTCAGTTCGGGAACAAGCGAATCCTGAATTTTCCTGGCCTGTACCAGATCCTTGTCGATGGCCTCATGCGCCAGCTTCAACTCATCCAGCGCCTTTTCGATAAGTCGGTTCTTGTCCGACAATTCCCGCTGCATCCCCAGAATGCGAGCCCCGGCAGAGATGCGCGCCCGCAACTCATCCGCCCCAAGCGGCTTGATCAGGAAATCGTCGGCCCCGGCGTCCAGCCCCTGCGCCACTTCCTGCTTTTCACTTTTCGAGGTCAGCAGGATGAAATACGCATACTGGTCGTTTTCCAGACGTCTGAACGCCTTGCAGAATTCCAGCCCGCTCATCCCCGGCATGACCCAGTCGCTGAGCACCAGATCAGGGGGATCGGCGCAACAGATGTCAATCGCAGTCTGCCCGTTGTCGGCCTCGACAACGTCAAACCCCCATTTCCTGAGTGAAGCAACAAGGATACGGCGCTGCAGGCGGCTGTCGTCGACAACCATCACTTTTTTGATGGCACCAAAATCCTGTTCACAACCTACATCCGCTTCTACACCTTGTAACACATTGAATTTCCTGTTGTCCGCGACAGACCTGTTAGTCGCAAGCTAGGGGCCACGCCTTAACATCCGGTGAAACCGGTTTTTGCGATTTTCACTCAGCCTCTTAACCGCGGCTTTACTTGCAAACGAATATCAACAGGCCACCGGCGTATCAGCAGGGAGGTTTGGACATGATCGACTGGCCCAGGGTCAGGCAGTTGCACCACGAGGTCGGAGCAAGCGAATTTGATGAAGTCGTCGCGCTTTTTCTGGACGAGGTCACAGAGATGATTGCCCGGCTGCAGGCGGATAAGGGGCGTGCGCAGATCGAACAGAACCTGCATTTCCTGAAAGGCAGCGGGCTGAGCCTTGGGTTCGCGACGTTTTCCAGACTGTGCCAGGATGGCGAACGTGATGCGTCTGCCGGTAACAGGATGGATATCGACCTGGACGCCATCATTGCCTGTTTTGAGCAATCAAAAACTATCTTTCAGAATGAACTGGCCAGACAGATTTGAATCTCAGATCACGAACTGAACCAGAGTTTCGTCGTCGGTGATGTCAGTATAGGTGAACCCCGCGTCGTCCAGATGCGCGAACAGGCGCACGAAATTCTCGGGCCTGCTGGTTTCGATCCCGATCAGGACCGAACCGAAGTTTCGCGCTGATTTCTTCAGGTATTCAAAGCGGGCAATGTCATCGTCCGGGCCAAGAATGCCCAGAAACTCTTTCAGCGCACCGGGCCGCTGCGGCAGGCGCAGGATGAAGTATTTCTTTACCCCGGAGTAGCGCTGGGCGCGTTCCTTGACCTCTGGCAGGCGTTCAAAGTCGAAATTGCCGCCCGAGGTGACACACACAACGGTCTTGCCGCGAATAAAGCTTTGCACATCCGCAACCGCTTCGACCGCCAGCGCGCCTGCGGGTTCCAGAACGATGCCTTCGACATTCAGCATTTCGATCATCGTGGTGCAAATCCGATCCTCGGGCATGACCAGAACGTCCGAGAGGTGGCGTTTCTTGAGCAATTCAAACGGCTTGTCGCCAATCCGCCCCACGGCGGCGCCATCGACAAAGGTATCCACGCGGTCCAGTGCCACCGGATGACCGGCCGCCAGCGCCGCGCGCAGGCAGGCACCGCCTGCTGGTTCGACAAACAGGCAATGGGTGCGATCCCCGAACCAAGTTGCCACGCCCGAGGACATGCCCCCGCCGCCCACCGGCAGCACCACGTGATCCGGCACGCCGCCCAATTGCGCTTCAATCTCGACCGCCAGCGACGCCTGACCTTCGATCACGTCCGCATCGTCAAACGGTGACAGGAAATGCCCGCCCTGACGCGTACACCACTGCTGCGCTGCTGCCAGAGTGTCATCGAAATAGTCCCCGATCAGGTGAATCTCGACATTGTCGCCGCCGAACATGCGCGTTTTCTGGATTTTCTGCTGCGGCGTGGTCACCGGCATGAAGATCACGCCCTTCACGTCCAGATGCCTGCACATGAAAGCCACACCCTGCGCGTGATTTCCGGCGCTGGCACAGACGAACAGGTCCTGTCCCTGTTGCTTGCGCATGGCGTTGAACGCACCGCGGATTTTATACGACCGCACCGGACTGAGGTCCTCGCGCTTGAGCCAGATATCGGCGCCAAAACGGTCGGACAGATGGGCATTCCGCTGCAACGGGGTTGCCGGGAAAACGGTGCGCATCGCCTGTTCGGCGGCGCGGGCGCGGGTCATGAAATCGCTCATGTCCGTTTCAGTGCCGCATCACCGCCGAAAGGGCAAGGAATACATATGTGTACGCGGGTCAGGAGAGTTCGCGTTTTTCGACGAAGACGCCATACATTGTTGTCAGGATGCTGACGTTGATCAGTGGCAGAACAAGCATCGCGACAAAGACAAGGATCAGCGGGCCGATCACCGGGATAAAGATCAGCAATCCACCCAGAAACTGAATAAGAAGTTGAAACAGAGTGGCCACGACAAGCAGGACAACTATCGCACCGCTTGCACCTGTTGTTGCCGCCCATGCTTCGGAGAAAGTCAGCGAATTTCCGATGGCCGCAGCGGGCAGAATAGGCGACAGCCGATAAAACGCGATCAGAATCATCAGCAAGAAAACCAACATTACCCCGACGCTGATCGCAGGCGACGCCTGCGCCGCCACTCCGGAAATGAAGGACGCGGGCAGCAAGGCAATGAGCCCAAGCAAGCCCAACAAAACAGCGCGCCCGAAATAGGCCAGGATCCTGTCAAATCGGAACGGGGGCAGAAATCCGCGCGGATATTCCTCGAGCAGGACAAACCGGTGCCAGGACACCACGATCCAGAACACCGTGCCAACGAAAACGGCCAGCATGCAAAGAATGAACGCCACAATCGAGCCGGGACTTGTCCCCGGCGGCAATCCTGGTTCGGAGCTGTCCAGCGCCTCAAGCGGGATATCGAAGACATAGAACAGGGCGGTGATCAGAACCCCTCCGACCAGTGCCGGAACAACCGAAATCTGCAAAGCCTGTTTTAGGTTGCGCAGAACCATCTTTACCGAATGTACAAATATCTCGAGTCCCAACATCAAACCCGCCCTCTCAACCATTCTTTGTATTACTTGCAACCGTTTCACCCCAATTCCCGGGCGGCGTCAATCCACACCGCTTGCCCCCACGTCCAAAACCCGCTAGGGGCCAATCGTCGTTTGAATTAGGGGAAGTCAGATGTCCGCGCCCAAGAAAGTTGTTCTGGCCTATTCCGGTGGCCTTGATACCTCGATCATCCTGAAATGGCTGCAGACCGAGTATGGTTGTGAGGTCGTGACCTTTACCGCCGATCTGGGTCAGGGTGAGGAACTGGAACCCGCCCGCAAAAAGGCCGAGCTGCTGGGGATCAAGCCCGAAAACATCTATATCGAAGACATCCGCGAGGAATTCGTCCGCGACTTCGTCTTCCCGATGTTCCGCGCCAATGCGCAGTATGAGGGGCTGTATCTGCTGGGCACCTCAATCGCGCGGCCGCTGATCTCGAAACGTCTGGTCGAGATTGCCGAGGCAACCGGTGCCGATGCCGTCGCACATGGCGCGACCGGCAAGGGCAACGATCAGGTCCGTTTCGAACTGGCGGCCTACGCGCTGAACCCCGACATCAAGGTGATCGCACCCTGGCGCGAGTGGGACCTGACCAGCCGCACCAAGCTGCTGGAGTTTGCCGAGGCGAACCAGATCCCGATTGCCAAGGACAAACGCGGCGAGGCGCCTTTCTCGGTCGATGCGAACCTGCTGCACACCTCTTCCGAGGGCAAGGTTCTGGAAGATCCCGCCGATATGGCGCCCGATTATGTCTATCAGCGCACCGTCCACCCCGAAGACGCGCCGAACGAGCCGGAATTCATCGAGATCGGCTTTGAAAAAGGCGACGCGGTCAGCATCAATGGCGAGGCGATGAGCCCGGCCACCATCCTGACCAAGCTGAACGAATATGGAGGCAAGCACGGCATTGGCCGTCTTGATCTGGTCGAAGGCCGGTTCGTGGGCATGAAGTCGCGCGGCATCTATGAAACACCGGGTGGCACCATACTGCTGGAAGCGCATCGCGGGATCGAATCCATCACCATGGATCGCGGCGCGATGCACCTGAAAGACCAGCTGATGCCGCAATATGCGGAACTGATCTATAACGGCTTCTGGTACAGCCCCGAGCGCGAGATGCTGCAGGCCGCCATCGACAAGAGCCAGGAACACGTCACCGGCACCGTCCGCGTGAAACTGTACAAAGGTCTGGCCTCGACCGTGGGCCGCTGGTCGGATCATTCGCTGTATTCCGAGGCGCATGTGACCTTTGAGGAAGATGCCGGCGCCTATGATCAGACGGATGCGGCGGGCTTTATCCAGCTGAACGCGCTGCGTCTGAAACTGCTGGCGGCACGCGACAAGCGTACCGGCAAATGATGGATGATGACGGCATAGGCGACGAACTGGAAATGTTCGTCGAGGCGCAGGACACCGTGTGGAACGATGTCCTGCGTGAACTGACCGATGGCAAGAAAACCAGCCACTGGATGTGGTTCGTATTCCCTCAACTTGCTGATCTCGGCCGGTCCCACATGGCGCAGCTTTATGGGATCGAGGATCTGGAAGAGGCAACCGCCTATCTGGAACATCCCGAACTGCGCAGCCGCCTGATTGAAGTCAGCCGGTTGATGCTGTCCCATACCGGTGCCAAGCCCGAAGATATTCTGGGCGGTATAGACGCCAAAAAGCTGCGGTCTTGCATGACGCTGTTCACCAATGTTGCGGATGCGCCGGGTGAGTTTCAGGGCGTTCTGGATGCGTTTTACGGCGGGACTCCCTGCCCATTGACCCTGCAGGCCCTTGGACGCGCCTGACACGCCGTAATTCTGACCCGTTATCGTTGGGTCAGCCTTGCCATTCGCTGTGCTCATTCTTTACCCGAAGGTAAAGAGCGGAGGGCAGGATTATGCTTCAGGATATCGCCGACGGCATTCAGAAAGGTCTGGATGGCAAGGTTTTCGACGGGTCATTGAAATTCGATTGCGGTGATGACGGTGTCATCGTTCTGGCCGACAACGCGGCCTCGACAGAAGACCGCGAAACCGATTGCACCATCCGCATCTCACGCGACAACCTGACCAAATTGCTGACCGGCAAGCTGAACCCCATGACCGGCGTGATGATGGGCAAGCTCAGGATATCGGGCGACATGGGGGTCGCGATGAAACTGGGACAGCTTCTCGGTTAAGCCGCAGCAGTCAGGCTGAATTCGGTCAGGGTTTGGCCTCGGCCTCGACGGGTTCTGCTTCGATCTCAACGGTTTCGGCATCCGGAGAGTCCGAAGTGTCCGGTTCTGCCGAGTCCGCTTCCGGAGCTTCATCGACATCGGCGGCCTTGTCCTCCAGCGCGCCCACGATCAAAGGAAGCATGTGAACGCCTGTGGCGGTTGCGATTTCCGGTGTTTGCGGCGTTTGCCAACTGAGGGTGTCAAAGCTGTTGCAGTTCTGACAAACCGGTGCCCATTCGGCGTGAATGTCGTGGCAATTGTCGCACACCCATTGCGGACCACGCGGAGCAGTCAGAGCCTTGGCAAGCCATCCCTGCACAACTGCGTCCGACGCGCCTTCACCCCGTTCGATTGCTGCCATCAGGGTATAGGCCCGGGCATCTGCCTGTTTTTCGACGACATCGCCCAGCGCCCGGCGGGCTTCGGGGAAATCTTCGGCGACGATATTCAGCTCGGCCAGAATCAAACGGGTTTCCGGGTTTTCCGGGTGAATCCGCGTCAGGGCAGTGAACCGTTTGACGCGCGCATCGGGGGATTCCTCGGGCTCTATCTCGGCAAAGACATGGGCCAGATCGGGATGCGGCTGTGCCTCCCACGCTTTTTTGATGATCTTGGTCGCGTAACGCGCCTTGCCCTTGGCGATATAGGCACGGGCGGCCATTGCGGCGGCTGGCACCAGATCGGGTGAAAGCCGGTTCGCCTCGATCGCGCGCTCCTGCTGATCGATGCTGGCATCTTCGTCCAGAATGCCCTTGGCCTCGGACAGGGCCAGAACTGCATCGCGGCGTTTGTAGACATCACGCGGCAGGGCGCCTGATTTCAGCTTGGCCGTCAGGGTCGAGCGCGCACCGGCCCAATCCTGGGCCTTGGTCTGCAGGTTCAGCAGAACATCCTGCGTTTCTTCGTGGCGAGGTTTCAGTTCCAGCGCCTTTTCGGCCAGTTTGCGGGCGGTTTCGTCATCCCCTTCGGCCAGCTTCTGCTTCATGATGCCACGAACGCCGACGAACCGGGTCGCATTGTTGGAAACCAATTGCTTGTAGGTGTCCGAGGCTTTCTTGGTATCCCCGGTCATTTCCGCAGCCTGCGCCACCAGCAGGTTGGTCAGTTCGGGCTTGTTCAGCAGCTTTTCGGCCTTGGCCGCCTTGGTCATGGCCACCCGCCCCTCACCCGAGGCCAGCGCCATCAAACCATCCGCCAGCGCCTGATAGCCGCGCTGTTCACGGCTGCGATCAAAGTAACGCGACAGCGCGGTTTCATCGCCATTGAGGAACTTCAGCGTGGCGATCAGCAGGCTGAGCAGCTTGAAGAACAGCCAGACCCCGACCACAAGCACGCCCAGCGCGATGACGGATTGCAGCGGCCCAAGCGTGTATTCGGTCCCCGCCACGGTGACCTGCACGCCACCGCTTGTTTCCATGAGAAAACCGGCACCCAGTGCCAGCAGACCGATAATCGCCACAAAAACCAATATCTTTAACAATGACCACAGCATGGCAGGTCCTTCAGTTCGAGTTCGCGCTTTGCGCAAGCGCATCGGCGGCTTGCACAGCCGACAAACGGGTCGTCGCGGTTTGTTCCCAATCCGCCATCGCAGCCTGAGCGGCATCCGGAAGCGCCTTCAGCTCGGTCAGCGCGTCAGAAAGGTCTCCACTGACCAGCGCCGCTTCGGCACGGGACAGGATCGCGTCCGGGTCATCGCCCTCTTGCGGTGAGACCGAGCGTGCACCGGTCTGACGCTGCAAGAAGGCAACGATGCCGGTTCCGGCCTGCGTATCCCGCGCATCGGCCAGTGCCGTACGGGCAGCAGGCGCAAACGAGGCGCGCAACGCCGAGAGGGTCGCGACACCTTTGTCAGCCGGGGTGGAAAGCGCGTCAGGGATATCCACGCCACCGGCCTTGAGTTCGGCCAACAGGTCGGAATACGGAACACCCGCATCCAGCTTACCGTGCAGGCGCGAAATAATGGCGGCATTTGTCGCAGCCCGGGCCTCGGCCGATGCCTTGGCCTCAAGCGCCTGCGCGTCGGACACCATCTTTTCAACCTCTGCCCGCTGGGTGGCCAGCGAGTCCTGCAATTTCTTGAGCTCTGCCTCATAAGCCGCAACGGCCTCGGGCGAGGCACCTTCGGTGATCGGGCGTTTTTCCAGTTCCGTCAGCCGGTTGGCCAGTGGATCGACCTTGCTGCTCAACGTATCAATACTGGATTTCACCGCCCCCAGATCACTTTCGATTGGGTCCAGCTGGCTGGTCAGGGCGGTTACCTTGTCGGAAATGCCGGACAGGTCCGGCGCATCGGTCACCGCTTTCGAGAGTTTTGCGATCTGATCGGTCTGGTCAGCCAGCTTTGCCTCAAGCGCGGCTATCGCATCGGATGGTCCGGAATCGGCGGGAAAGATCATGTCGCTACGGCCGGCAACAAACCCGATGCCCGCCGCGATGATGCCGCCGATCAGTGCCGGAACAAAGCCGCCGCGTTTTTCCACAGTGCGCTCGACGATCTTTTCTTCAACCGCAGGAGCGGCTTCGGCTTCGGCTTCGGCTTCGGCTTCGGCTTCGGCTTCGGCTTCGGCTTCGGCTTCGGCTTCGGCTTCGGCTTCGGCTTCGGCTTCGGCTTCGGCTTCGGCTTCGGAAATCAGCTCATCTTTTGACTTACCGGCGTCAAGAGATTCGTCATCCGCGGCAGCACCGGTTTCGCCGGTCTGATCCTCTGACACACCTTCCGATTTGGGATCGGTGCCCGGTTCCTGATCCGCGTCTTTCTTATCAGCCACCGTCACACCCCCTTATTGATTCTGTAAAAAACCTGAACAACAGACCGATACAAGGTTAATCCGCGTCCATCGCTCTCTCAACCCGCATCACATCTTTCACCAGCTTTTTTACGGCCTTGCGCATCTTTTTCGGGGTTGGCCGCCTGGCAATGCGCAAACGTTCGATATCCAGTGTTTCAAGGGGTTCTGCGGTCGCTTCACTGATCGATGCCACCCAAAGCGGCGCCGATCCGGACCAGAGGTCGGCAAATTGTCGCGCGGTACGAGGAGAGAAGATCGGAGCGATCACAGGGGCCTTTCCGGCCATGATGCGGCGCGCCTTATCAGAAAATGGCAGCAGACGTTGCTGGTAAATCACCTTCTCCTGCACGGTCAGACCCATTTGCGTCAGCCGCTCGGCAACATTTCCCCGGCTGTGCTCGCCGCGCAAGTGCAGCAGCGGAGACTGTGGGCGCAGTCGCAACAGGGCGGCGACAAGCTCTTCGGCGGTTTCGCCGGCCATTTCCGCGGACCATCCGGCCTGGTTGGCCGCCTGTGTCGTTGCCGGGCCAACGCAATAGGCAGGAAGATCCGGATCAACGTGCAATTTGACGGCCGCGTTTACACCATTGGCCGACGAAAAGATTAAACCGCGAACACCGTCGGTTTCGACGTCGCCAGTGGTTGTCCGTATGTCGAGAAGCGGAGAATGCACGACCTGAACCCGGCCCTGAAGCCGGGCGGGCAGCTGCGCGACAAACCTTTCCGAGGCGGCGCGAGGGCGGGTCATCAGCAAATACAAGGGTCGGCGCCTTCGGCCTCGGGATTGTTTGCGTCCGCGCGGAGTGATACCCCGCAGTCGGATCATGATGCAACGGTTCAGGCCAATGGCGCAAACACTTACGATTCTGGGACTGGAAAGCAGCTGTGATGACACAGCCGCCGCCGTTGTGCGCCAAACTGCGGGTAAACCGGCCGAAATCCTGTCTTCGGTTGTCTTTGGGCAGGCCGAACTGCACAGCGCCTTTGGCGGCGTCGTACCCGAGATTGCCGCGCGCGCCCATGCGGAAAAGCTGGATGTTTGCGTGGTACAGGCGTTGGAAGCAGCCGGTCTGTCGCTGAGGCAGATGGATGCCATTGCAGTCACTGCCGGTCCCGGCCTGATCGGCGGCGTGATGTCGGGTGTGATGTGCGCCAAAGGGCTGAGCGCCGCGACGGGACTGCCGCTGGTTGGTGTGAACCACCTTGCGGGCCATGCGCTGACTCCCCGTCTGACGGATGGCGTGGCCTTTCCCTATCTGATGCTTCTGGTTTCGGGCGGGCATTGCCAGTATCTGATTGCGCACGGGCCCGACCGCTTTACCCGTTTGGGCGGCACGATTGATGACGCCCCCGGCGAAGCCTTTGACAAAACCGCCCGGTTACTTGGACTGCCGCAGCCTGGCGGCCCGTCGGTTGAGGCTGAGGCGCAACATGGCGATCCAAAGCGATTTCGCTTTCCCCGCCCTCTGCTGGACCGTCCCGACTGCAACTTGTCCTTTTCCGGGCTGAAAACCGCGCTGATGCGGATGCGGGATCAGATCGTTGCCGAAAAGGGCGGCCTGACACGCCAGGACCGCGCCGATCTGTGCGCCGGGTTTCAGCAGGCCATTGTCGATACGCTGGCCGAAAAAACCCGCCGGGCGATATTGGCGTATCTGGAGGAACAGCCCCGGGAACCGGTTGTCGCGGTGGCTGGGGGTGTGGCCGCAAATTCAAGCATTCGTGCTGAATTAGAGTCTGTTTGTGAAACACTCGGCGCACGTTTCACCGCACCGCCCCTATCCCTTTGCACGGATAACGCGGCAATGATCGCCTATGCCGGAATGGAACGGTTTCGCGCGGGCGAACGCGATGGTCTGGACCTGACCGCCCGACCCCGATGGCCATTGGATCAAAACAGCCCCGCCCTTTTGGGTGGCGGAAAGAAAGGGGCCAAGGCATGACGGTTTCGGTTCTTGGCGCGGGGGCTTTTGGCACTGCGCTGGCCATTTCACTTGCCGGGAACGGACGCGTAACATTGCTGTGCCGGTCTGCGGAACAGGCGCTACGGATGCAGGATCAGCGTGAAAACACCCAACGCCTGCCCGGTGTCCCCCTGCCCGATACGTTGCGCGTGACCACCGGATTCGAGGATGCGGCGGACGGTGATGTGGTTTTGCTGGCCGTGCCGATGCAAAAACTGCGCGATGCCTTGACGGAACACGCCCGGCAACTGGACGGCAAGGTTCTGGTGGCCTGCTGCAAGGGGATCGAACTGAAATCAGGTCAGGGCCCGCTTTCGGTGATTGCCGAAGTGATGCCACAGGCCCGATCCGCCCTTTTGACCGGCCCGAGTTTTGCCCACGACATTGCGCGCGGGCTGCCCACGGCCCTGACACTGGCCTGCGCGGATGCGGAACTGGGTGAGCGGCTGCAGGTCGAACTGACGACCGCCAATCTGCGCCTTTACCGCACGACGGACACAATCGGGGCCGAGCTTGGCGGCGCCCTGAAAAACGTCATGGCCATTGGCTGCGGCGCCTGTATCGGCGAAGGCATGGGCGAAAGCGCGCGTGCAGCGCTGATGACGCGGGGATTTGCCGAGATGCAGCGCTTTGCGGCCTTGCGCGGTGCCAGGCCGGAAACGTTGATGGGGCTGTCGGGGCTTGGGGATCTGGCATTGACCTGCGCATCGGACCTGTCGCGGAACTTTCGCTTTGGGCTTGCTCTTGGACGGCATGAGGCCTTTGATGGCACGACAACGGTCGAGGGTGTTGCCACCGCGCGCGCAGTAGCCGAAATTGCGAAATCCGAAGGTCTGGACATGCCCATCAGTACCGCTGTGGCCGAACTGAGCGGCGGAAAATACAGTGTGGCCGAGGCCATCCAGTCTCTGCTCAACCGACCCCTGAAGGAGGAATGAAATGCTGATCGCCCTGATTGCCCGCGACAAGGACAACGCCCTGCAAACCCGGCTTGATAATCGCGCGGCGCATCTGGCCTATATCGAGGAGACTGGCATTGTGTCTCAGGCGGGGCCGTTGCTGGATGGCGATCAGATGATCGGATCGCTGATCATTCTGGATGTGGCGGACCTGGCGGCGGCGCAGGCCTGGGCCGATGGTGACCCCTATGCCAAGGCCGGGCTGTTTCAGTCGGTTGAACTGATCCCATGGAAAAAGGTTATCGGCTGATGGCGAATTGGTTGTTCAAATCCGAACCGTCCACCTGGAGCTGGGACCAGCAGGTTGCCAAAGGCGAGGCTGGCGAGGAATGGGACGGTGTGCGCAACTATCAGGCGCGGAATTTCATGCGCGAGATGAAGCTGGGTGATCGCGGTTTTTTCTATCACTCGCAAAAGGACAAGGCGATTGTGGGGATCGTCGAGGTCTGCGCCGAATCCCACCCTGACAGCACGACGGACGATGAGCGTTGGGAATGCGTGGACATAAAGGCCGTCCGGGCATTTGAGGTTCCGGTCACACTGGATCAGATCAAAGGTGATGAGCGGCTCTCTGAAATGGTGCTGGTCAGAAACTCGCGCCTGTCGGTTCAACCCGTAAGCGACGCTGAATGGGCGGTGATTTGCGATCTGGGACAGACCCGCGCGGATTGACGGCTTGGGCCGGAAAAGACGAGAAACTTCTCACAAACATGAAAAAATGCTATTATTTTCTGGCTGCGCCATGCGGGGGGCTGTTGGCGGCGGTTTTCGCAGGTCCAGATCGTTTGGCGTTGCTCTGATAGAGATCGGTCATTTTTTGAGAGTTTAAACCCATGTCTGACGCTAAGGGCAGCAGGGGAACACCCAGAAAGTTTGTCGCGGCGAAGGACTCCGGCAAGTGGGAAGATCGCCTAGAATTGGCGCGAAAACAGCGGGCCAAGGCGCTGGCCAAGGCACGACAGCAACCGAAGGCAAATACAGCCCCAGATGAAGCCCCAAAGAAGCCCGAGCCTGTGCCGGATTCCGCGCGGGTCGAGGCTGCGCCTGTAGCCGATGTCGAGGAATGGATTCGCCCGCGCGAGCGGACACGGCCCAAAAAGCGCCAGCGCCGGTATAGCATTGGTCTGATTGTGTTGGCGGCAATGCTGTGCGGTGCCTTTCTTCAGTGGGGTGCAGCCAAAGTCACGGACGATCGGCAACCCGAGAATACCGTGACCCGGAATGACACCTCTTCGTTAGGCGTGGCTCTTTCGAGCGAAGCTGTTTTTGATGGCTCGTTGCCCGAGGGAATTGATACATTGCCTTCAGATATCCAGATGTTAAGCCGTTATTCGAACCTGTCAATTACGACGGTTTCGCCAACAGACTCTCCGGGCAGGACGACCGGACCGCCAGAACTGAATTTTGCGCCCGCCCCCAGTGGGGACGCCGTATTGGTATACGATCCAGAACCATCAGTACCAAAAGCATCATTCGAACCGCAGTATTCCGAGGTAAAACCCCTTCCGGTTCCGACACGAACGGCTGGAATTGAGGTCGGTTTGTTTGTGCCCCGAAGGGTTTCGGATGATGCCAGCAACAAAGCGCTGGAGGCTTTGACAAACGGCAAGGCCACTGTGGTCGCGACAGCAAGGGTGCCCTATTCGGTCCGCGAAACGCACGTTCGGTATTACCACCCGGATGATGCCATCAATGCAACGCTGGCCGCCGAAGCGCTTGGCGGAATTGCACGGGATTTCACGAAAGCCGGCAGCAAGACCCAACCCGGACGGATCGAGGTCTATCTGGCCGGAAGGGGCGGTTCTGGCAACACGGGTAACTCTAACCGGCAACCGACCGATTTCGACCTGTTCATTGCGCGCCTGCTTGACGAAATCAGATGAATTTCGGGAAGGCCCTGACTGATCAGAACCTTCCCTGCCCCGCGTGCTCCCTACTCACCACACGCATCTGCAAAACTCTGGTTCCGACCATCCTGGTCGCAAGTTGACACTAGCGAAACATGCTCGACTTGCAATCGACGAGTTTGAACAATTCGACTCAAATACAAAGGCACCCGCATTATGAAATGCGGGTGCCCAATAAAAATTCGCACTGAAATTCAGCTATATGCGGATTCTTTGCCGAATTGCTTGGTCAGCATGTAGTAGACGACGGCCCGGTACTTGTTGCGCTCGGACTGACCATAGGTTTCCATGGCCTTGCTGATCGCATCCATCAGTTCGGGGCCATCGGACAGGCCCAGCTTTTTGATGAGAAAGTTGTTCTTGACGGTTTCCAACTCACCTTCCTGGGTGGCCGCAACGGTCGCTGCATCTGCGTCATAAATGGCGGGGCCGCAACCGATCGTGACCTTGGTCAACAAGTCCATATCAGGCTCTATTCCGCACTTATTTTTCAGATCATCTGCGTACTTCGCAATCAACTCGTCACGTTTTCCCATTGCTGTCTCCTGATCGGGTTGGTTTCCGTAAAAATCACCGAAAACGGTAGCGGCATTGAAAAAATCATCAAAGGGAAAAATTCTGGCCTTTCCCCCTAACCCGTCTGGATCCGCACAACGACGTGGTTGAAATCTCATTACCAATCATTTAACATTTTTGTTAAATATTGTAGCCGGAGATTCGTAATGCCTATTTCCCTGCCTAACGAAAGCACCGAATACCGTACCGCAAGAAACAAACTGCTGGCGGCCGAAACAGCATTGCGCGCGCAAGTCGAAGAAGTGGCTGCCCTGCGCCGGTCCCTTCCAAAGGGCGGATTGATCCCGCAGGATTACACGTTCACCGGTCCGGGTGGTGGGCCAGTCAATCTGTCATCGCTGTTTGGTGAGCATGACGCGCTGGCGGTCTATTCCCTGATGTACGGCCCCAACGCCAAGGCCCCCTGCCCTTTGTGCTCGGCCTTTCTGGACGGTCTGAACGGTCAGGTCGACCATATTAAGCAAAAAATGGCGGTGGTGGTGGTGGCGCAGAACGAACCGCAAAAACTGAGCGAGTTAAAGGCGCAGATGAACTGGGACAGCCTGCCGCTATATTCTGCGCTCGGGACCAGCTATCAGCGTGACTATTTTGCTGAAAGCGACAAAGGCGACCAGCTGCCCATCCTGAACATATTCGTCCGCGATCCAGATGGCGTCCGTCATTTCTGGAGTTCCGAGCTGTTCTTTGAGCCCAGCAACTGGCACCCTCGCCATATCGACACGATCTGGCCACTGTGGAACCTGCTTGACCTGACACCGCACGGACGCGGAGATTTCATGCCGCCGCTGCGCTAAAAAGAAACACCATCAAGCGCGCCGTGGTCAGTTTTCCAGTCAAAAAGCCGGTCCTGAAAGCGCCATTTCAGGATCGTTGAATATGCGCCATTGCACCCCTGCCGGGCAATCTGCTCGGCCGCGCGATGCCCATGGCGCGCGTGTTGCTTTTCATGAGCGGTCAATCCGGACAGCATAACATTCCATCTGGACCGCACGTTCAACGGCAGTGAATTCGGATCGGTGTGACGTGGTAAGGTTATGGAAACGCGCAGCTTCACGTTACACTCAGCGTCCCAGTCCACGGACCATCTGGTGTAACCCCACCATCCATAGGGGCCACCCGCTTTCATTTCGGCGCGCAATTCAGGAAACGAACTGCCCGACACCGAATAGTATACGGTTTCTTCTGCTACCGCGTATTGGGCGGCCGCGGGGGCCGCCCATAAAGCCACGCAAAAAGCGCAGGCCCTGATCATCAGTAACGGTAATGTTCCGGCTTGAACGGGCCCTCGGGTTTCACACCGATGTAGTCAGCCTGCTCGTTATCCAGCTGGGTCAACCGGACGCCGATACGGTCAAGATGCAGCCGGGCGACCTTTTCATCCAGATGCTTGGGCAGGATGTAAACGTCATTGTTGTACTCATCACCCTTGGTGAACAGCTCGATCTGCGCCAGAACCTGATTGGTGAACGAGGCCGACATCACGAAGGACGGGTGGCCGGTGGCGTTGCCAAGGTTCAGCAGGCGGCCTTCGGACAGCAGGATGATACGGTTGCCCGAGGGCATTTCGATCATGTCCACCTGATCCTTGATGTTGGTCCACTTGTGGTTCTTCAGATTGGCCACCTGAATTTCGTTGTCGAAGTGACCGATATTGCCGACGATGGCCATGTCCTTCATCTCGCGCATATGCTCGATGCGGATCACATCCTTGTTGCCGGTGGTGGTGATAAAGATATCGGCGCTGTCGACGACGTCTTCCAGAAGCACCACTTCGAAGCCGTCCATGGCGGCCTGCAGGGCGCAGATCGGATCAACTTCGGTGACTTTCACGCGGGCACCCGCGCCACGCAGCGACGCGGCCGAGCCTTTGCCCACATCGCCATAGCCGCAAACCACAGCAACCTTGCCCGCCATCATGGTGTCGGTGGCGCGGCGGATACCGTCGACCAGCGATTCCTTACAGCCATATTTGTTGTCGAACTTCGACTTGGTGACGCTGTCGTTCACGTTGATCGCCGGGAACGGCAGGTGGCCGTCCCTGACCAGCTGATACAAACGGTTCACGCCGGTGGTGGTTTCCTCGGACACGCCCTGGATCTGGTCGCGCATCTTGGTGAACCAGCCCGGAGAGGCCGCCATACGCTTGGAAATCTGCGCCTTGATCACCTCTTCCTCTTCCGAACCCGGAACGGGGATGATGTCCTCACCCGCTTCGGCGCGCGCGCCCAGCAGGATATACAGCGTTGCGTCGCCACCATCATCCAGGATCATGTTCGGGCCATCTTCGAACAGGAAGGATTTGTCGAGGTAATCCCAATGCTCTTCAAGGGTCTGGCCCTTGATGGCAAATACTGGAATTTCTGCCTTGGCGATTGCTGCCGCGGCGTGGTCCTGCGTCGAAAAGATGTTGCACGACGCCCAGCGCACATCCGCGCCCAGCGCCACCAGTGTTTCAATCAGAACGGCGGTCTGGATGGTCATATGCAGCGAGCCGACGATGCGCGCGCCTTTGAGTGGCTTGCTGTCCCCGTATTCGGTGCGCAACGCCATCAGGCCCGGCATCTCGGTTTCCGCAATATCCAGTTCCTTGCGGCCAAAATCAGCCAGCGAAATGTCTTTGACGATATAGTCCCCGGCCATCAGATGCTCCATTCCGGTTAATAATGTTCCGGAAAGCCCCTAACATCCCCTGAAACAGGTGGCAACGCAGATGGCAGGACTATGGGCCGCGCAGCTGCAAATCAGCTTGGCGTGCCTTCTGCCTTTATTTTTGGTATCGCTTCAAAAAAATCTGTGCCGGCGGCAACAATGCAGCTTATGCCGTTGGCATTGGTCAAAAGCACGGTGTAGGTGCCCGTAGCCTTCGAGGACCAGACCTCCATCACCGACTGTGCACCACGTGATTTCTGCAGCCCTCCAAAGGTCAGCTCCTCGGAATAGGTACTCTGCAGTTTCGCGATGACATCATCGCGTTGCGCACAGCTGGCGGCGAGGGCAGGCGGCGCAGTGGCGGCCATGCCGAATGCAAGGGCAACACCCAACAGACGTTTGAACATGACATGCTCCTTTCGTAACTGGTTTCGTTCCGAGAGGGGCACACCGGGAGAAGCATGCGCCCCCCTCAGGTCTTTATGTCGGGATCACCACGTGCCGGTTCAAAGCACGAATGCTCAAGAAAAAGTTGGCAGCATGTGATCCTGACAGGTAAAGCATACCATAAAAATGCGGCTTAATCGCGGCTGTTCGGACGAGGCATGGCATAATGGCAACACAACCCAGAGCATGGCAGCGGATGCTGTCGGGCCGCAGGCTGGACCTGCTGGACCCGACGCCGGTAGATATCGAGATCGAAGATATCGCCCATGGACTGGCCTTTGTGGCGCGCTGGAACGGACAGACGGCGGGGGATTTTGCCTATTCCGTGGCCGAACATTCCCTACTAGTCGAAGAGCTTTTTGGCCGCATTTCCCCCAAAGCACCGGCAAAATGGCGGCTGGCGGCCCTGTTACACGACGCTCCGGAATATGTGATCGGCGACATGATCTCGCCGGTGAAATCCGCCGTCGGTCCCGACTATGGCGCGCTGGATGATCGGCTGGCGGCGGCAATCCACATCCGGTTCGGCCTGCCTGCGGCGGTGCCCAAAACAGTGAAACGGCAGATCAAGAAGGCCGACAAGATCAGCGCCTGGATGGAGGCCACGCAGATCGCGGGCTTTTCCGAGGCCGAGGCGACGAAGTTCTTTGGTCGCCCGGACAAATCGGTGATGGAGGGGCTGGAAATCCGGTTACGCCCGCCGCTTGAGGTGCGGGAGGCGTATACCGCAAGGCATGGGGCATTATTGGAGTTACTTTAATAATCCGGTTTGAGCCAATGCCTACCCTGAACGTGTGCACAAAGCTGGGTAAGCGCCAATTGTCGTGAACTGCGATGAGAGGTGCGAAACAGGCATCACACTATGACAGGTGCGCATGTTATCGTGTAGTCTACAGTTGGTTAGACGCTATCACGACAGACCTCAGATCGAAAATGTCAGACGATAGGTTACAGTTTGAGCGCGAAAAATGGCGCGACGAGATTCAACTTCGCCGTGACGAACACGAACTCAAAAAGCGCGAAATGTCCCGCTCTGGGTGGAGAAGCCCATTGGTCGTTGCAATTGCAGCGGCTGCATTGGCTGCGATTAGCAATGGTGCGATCTCATTCCTTGACGCAAGACAGCAGCGTGCTTTGGAGTTTCAGAGAACACAAGCACAGCTGAGGCTTGAAGATCAACGAGCTGAAGCTGCTCGTATCTTGGAAATGATCAAGAGTGGGGATGCGACAGCTGTTCGCAACAACTTGCAATTTTTGATCGAGGCCGGCCTCATCGAAAATGAAGACCTGATCAGGCGCCTTGCGATTTATCTCAAAACAACGCCTGATGAGAGAATACCTCGATTGCCTCAACAGATTGCGCCGGGTGATGTTCCTTCTCGCAGGCTACATGTTCTGGCTGTGGGTGTTGGGGACTATCAGGCTTCAACGATTTTTCCCCTTAGCGCGCCCGTGGGTGATGCTGAAGCTGTTGTTGCGAACGCAATTCGACAACGTGGAGGACTCTATAGTGAAGTCTCATCATTTCTCCTTACCGACGCAGAGGCAACCCGAAGCAACATTCTAAGAGCCGTTGAAGATCTCAACTACAGAGCCTCTGCAGCTAGTGGCGATGTTGCACTCATTCACTTTTCCGGACATGCCCATCAGGTAGACGAAGAGTTCTTTATCGTGCCTTTCGACGCGGAATTTAATAGCGAGGCCGGACCTATTAATGCGTCATTCATTTCGATCTCTGAACTTGGGGAGCTGCTGTCAGAACTAATCGAAACTACGTTCGTCGTGCTCACGATAGATGCATGTCCGGGTGGGAATTATCGCGCATTAGAGAGTGTGCTTCCGCAAGAGAGGTTAACATTGGTTGTTGCATCGCTTCCTGGTCAAGCTTGTTTGGATACTGCTTCCCAAAACCATGGTGCACTGACTCTTGCTCTCCTGGAGGCTCTCGCAGGTGATGGTGATGAGGACGGAAACGGGGCAATAACCGTATCGGAGTTTGTTAACTACGTGCTTCAACGCGTACCTGAAGTGACCGACGGACATCAGGTTCCAGCCGCATCGTTAGGGTTCGATGGCGTAATTCTTACCGCTAGTGACGAGACTCCGATGACAAATAGGAACCTTCCTACCGGCGATACAGAATAAAGCAGGCGCTCTCTGCAAAGCAGGCCTTCATCATTTGCCCGCTTAGCAGACATAATCGAATTCTTGAGATCAGAGCCCGAATATTGAGTAGTCCCGATAGGCAGTGCCTTACCGTGGACTACGCTTCGCCAGAATCCGCTGCAACGTCCGGCGGTGCATGTTCAGGCGCCGTGCGGTCTCGGAAACGTTCCGGTCACACAGCTCATATACCCGCTGAATATGCTCCCAGCGTACGCGATCCGCGCTCATGGGGTTTTCCGGTGGCGGGGGCAGTTCGTCGCCCTTGGCCAGCAGCGCATTGGTGATGTCGGTCGCATCGGCGGGTTTCGACAGGTAATCCGTCGCGCCGATCTTGACCGCTGCCACGGCGGTGGCAATCGCGCCATAACCGGTCAGCACCACCACCCGGCTGTCAGGGCGTTTTTCACGCAGTACCTCGACCACATCCAGCCCGTTGCCGTCTTCCAGCCGCAGGTCGACCACGGCATAAGCGGGCGGGCGGGCGGTGGCGATGGCCTTGCCTGCGGCGACGGAACCGGCGGTTTCAATCTCGAAACCGCGTTTTTCCATGGCCTTGGCCAGACGTCTCAGAAACGGCTCATCGTCATCCACCAGAAGCAACGACTTGTCGGGACCGATTTCCAGCTGAGGGGTGTCTGCCATGCCTATACTTTCCGCTATTGCTGTTCTTTGGCTTAACAGAGAGTATTAGCAGCGCCTTGAGAAAGATCAAACGCCCTATTTCGGTTACATCTTTTCCAGAAAACAACCGATCTTGTCGGCCATCTGTTCTGGCGTCTCTTCGCGTTTGAAGAATTCGACAAAACCGTCCTGCGGCGTCACCAGATAGGAAAAGGTCGAATGATCGACCAGGTAATACTCGTCACTTTTGTCATGGGCCTTGGAATAGGCCCTGTATGAATTCTTGGCCGCCTTGACCTGTTCCGGCGATCCGGTCAGCCCGATCATTCTTTCATGCAGGTTAAACGCGAAATCTCCGACCACCTCGGGCGTGTCGCGATCGGGGTCGACGGAGATGAAGACAGGTGTGACGGATTGACCGCGTTCGGCAAGAACATCAATCACTTCGGCGTTGCGGGCCACATCCAGAGGGCAAACATCCGGACAGAAGGTATAGCCGAAATAAAGAAGCGTCGGTTCGGTGATCACATCCTTGTCAGTCACCGTCTCGCCCTTGGCATTGACCAGTTCGAACGGGCCGCCAATAGCCCCTGCACCACCGGCGATCTGGCTGGACCGACATTGTGCGAATTTGTCGTCCGAGCCATTTCTCTGCGTCAGCAGCCACATAGCTCCCAGTCCGACGGCAAGAACGACGGTTGCGGCAATGGCAAGAAGGCGGGTCATGACAAAATACCTGACGTTTGGGCTTGTTGATCGTTTCGGCCGGGACACCTATCAAGTTGCACAGCCGTTGCAACAGGACATAATCGACGCATGACGGATTCCAAGACAAGCCTTTGGCGCGGGCATGAGCGCAGCAGCTGGATTCGCCTTCGCACGCTGATCCTGTTGCGCTGGGTGGCAATCATCGGACAGATCACGGCGATCACCGTTGCCCAGCGCACCTATCACGTGCAGCTGGAACTGGGTCTGTGTTATTTCGCGGTCGGAGTGTCCGTCATGGGCAACCTGACCGCAATCCTGCTGTTTCCGGAAAACAAGCGCCTGTCGGAATTCGAAAACTTTCTGATGGTGCTGTTCGACCTGCTGCAACTGGCTTTTCTGCTGTATCTGACCGGCGGGCTGAACAACCCCTTTGCCCTGTTGCTTTTGGGGCCGGTGACGATTTCGGCAAATGTCATGAGCCTGCGTTCAACCCTGATCATCGGTGGTGTTGCCGTCATACTAACAAGCCTGCTGGCCCAGTTTCACCTGCCGCTCAGGACCGAGTTGGGCCTTGTTCTGCACATTCCCGAAATTCTGGTGTTTGGAAACTGGGCCGCGATCGTGATCGCCATCGTCTTTCTTGGCGCCTATTCCTATCGCATCAGCTCCGAGATCCAATCCATGTCCGAAGCGTTGTCAGCCACCCATATGGCACTGGCGCGCGAGCAGAAGCTGACCGATCTGGGCGGTGTCGTCGCGGCCGCCGCGCACGAACTTGGCACGCCTCTGGCCACGATCAAGCTGACAAGTTCCGAACTGATCGAAGAACTGGATGACCAGCCTGACCTGAAAGAAGACGCGGCCCTGATCCGGGAACAGGCGGACCGGTGCCGCGATATTCTGCGGGACATGGGGCGGGCGGGCAAGGACGACCTGCATCTGCGTCAGGCGCCGCTTTCGACGGTGATACACGAGGCGGCAGAGCCCCATATCAACCGGGGCAAAAACGTTCTGTTCGATGAAGGCCCCGGTGACGGGGGTGATGTTCAGCAACCATCAATCCTGCGCAAACCCGAGATCATTCACGGATTGCGCAACCTGATTCAAAACGCGGTGGATTTTGCCCGTTCGGACGTCTGGGTCGAAGCGGAATGGACCGAAGACTGGATCACGATAGACATCATGGATGACGGACGCGGGTTTCCTCCGCAGATGATCGGCCGGATTGGTGACCCGTTCATGCGACGGCGGCGCGCCGAATCCGAGCAGAAAAGACGCCCCGAATACGAAGGCATGGGGCTTGGCCTGTTCATCGCCAAAACCCTGCTGGAACGCAGCGGCGCCGAGCTGAAATTTGCCAACGGATCCGATCCTTACCAAAACCTGACGGATCAACCGGACCGGCGCGGCGCGATCGTAAAGGTCATCTGGCCGCGCAAACTGGTTGACGCGCAAACCGGCGACAACCCGGTGCCCTCGGGCGCGAACCAGCAGATTCAGGTGTGAGTTAACACGCCGTTAACCATTGTGGCGGCATAGTCCACGCAGTTTCCCCCGCAAGGGCATTTTCGTGATGATTGATTGGATCATTCTGATCGCAGTGAGCCTGACCTCTGCCTGTCTGGCGGTGTTATGGCTGCGCCCAAGGCAAACCCATGGGGACACGACGTTTGGCCTGGCGTCACCAAACTCGATCTTTGACACCGTATTCCTGTTCGACGGCCCCAAACTGATCAGCCATTCGGACATTGCCCTTGCGGGGTATGAAACCGTCGCCGACTGGGATGATCTGCGCCGACTGCTGCAACGGGATTTTCCCACCTTTCCCGAAAACCCCGATATCGTTCGTGCGCGTGGTGACGTGGTGGTCTCGGCCATCGACTGCACGGTCCAGCGCGTGGTGTCATGCGAATGGATCGATGGCGTTGTCCGCGTCAGGCTGCACGACATCGCCGATAAACCCGGCCCGGTTCACACCGAAACCAGCGATCCCATGCGGCTGGCAATGGAAAAAGCGCCCTATCCGGTCTGGTTTCAGGATCATCGGATTAAGGTCAGCTGGTGCAACGCAGCTTACATCGCGCTGGTGCGCAGGGTCCGGGGACCGGACGCCGACCTGACAGAGCCGCTTTTTACCGGGCTCGACAACTCTGTTCAGCACCACAACAGGCTTCGGGTTTCGATTGATGCCGACCCATCGGGTCGAAAACTGTGGTTCGATCTGACACCGGTGAACCGGAATGATGGCGTGCTTTGCTACGCGGCAGACATAAACCCGATTGTCGAGGCGGAAACCGCACAGCGGAAATTTGTGCAGACAATGGCCAAGACCTTTGCGCAGCTCTCTATCGGGCTGGCCATTTTTGATCGAAACCGGCAACTGGCCCTGTTCAATCCGGCGCTCATCGACCTGACCAGACTGCCGCCCGATTTCCTGAGTTGCCGTCCCAGCCTGCCCAGCTTTTTCGATCGCCTGCGCGATCAGAACATGATGCCCGAGCCAAAGAACTACCGCAGCTGGCGCAGCCAGATGGATGATCTGCTGGAGGCGGCAGAGGGGGGCAACTATCAGGAAACCTGGTCTTTGCCTTCGGGATCGGTGTATTCCGTCAACGGCCGACCACACCCGGATGGCGCAGTGGCCTTTCTGTTCGAGGATATCACGGCGGAAATCACCCTGACCCGCCGGTTTCGATCCGAGATGGACCTCATGCAGTCGGTATTCGATAAGCTGGCCGATGCCATCGCAGTGTTTTCGGATGACGGAACGCTGGCATTCTCAAACTACGCACACCAGATTCTTTGGGATGAAAGCGCGGAAGAAGGGTTCGCCCCGATGACAGTGCTGGAGGCCACCCGGACCTGGCAGGAACGATGCGCTGCCACGCCGATTTGGGGCGAAATACGCGATTTCGTCGAGATGCGGGAAAATCGGGCGGAATGGTCCGCCGAAATTCGCCTGCGCTCGGGTGAGGGTCTGATCTGTACGGTCAGCCCTGTCCAGAACGGGGCCACAATCGTTCGTTTTACCGGGGACACGGTTCCGGTCGAAATTCCCGATCTCAGACAAATCCACGCCTGAACCGGGTTGCGGCTGAGTCGCGGCAAGGCCATTGTGGCGCCATGATGCAAACGCCGCATTCGATCACGCTGCGAACACCCGACGAAACGGCGTCGTTCGCCATCCGGCTTGGGGCTCAACTGACCCCGGGCGACTGCCTTTTGCTGGGCGGAACCATCGGTAGTGGCAAGACCCATTTTGCGCGTAACCTGATTCAGTCGCTGATGGTGGCGCCCGAGGACGTCCCCTCGCCCACATTCACGCTGGTTCAGGTGTACGACACCCAAAAAGGTGAGGTCTGGCACTCGGATCTATATCGCCTCAGCGCTGTGGAAGAGCTTGAGGAGCTGGGCCTGACGGAGGCGTTCGACTCGGCCATTTGCCTGATTGAATGGCCTGAAAAACTCGGACCGTTACGGCCGGAAACGGCCCTAACACTAACCTTTTCAACCGATCCCGACCATGAGGAGGTCCGCCAGCTATCGATGATCTGGTCGGACCCGAAATGGTCGACGCTGATGGAGAAAATTTCATGACCAACCGGACAGTGCTGGCCAAGGCGCTGATTGCGCAGACCCCGTGGGTCAATGCATCCAGCGCCCCGCTGGCCGGGGATGCGTCGTACCGACGATATGAACGCCTGACCGATCCGGACACGGGACGGACTGCGGTGTTGATGGATGCGCCTCCGGATACAGGCGAAGACGTACACGCATTTGTCAGAGTTGCCGAATATCTGCGTTCAGCCGGACTGAACGCGCCTGAGATTTATGCCGAAGATTCAGAGTTCGGATTTCTGCTGCTGGAAGATTTCGGAGATGATCTGTTTGCCCGCTTGCTGAAAAAGCAGCCGAAACTGGAACGCCCGCTTTACGAGGCCGCGACAGATGTCCTTGTCCACCTGCATCAGGCGCCCGTTCTGCCGCTCAACACTTATGATCCATCGATGATGGCGGATTTGGCCGCGCTGGCGTTTACAAAATATGCCCAGGGCATTCTGGGGCAACACGATACGACTGCGCGCGAACAGTTCGAGCGCCGGTTCGCCGATCTGCTGCATCAGGAAACGCATGGAACCAAGGTCGTGATCCTCAGGGACTATCACGCGGAAAATCTGATCTGGCTGCCCGAGCGTGAAGGCCTTGCGCGGGTCGGATTGCTTGATTTCCAAAGCGCCATGCTGGGGCATCCGGCCTATGATCTGGTGTCGCTTTTGCAGGATGTGCGCCGCGATGTTCCCATTGGCATCGAGATGCGCATGCTCAACCACTACATCACGGCAACCGGCGTGAATGATCACGATTTTCGAACCGCCTATGCCGTTCTGGGCGTGCAGCGAAACCTGCGTATTCTTGGGGTTTTTGCCCGGCTGGCCCTGGAGAGGGGCAAGCATCAGTATGTGGACCTGATCCCGGCGACCTGGACGCAACTGATGCGCGGACTGGAAAATCCGGCGCTTGTTTCCATCGCCGGAATGCTACGCGAGGCGCTGCCGAAACCCACCGCAGAAAATCTGGCGAGGCTGAAGGCATCATGACCCGGCATCCGCAGTCCATCATGCTGTTTGCCGCCGGATTCGGAACGCGCATGGGCGCGCTGACCCGGAACCGGCCCAAACCTCTGATCGAAGTGGGTGGGCGCCCTCTGGTCGATCACACGCTTGATCTGGTTCAGGATGCCGGACCCCTGCGTACGGTTGCAAACCTGCACTACCTCGCGGATCAGCTTGAGGCGCACCTGAAACCCGAAGGGGTTCTGCTGTCGCGTGAAGAGCCTGAAATACTTGAGACGGGCGGCGGATTGCGTGCGGCACTGCCCCTGTTGGGGGCCGAGCCGGTTTTCACCCTAAACACGGACGCCGTCTGGGCCGGGCCCAACCCCCTGACCCTTTTGCGGGACTCGTGGAACCCCGACATCATGGACGCGCTGCTGATGTGCGTGCCGGTACCCAACGCAATCGGCCATGCTGGCTCGGGTGATTTTACCGCCGATGCCGAAGGCCGGATCACACGCGGTCCCGGCCTGATCTATGGCGGTGCGCAGATCATTAAGACCGATGCGTTGGGCGAGTTTCCGGAAAAGGCCTTTTCGCTTAACCGGCTTTGGGATCGAATACACGATCAACGGCGGCTGTTCGCGGTCGAATATCCGGGAAAATGGTGCGATGTCGGCCGGCCCGAAGGCATCGCATTGGCGGAAGGTCTGCTTGCGGATGTTTGAAACGGGCGACACCCCGCGTGTTTTTGCCGTACCTCCCGGCGCGGATTTCCCAAAGGTTCTGGTGGACGGGCTGCGGCACCGCAGCGCGCATCACCCGCCACAAGAGCTTGCCCGGGTTCAGCTGGTCGTAAACACCCGGCGCATGGCGCGGCGGGTCAGGGACCTGTTCGATCAGGGGCCGCCTTGTCTCTTGCCGCAAATCTCATTGGTCACGGATCTGGGTGAAGCGGCTGAATTGTCTGACCTGCCCCCCGCGATACCCCCGTTGCGCCGACGGCTGGAGCTGACTCAGCTGATTTCAAAGCTACTGGAGCAGCAACCCGATCTTGCCGCGCGATCCTCCCTGTTCGACCTGTCGGACAGTCTTGCCGCCCTGATCGACGAGATGCAGGGCGAAGGTGTGTTGCCCGAGGCCATCCGCCAGCTGGATGTCAGCGACCTGTCCGGTCACTGGGCGCGTGCTCAGGCATTTATCGGGATCGCGGATCGGTTCATCGGAACCGATGGCACGACGCTGGACGTTCAGGCGCGACAGCGCCGGGTTGTCCAGAACCTGATAAACCGATGGCAGGCCGCACCGCCGCAACATCCGGTCATTCTGGCCGGATCAACCGGTTCGCGCGGCACGACAATGATGTTGATGCAGGCCATCGCACGCCTGCCGCAAGGGGCTCTGATCCTTCCGGGATATGATTTCGATCAGCCGGATCACGTCTGGTCCGGCCTTGATGACGCGCTTTTATCGGAAGACCATCCGCAATACCGGTTCCGCAAGCTGATGCGGGAACTGAACCTGAAACCCGGGCAGATTCAGCGCTGGTCCGATGAACAGGCCCCCTCGCCCGACCGTAACAGATTGATTTCTCTGGCATTGCGCCCGGCGCCCGTCACCGACGCGTGGATGAGCGAAGGCCCGCAGCTTGCCAACCTGCAAGACGCCACGGCCGATGTAACGCTGGTTGAGGCGCAATCGCCGCGTGCCGAAGCGCTGGCCATTGCGCTGCGCCTGAGGCAAGCCGCCGAAACTGGGCAAACCGCCGCCCTGATCACACCCGACCGCATGCTGACCCGTCAGGTCAGCGCCGCGCTGGACCGCTGGAACATCCTGCCAGATGACAGCGCCGGTCTTCCCCTGCAACTGTCACCGCCGGGCCGTTTCCTGAGGCATGTCGCGGGCCTGTTCACCCGGCGGCTGGATGGTGAGGCGCTGCTGACGCTTTTGAAGCATCCGCTTTGCCATGACGGCGGCGAACGGGGTGCACATCTGCTGCACACCCGTGATCTTGAGCTTGACCTACGCCGCAACGGACCGCCCTTTCCGGACCGGCATAGCCTGACCTCATTCGGCACCCGCAAGGATGCGGACCAAAATTGGGTCAACTGGGTCGCAGAACGGTTCTGCGATCAGCAAGTGGACGGGGTTTTGCCACTGAAGGACTGGGTTACCAGACTGCGCCTGAGCGCCGAGGCCATCTCGGCGGGCTATACGGGTGAGGGTGGTACGATCTGGGACAAGAACGCCGGTCAAAAGGCGCTGGCGGTGATTTCACAGCTTGAGGATGAGGCTGATCACGGCGGTCCGATGACAGCCCGTGATTTTGCCGATCTGCTTGGCGCCTTGCTGGCGGGCGAGGAAGTAAGGGATCGAGACGCGCCGCATCCGCACATCATGATCTGGGGAACGCTTGAGGCGCGTGTTCAGGGGGCCGACCTGCTGATTCTGGGTGGCCTGAACGAAGGAAGCTGGCCCGAAGCACCATCGCCCGATCCGTGGTTGAACCGGCAGATGCGCGACAAGGCCGGATTACTGTTGCCGGAAAGGCGGATCGGTCTGTCGGCCCATGATTTTCAGCAGGCCGTCGGTGCCCCCGAGGTCTGGCTGACCCGGGCAACCCGATCCGACGATGCTGAAACCGTGCCGTCACGCTGGCTGAACCGGCTTTCGAACCTATTGCAGGGTCTGGCAGAGCAGGGCGGGCGGCGCAGTCTGCGCGCAATGCGCGACCGGGGTCAAAAATGGCTGCACTGGGCTGAAGCCCTTGAAAAGGCGCCGAATATCGAACCGGCGGAACGCCCGTCGCCGCAACCTCCGGTCAGCGCGCGACCGGACCGGCTGTCCGTGACCGAGATCAAGCGGCTGATCCGCGACCCATATGCGGTTTACGCAAAACATGTCCTGCGCCTGAAACCTCTGGACCCGTTGGTTCAGGCACCGGATGCCCTATTGCGCGGGATCGTGATTCACGAAGTTCTGGAACATTTCATCAAGGACAGTGTCGTGGATACGGCGCTGTTAACCCGTGAAAATTTCCTGAAACGCGCCGAGGCAATCCTGATGGAACATGTCGCCTGGCCGACGGCCCGCAAGCTGTGGCTGGCGCGGCTGAACAGAATTGCCGACGCGTTTCTGACTGCCGAGGCGGCGCGCCGGGCAGATGGTGGCCCTGTCGCGTTTGAGGTTGATATGAAGCTGCGCCTTGATCCGCTGAACTTTTCCATAGTGGGCCGTGCTGATCGCATCGACCTCAATAACCGCGGCGCTTTGCGGATCATTGACTACAAGACTGGCGCACCACCGACGGAATCGCAGCAGGCAAAGTTCGACAAGCAACTGCTGATCGAGGCCGCAATGGCCGAAGAGGGTGGCATAGACGGGTTTGACCCGACACCCGTTGGGCAGGCCATATTCATTGGCATGGGCGGCACCTATAAAGAAGTGCCCGCACCGCTGCAGAAAGAACCGTCAGACAAGGTTCTGGCAGAGTTAAAACAGCTAATATCAGCCTATTTAGAGCCTGATCAGGGTTTCTCATCGCGCCGGATGCTGCACAAGGACAGCGATATCGGAGATTATGATCACCTCGCCCGGTTCGGAGAATGGGACCGGACCGCCGAACCCAAACCCGAGAGGCTGACGTGACCCCACGCGATGAAGCAACCGAGCGTCAGGTCCAGGCCGCGCGCCCCAACGCGTCCACATGGCTGGCGGCAAATGCCGGGTCCGGCAAGACCCGCGTTCTGACCGACCGCGTTGCGCGATTGCTGCTGAGTGGCGTCCAGCCGCAGCATATTCTGTGTCTGACCTATACCAAGGCCGCCGCCAGCGAGATGCAGAACCGGCTGTTCAAGCGGTTGGGCGAATGGGCGATGCTGGATGATGCAAATCTGCTGAAGCAGCTGACGGAACTGGGTGCCGAAGGTCACATCGACCTTTCCAGCCTGTCGCACGCGCGAACTCTTTTTGCCCGCGCGATCGAGACACCGGGCGGTTTGAAGATTCAGACCATTCACTCGTTCTGCGCCTCTTTGCTGCGCCGCTTCCCGCTTGAGGCAGGTGTCAGCCCGCAGTTTTCGGAGATGGAAGACCGCGCCGCCGCCTTGCTGCGCGAGGAGATAATAGAGGATTTTGCAGGTGGCCCGCAGGCGCACCTGATCGACGGCATTGCCCGATTTGTCACCGATACCGGTTTTGACACCCTTGCGGGTGCAATCACTCATAAACGAAACGGATTTGGCCGGTCGCTGGACAGGGATGCGCTGTTGGAGCTGTTTGGCCTGCCCGGCACTTTTGACGACAACGCCTTGCTGAGTGAGGTCTTTGTTGGTGGTGAGGTCGAGCTGATCCAATCAATACTGACACCTCTCGCGGAAAGCGGCGGCAACAATGCAAAGGCTGCGGACAAGCTGACAAGCATTGCCGCGCCAGACCTGACAAGCCTGCCGCTGTTGGAGAACGTTCTGCTGACAGGTGCCTCGGCAAAAGAACCCTTTACCGCCAAAATCGGTTCCTTTCCAACCAAGGCGTTGCGGGAAGGGGCCTTGGCGGGCCAGATGCCACAGCTTGAGGCGCTGATGCTTCGGGTCGAAGCAGCCCGCGAGCGGCGCCTTGCCTATGTTGCAGCACAGAAATCACTGGCGCTGCACCGCTTTGCCGCCGCGTTCCTGCCGGAATATGAGCGGCGCAAGCAGCTGCGCGGATGGCTGGATTTCGACGATCTGATCCTCAAGGCGCGGCAGTTGTTGAATGACCCCGCAGTTGCCGAATGGGTGCTGTACCGGCTGGATGGCGGGATCGATCATATCCTTGTGGATGAGGCGCAGGATACCAGCCCCGACCAGTGGGATGTGGTCGAAAAACTGGCACAGGAATTCACCAGCGGCGAGGGTGCAAGATCCGGGGTTGAGCGCACGATTTTCGTCGTCGGGGACAAGAAACAGTCGATCTATTCCTTTCAGGGCGCCGACCCCGAAGCATTCGACCGGATGCAGGCCGAATTTGGGCGAAAATTGCAAGAATCAGGCTCTAACCTGACGGATTTGACGCTTGAATTTTCCTTCCGTTCGTCCAGCGCAATTCTGAATCTGGTTGATCTGGTGTTCGATGGCCGCACTGATGCAGGATTTCACAAGGAGTCGCTTCATCGCGCCTTCAAGTCAGACCTGCCAGGCCGTGTCGATCTGTGGCCGGTCGTGGAAAAGGTCGAAGAAGCACAGGACGGCGACTGGACCGATCCCGTGGACCGACCCGGTGCACGCCATCACACTGTCATTCTGGCAGAGCAGGTGGCGCAATCGATCAAGACGATGATCGACAACGGTGACACGATCCCAGAGGACGGTGAAACGCGGGGCAGTTTTGTGCGCCGCAAGGTCAGGCCCGGGGACTTTCTTATCCTCGTCCAGCGCCGGTCGGACTTGTTTGCCGAGATCATCCGCGCCTGCAAGACGGCCGGCCTGCCCATTGCGGGGGCGGATCGGTTGAAGGTGGGCGCAGAACTGGCGGTCAAGGATCTGGCGGCGCTGCTAAGTTTTCTGGCCACGCCCGAAGACAGTCTTTCGCTGGCCACCGTGCTCCGCTCGCCCTTGTTCGGGTGGACGGAACAGCAGCTTTTCAATCTGGCGCACCGGCGGCAGGAAAAATTCCTGTGGGCCGCGCTGCGCAAGCGTGAAGGCGAGTTTCCCGAAACCCTTGCCGTATTGAACGATCTGCGGGGGCAAACAGATTTCCTGCGCCCCTATGACCTGATCGAACGCATTCTGACCCGACATGACGGACGGCGAAAACTGCTGGGCCGGTTGGGGGCCGAGGCCGAGGACGGGATCAACGCCCTGCTGTCGCAGGCACTAGCCTATGAGCGCACCGACATTCCAAGTCTCACCGGGTTTCTGGTCTGGATGCAGACCGACGATCTTGAGATCAAAAGGCAGATGAGTGGCGTTGGTGACATGATCCGTGTCATGACCGTGCATGGCTCCAAGGGGTTGGAGGCGCCCATCGTGATCCTGCCGGATACCGGCAAACGACAACCGCCGCGCGATGCCGAGATCATGATGGCCGACGGAACGCCGGTGTGGAAAGTTCCGGCGGACGCTTCCCCAGCCATCATTGCCAAAGCCCGCGAGGCTGCACGGACACGAGAAGAAAATGAGCGGCTGCGACTGTTGTATGTGGCTCTGACACGGGCGGAAAAGTGGCTGATCGTCTGTGCGGCGGGGGATGTCGGCAGGGACGGCAACAGCTGGTATCAGATGGTCGAAGGCGCAATGTCGCAGGCCGGGGCCACACTTGTTACCGACACGGACACCCGCAGGCTGGAGCATGGCGACTGGGATGGTTTACCCGTCGTGGACAGCGAAGTCGTCATCGAACATCCGGAACCGTTACCGGACATGTTCCATAAACCGGCGGATGCTCCGCCGGAAACACCCGAGGTTCTGAGCCCGTCAAATCTGGGCGGCGCCAAAGCTCTGGCCGGCGATGCAGGTGTGGATGAAGAGGCGGCAAAGGTCCGGGGTACACGGTTGCACCTGCTTCTTGAGCACCTGCCTCAAAGTGCCGAATCTGATTGGGCCGAGGTTTGCGGCAAGCTTCTGCCTGATATGCAGCAGGTTGAACGGGATGCCCTGCTGAACGAGGTCGAGGGCGTTCTTACCGCGCCTCATCTGCAGGTCGTATTCCATCCCGATGCACTGGCCGAAGTTTCCGTTACCGCCAATCTGGGCGAGCGCCGGATTCACGGGGTGATCGACCGACTTATCGTGACGGATGCCGAGGTTCAGATTATTGATTTCAAATCAAATATGACCGTTCCAGCGGATGTGCACGACTGCCCCGAGGGACTGCTGCGCCAGATGGGGGCCTATGCCGAAGCCTTGCGCCAGATCTATCCGGATCGGGGTATCCGCACAGCCATCCTGTGGACCCGAACCGCCAGCCTGATGTGGTTACCGCACGATCTTGTGACTGATGCGCTTGAGCGAGCCCACATATCTTGACCTCCCATAGCGCGGCACATACTTTCAGTTCCCAAGCGTATCTCATTCAGGAGACAGAATATGTCCACCGTAGCCGTCACTGACGAAACCTTTGACGCAGAAGTCAAGAACTCGGACGTTCCCGTTGTCGTGGACTTCTGGGCCGAATGGTGCGGACCGTGCAAGCAGATTGGCCCGGCTCTGGAAGAACTGGCTGCCGAGTATGGCGGCAAGGTGAAGATCGCCAAGGTTGACGTTGACAGCAACCCGAACGCTGCCGCTGCCATGGGCGTGCGTGGCATTCCGGCGCTGTTCATCTTCAAGGACGGTCAGGTCATTTCGAACCGGGCAGGCGCAGCACCCAAGGCGGCGCTGCAAAGCTGGATCGACGAGTCGATCTAAGCAGTCCCAACGAAGAATTCAAAAGGCGCCTGCTTCAAGGCGCCTTTTTTTGTTCGCAAGAATGCCCCTGGAACAGGGCCGTGGCTCAATCCATTGCCCAGCTTACCGAAATCCCGCTGCCCTCTTTGTGTGTGAAAGTGACTATGTTTCCTTCAACGGTAACTGTCTGGCAGTCATGTGGCAGCGTTTCTCCGTCAATTACGATATCACGGCAGTAATACCTTCTCTTCCATTCCCATGTGCCGGTGATGTCACCTTGATCAGGTCCTTTGCCTTCGACCGTCCCGTTCCTGAGAATCCTTACCCAACTGTTATCCAGAACAAGCTTTTTGTCGGACACCAGTTCGATAAACTCTTGTTTTACCTTAATTTCCTCAGCCATTGCCAATGTTGAAACTGAGCTTAGCAATAAGAAGGCAGGCATAAGTCGTAGAAATTTCATCACTCGAATCCTTTCCTTTATTGAACTGAACAATAAACGTTTAGAAAATTTGGCTAAACGACTTCTCTGGCGCTACTAAATCCCTTGACCGGCTAACGGGTCAGGTGGCCGGATGTACCCGGCCATTCTGGTCCTTTCTATTTGCGCAAAGTCGTGCAGGTCTGGCCATGGAATTATGAAAAGGAGGCCACATGCCCAAAACACGCGTACTTGTGGAATTCGGAATGGGCACGTCGCTCAGGCGGGAAGATTATACCGAGGCCGCGCTGCGGGCGGTCAGGGATGCGCTGTGGCGCAACTCGGTCAACATGGCCGAGCTGTTCGGCTTTCCCAAGGAAGCGATGATCATTGATGCCGAGATCGGAGTGCAGCAGCCCGACAAGGTGGATGCCGAGGCGCTGAAAGCCGTGTTTCCATATGGCCAGCCGTCGATCACTGTCACGCAGGGCGGGTTGGACATCGATAAACCACAAGGCCAGGGCCGGACCGTCATTGCCAATGCGGCCATTGCCGTTTCGTTTGACATGGAGCGCACCGCATGACCGACAAACGCATCATTCTGGAAATGGGCACCGGCAATGACCTGTATGGTCAGGATTATACTAAAGCCGCCCGCCGGGCGGTTCAGGACGCACTGCACCATTCGTCGATCACCCTGTTTTCAAACCTAGGTATCGATCACAGTGAAATGCGGGTCGAAGTGACCATTGCCGTGCAGCAGCCTGACAAGGTGGATTGCGCGCTGGTTGCTGCCGATCTGCCGCGCGGGCAGGCGAAGGTGCGGGCCGTCAAGGGCGGACTGGATGTCGAGGATGCCGACACGGGCACACGTCACGTTGTGGCAACGGCGGCGATCGAGGCATTTTTGCCGGATCTTTCCGGTCAATACAGGCAGAGCTGACAAAAAAGGCCGCTCATTCACATGAGCGGCCTGTCTTAATTTGGTGATCCGTTGTCAGGATCAGATTTTTTCGATGTCGCTACGGCTCAGGCCGATATCGGAAAGCTGGGCGTTGCTCAGCTTCGACAGAATTTTACGGGTCACCCGGGCTTCGTTCCATTCGATGATGGCGTTTTTGGCCGAGATGAAAGCGTCCACTACATGGAGAACGGTAGCTGCTCCGAGCGGCGCATGGATGTTTGCGGTAGTTGCCATTTTGCGCGTTCCTTTTAACTCAAACAGCCGACCCCTCGTCGGTTGTAAGGCTCATGTAAGCGCATTCACTGAGTCCCACAATTGCCGGTTCGACAGCCCCGGAATGCAATTTATGCATATCTTTGAGGCGGTTTGAGAACCGGTTGCGTCACACGCGCAGTCAGCCCATATAGTTCTGCGAACCCAACGGAGGCTTTCATGGCAGATAACGATTTTCCCGGTTGGCACGGCACGACCATCATCGGCGTCAAGAAGGGCGGCAAGGTTGTCATTGCCGGGGACGGTCAGGTCAGCCTTGGGCAGACCGTGATCAAGGGAGCCGCACGCAAGGTGCGCCGCCTGTCGCCGGGCGGGTTCGAGGTTGTGGCAGGCTTTGCCGGATCGACCGCGGATGCCTTTACTCTGCTGGAGCGGCTTGAGGCCAAGCTGGAGGCGACACCGGGTCAGCTGACGCGGGCCTCGGTAGAACTGGCCAAGGACTGGCGCACCGACAAGTACCTGCAAAAGCTAGAGGCGATGCTGATCGTGACCGACGGCACCGAGCTGTTAGTGATCACCGGGGCAGGGGATGTGCTGGAGCCCGAGCATGATGTGGCCGCCATCGGATCGGGTGGTAACTTCGCGCTGGCCGCCGCGCGGGCCATGATGGACAGCGACAAAACCGCAGAAGAGGTTGCGCGCGAGGCAATGGCGATTGCCGCTGATATCTGCGTGTATACCAACGGCAACCTGACAGTTGAAACCATCTAGAGACGGATTAGGCCAACAGCGCGGCGATCTCCTTGCCGCGCCATCTGCGATACATCCCGATGATGCCGATGATGGCCGAAGCGATCACGATGTAATACGGCACGCGGATGTCGATGCTCATCAACCCACCCCCAATCAGTGACATGATGCCGCCCGCAAGGCAGAACACGGCGGTCGTGACGCCCATGACCCAGCCCTGATCCCCCTCGCTGACGCTGGAGGAAAACAGGCCCAGCATTGTCGGATAGGCAACCCCGAACAGGAAATAGAATAAGAACACCGGGATATAGCTGAGCACACCGCTGGGGCTGAAGGCAAAGGCAAAGCCGCAGATCACCATGGTCACAAGTGAAGTGTGAATGATGGCGTGCTTGCTGAACCGTTCCTGCGCAGGTTTCACCAGAAACGTACTTGAAAAGGCCAGCGCAAAACCGATAGTCACCATCGCCATGCTGCCGCCCACGACGCCGTAACCGAAAGCGCTGGTCAGGAAGTTATCAACGAAGACGTAAAACGTGACGTTGGCGATCATGAAAAAGGTATAGACCGGCAGGATTTTCAGCACCATCGGATGGCCGCGTACTGCGATCAGGCTGTCGGTGATGTCACGCGGGCGAAATACGAACGGCACCCTTTCGGTCCGGGTATTCTTGAAAAAGAACAGCACCAGCAAAATCGCAATGAAGACAAGAATGAAGGCGCCGTAGAAAGGTGTTTTGAGTGTTGCGGCGCTGCCCAGCAGGGTTTTGTCCGACAGAACCGCGCCGATGATCGGGCCGCCGACAAGGCCAAAGCTGACACCTGTCACGATATAACCCATGTTGCGGTCTCGATCCGCCGCATCTGTGCTGCCATCGATCATGGCGGCCTGCGCTATGGGCTGGTTTCCCGCGGTAAACCCGGTGATGCACCGTCCAAGGATCAGCAGGGCCAGACTGTTGAGATATAGCGACACGATCGTGATGGCATATCCGGCCAATGCTCCACCCAGACAGATCAGCAGAGCGTTCTTGCGTCCAATCGAATCCGAAACCTTGGAAACGTAAACAACGCCCAGAAACCACGACAGGAAAAACGATCCGATGACGAGGCCATAGTAGAAATGGCGGCTGCCCATCGGCGTCGATTTGGGGAGAAACCCGGAATCCGTTTCCATGATCAGCGAGTTGATGATCGGAAAGACCAATCCCTGTCCGATCAGGTCGACAAAAACAACAAAAAGTAATGTGATCCGGGTAATGGTTGTCATGCAAAATTCCCCCAATGGCGGGAGTTTAGCAGAATTTCCGTTTTTTCCCACCGGATCGGAAGGGCTGGGTTCGGAATGCAAGTGGGGCCGGCGGATCCGGCCCCTTGTACACCGCGTTTTGCGCCTGATTTAGTTCAGCGTCGCTACGCCCAATGGCACACCAGCGACTTCGCACCAGATGTAAACCTCGTTGTATTTCGACGTGTCCAGCGTTGGCGGCACCGCGTAAGACTGGCTGCCGGTCAGATTCAGCAGAGCGCCCAGTTTGGTGTCGGGATCGTATGTTCCGTCCTTGCCCAGCGCCACGCGCGGATCCGGGCCGCCATCCAGTGAGAAGTTATCGCCGAGTTCGACGATATAGCGGTCACCATTTTTGACCAGCTTGACGGAGCCGCTGGTGACATGGTTCGAACGGCCTTCGAAGCTGCCTTTTTTGTAGCCACCGGCCAATGCGGTGGTGGCGCTGGCAAGGGTCAGGGCCGCGCCCGAAGCAGCAGCGGTAAGAAACAGGGAACGGCGAGTCAGCATTTCGGTTGGTCTCCATTGAATAGATGCAGGCGACATGCCTGATGCCGTTCTTTATGTCGGAGGATGAGGTGAGTAAGCCACTCACAACACAACGAGAAAGCGTGCGTGTTTCGTGTGCCCGCGTGATCTTTTCGTGATCGGCTTGTGTTTTTGCGCCCCATGATTAGGTTCCGTGGCGGAACAACTGGATAGAAAACACATGACCGACCTGACCCCGCGCGAGATCGTCTCGGAACTGGACCGTTTCATCATTGGCCAGAAGGATGCCAAACGCGCGGTTGCCGTGGCCCTGCGCAATCGCTGGCGGCGCAAGCAGCTGCCCGATGACATCCGCGAAGAGGTCTATCCCAAGAATATCCTGATGATCGGCCCCACCGGCGTCGGCAAGACCGAGATCAGCCGCCGTCTGGCCAAACTGGCGCGCGCGCCCTTCATCAAGGTCGAGGCGACCAAGTTCACCGAGGTTGGTTATGTCGGGCGCGACGTGGAACAGATTGTGCGCGATCTGGCGGATGCGGCGATCTTACAAACGCGTGAGTACATGCGTGAGGATGTGAAGGCGCGGGCGCACCAGGCCGCCGAGGATCGGGTCATTGCCGCCATCGCCGGTGAGGACGCCCGCGAAGGTACGCGCGAAATGTTCCGCAAAAAGCTGAAAGCGGGTGAGCTGGATGACACTGTGATCGAGCTGGAACTGTCGGACACATCGAATCCGATGCCGATGTTCGACATTCCCGGCCAGCCCGGCAGCCAGATGGGGATGATGAATCTGGGTGACATATTCGGCAAGGCCTTCGGGGGTCGGACGGTCAAGCGCAAGATGACCGTCGCGGACAGTTATGAAGCGCTGATCGGAGAAGAGGCCGACAAGCTGCTGGATGACGAAACTGTCGCCCGCACCGCGCTGGAAGCGGTCGAACAAAATGGTATCGTGTTTCTGGACGAAATCGACAAGGTTTGCGCCCGGACCGAGGCGCGTGGCGGCGATGTCAGCCGTGAAGGCGTGCAGCGCGATCTGCTGCCGCTGATCGAAGGCACCACGGTGTCCACGAAACACGGCCCGGTCAAGACCGACCATATCCTGTTCATCGCCAGTGGCGCGTTCCACATCGCCAAGCCATCGGACCTGCTGCCCGAACTTCAGGGGCGTCTGCCCATCCGGGTCGAGCTGCGGGCACTGACCGAAGGGGATTTCGTGCGTATCCTGACCGAAACCGACAACGCGCTGACGCTGCAATACACCGCGCTGATGGGCACCGAAGAGGTCACGGTGGATTTCAGCGAGGATGGCATCGCAGCCCTTGCCCGGATCGCGGCCGAAGTGAACCAGAGCGTCGAAAACATCGGTGCGCGGCGGCTTTATACGGTCATGGAGCGCGTGTTCGAGGAGCTGTCCTTTGTGGCGCCTGACAAGGCGGGCACACAGATCACGGTGGACGCGAAATTCGTGCACGACAACCTTGGCGAACTGACGAAATCGACCGACCTGAGCCGCTACGTCCTGTAGCGGCTGGCAGGCATTCGCGGATTAACCACCATATGCCCGAACCCACTGGACGCGTCCCCGTTTTTATATAACGTGACGCTGACTGAATTGGAGTTGGGCTCAGGTGCGGATTCTTCTTGGTTTTCTGGCCGTGTTCGCGATGGCCGCGTGTACGGATCGCAGTGTTTCGGTCACTGTGCCCAAAGCGCTGGAGGTTGGCACGCCGGAAACGGTGTTTGCCGCAACGACCCGCGCAAAGGAATCGGATGGAACATACGGGTTTGAGCGTGCCGATCGGCTTCGGTTTATGAAAATGACCGTATCCGTTCCGCCGACACACACGCCGGGCAACCTGAATTTTTCATACGGCAATCCTAATCCGAACAAGCAATTCGTGCTGGCCGGTGTGACCGAATACAATTCGGTGCAGGAATTCGGCCGACAACTGCGGAACAGAAAGGGCAGGCCCGCCCGCGAGGTGACGATCTTTGTGCACGGCTATAACGCCACTCAGACCGAGACGGCGTTTCGCGCGGCGCAGCTGTCGCATGATATCGGTATCCCCGGATCGATCCTGATCTACTCCTGGCCCAGCCGGGCCAAGGCAGGTGGCTATGCCTATGACATTGACAGTATGCTTTTTGCGCGCGACGGGCTGGAACAGACGATCCGCGACCTCAAGGCCCTGGGGGTGGAGCGTGTGGTCATTGTCGCCCATTCTATGGGATCGGCCCTGACGATGGAGATGATGCGCCAAGCCGAACTGCGCCAGCCGGGTTGGTCGGCGAAAAACATCGAAGGTGTGATCCTGATCTCACCCGATCTGGATGTGGATGTATTCAGATCACAGATGGACAGCATCAAGAACCCACCTCAGCCCTTCGTCGTGATGGTGTCCGAGAAGGACAAGATACTGAACATTTCAGCACGCATTCGCGGCACATCCAGAAGCGATCGGCTGGGCAGCATCGACTCGGTCGAAAAGGTGGCTGAATACCCGATCGACGTGGTGAACACGACAGCCTTCAGCAGCGATGCGGGGTCGTCGCATTTTGTGGCCGCGACCTCGCCTGCGATGTTGTCCATCCTCAATTCCGCAAGCAGGGTCAGCAACACATTCGGCCCCGAGGCGGGATTTGATCTGCTGGTTCCGCCGCATGTCCGGCACGACTCGGGCGCTACGGAAATCGTACTGACCGAAAGCGGGTCTGCGACTGTCGCATCCGAATGATGATGGCCGGGTTGCGCCGGTACCTTGCCGGGAACGCAACCTGGTTGAGCGCGGGAATTCTGCTGACATTTCTGTCCAGCTTCGGTCAGACCTTCCTTATCTCGGTCTTTGCCGGAGAAATCCGGGCCGAGTACGGGCTGAGCCATGGGGGATGGGGCGGCATCTATTCGCTGGGAACCACCGCGTCGGCGGTTGTCATGATCTGGGCAGGCGGTCTAACCGACATATTCCGGGTCCGGGTTCTGGGGCCGGCAGTTCTGGGCGGGCTGGGGCTGGCAGCGCTGGCAATGGCATTCAACACCTGGCTGTTGTTGCTGCCAGTGGTGATTTTCCTGCTGCGGTTTTTCGGACAAGGCATGAGTAACCATCTGGCGCTGGTGGCCATGGCGCGCTGGTTTACGGCGACGCGGGGCAGGGCGCTGGCCATCGCCACGCTTGGCTTTGCCGCCGGTGAGGCGCTGTTGCCGCTGTTGTTCGTTTCAGCGATGGCCGTGATCGACTGGCGTCTGCTATGGGTCGGGTCCGCCTGCGTCGCCTTTCTGGGAATCCCCGTGCTAATGCGGTTACTGCGCAGAGAGCGTACACCACAAAGCCTGTCCACCTCATACTCGGCAACCGGCATGGAAGGCCGTCACTGGACACGGCGTGAGGCGCTGTTGCATCCGCTGTTCTGGTTCATGACACCGGCCTTGCTGGGCCCGTCCGCCTTCATCACCGCGTTTTTCTTTCATCAGGTTCATCTGGCCGAGATAAAAGGCTGGCAGCATGTGGAACTGGTCGCGCTGTTTCCCGCCTTTACCGCAGTTGCAATGATTTCCATGTTCGCTTCGGGCTGGGCGCTGGACAAATGGGGCACGGCGCGGATGATGCCGTTTTCCCTGCTGCCAATGGCGATCGGGTTCGGCATTCTATCCACCATCCAGTCGATCGGCGGTGCACTGATGGCCATGTCTTTTCTTGCTGTGACCATGGGCGCAAACGGCACGCTGCCCAGCGCCTTTTGGGCCGAGTTCTACGGCACCCGGCACATCGGTGCGATCAAGGCAACCGCAGCGGCGGTCATGGTTCTGGGGTCGGCCATCGGGCCGGGCCTGACAGGCGTTCTGATCGATCAGGGGATCGGGCTGGAAACACAGTTCGCATGGATCGCCGTCTTTTTCCTGCTGGCCTGTCTGTCGGTGGGAGTCGGTATCGCCCGCGCTGTGCGCAGCCTTTAGCGGGTGCGGCGGAGATAGACGTAGTAGGCCCCATCACCGCCATGGCTGATATGCGCGGGCGTGACCTGCATCACCGCCTGCGTCAGCGGCGGCAGGGACAGCCATTGCGGCACCTGATTGCGCAGAACACCGCGGGGTGTGGGAATGGGGCCGGGTTCGTCCCGGTCCTTGCCCTTGCCGGTGATCACCAACACCAGCCGCTTGCCCGACGCCTGTGCCGACAGGATGAACCGGACCAGGGCCGGATGCGCGGTGTCCATCCGCATCCCGTGCAGATCAATCCGGCCTTCGGGTTTCAGCTTACCCCGCTTCATCCGGCCAAACGCCTTTTTGTCCATCTGAACCGGCGCAGCACGCAGGCTTTCGGTCAGGGTAGGTTTGAACCGATCCGCAGCCGCTTTGGGTTTGGCGGATTGTCCGACCTCGAATTCTTCGACACGGGATTTCGGCGTTTTCTTCGGCTTGGGTTTGGGCAGGCTCACCGGGTGAACCGATTGCGGGATTTCGGGGTGCAGACGCTCGGTCTGGCGCGAAACCTTACGCCACAACTCGATCTCTTCTGAGGTCAGCTTGCGGCGCGACATCAGAACTCATCCGGCAATAAGGCATAGGCACGCTGAATCGGCAGCAAAACCACCATCCGACCCGGATCTTTCAACCTGCCCGCCGCCTGACCCGCCGCATCGCCTGTACCGAAAAAGATATCGGCGCGCTGGGCGCCCTTGATGGCCGATCCGGTATCCTGCGCGACCATCAGGCGACGCATTGGGGCTTTGCCATCCTTTTCGACCCAGACCGGCGCACCCAGCGGGGTAAAAGCCGGATCGGCGGCAATCGTGCGCAGGGTTGTGACCGACCGGTTCATCGCACCCAGTGGCCCAAGTTCGGGCGCCACGCGCGTGACCTCGCGAAAGAACACATAGGACGGGTTGTGGAACAATAGCTCGGCCCCGGCCTCGGGGTTTTTGCGGACCCAGCTTCGGATCATCTGGGCGCTGACCTGATGAGCCCCCAACAAGCCACGCCGGACCAGCTCGGCCCCGATCGAACGGTAGGGATGACCGTTTGCGCCGCCATAGCCGACCCGCAGCATCTTGCCATCCGGTAAACGGATACGGCCCGAACCCTGTATCTGCAAAAAGAACAGCTCGACCGGATCGTCCACCCATGCGATTTCGAGACCGCGATTTTCCATCACACCGCTGCTCAGCAACTCGCGCCGGTCGAGCCACTGTGATGCATCGCGCGCCTCTGGCGGGATGCGATACAGCGGGTACCTGTATCTGTCAGAGCTGGTCTTGGATCCGTCCAGCTCCGGTTCGAAATAGCCGGTGAACAGGGCGTCATCGCCGTCTTCGACCAGAACAGGGCGAAAGAACAGCTCAAAGAACGACTTGGCGGCGTCACCGGAATAGGTTCGCGCCACTCCACACAGGGCACGCCAGTCCGGATCGTTCAGATCCCCGCAAGTGTTAAGAAAAGTGGAAAGGGCCGCCCCGTGGTCGTCAGCGGCCCAGCCATCCAGTTCGTCAAACGACAGGATCGTTCGCGTCACATCCGCTCCGGTCGCGCCTGCCGCAGTCATCGCACCCGCCAGAGCAAGCGACCGGAGGGCACCAATCATGCGTCCGTTGCAACAAGCAGCCAGTTCGGATCGTCGGTGCCCATAACACGGGCAAAGGTCCAGCTGTCCTTTTGGCGTTTCACGGTGTTCGGGTTGCCTTCGATGATATCGCCGCCGCGGTCACGTACGACCGAGGTCAGTTCGCCTACAAACCGCATGGTGATTTCGGCGCGGTTGGTATCCTTGTCGAACTGCGCATCAGCCAGCACCGTTTCGCGAACGCCGATGAACTCGGCCTCGATGGTCAGGCCCTGATCTTCGCGGGCGGCAACAACCGAGACGAAGGTGTCAAACACATCTTCCGCCAGGAAAGGTTGAATTTCATCCAGATTGCCGCGTTCGAACCCCATCACGATCATTTCATAGGCGCCGCGCGAACCCTGAACGAATTCGCTGACCGAAAAGGTCGGCTCCACCCGCTTCATTGCGGCCAGCGTCTGCGCCTGTTCGCTGTCTTCGGGCACATGATCTGTGATGTCGTGATCAGGGCCACCCTCGATCACCTCGAAATCCCGGCGCGACTTGTTGTTGTCGGGTTGCTGCGACAGGGGCGGCTTTTCAAACCCTTCGCGCGTACCCAACACGTTCTTCAGACGCAGGATCAGGAAAACTGCAATGCCGGCCAGCACGAGAAGCTGGATCAGGGGTGAATTCATTTCGTCCTCTTTTCAGAACCGAGACTTTGTATACATGGCCTCGTGGTACTATGTAGGTGACAGTCGGGGGCAAGTCCACAGCCCGCCGTGCATGAAAGGATAACCCGGATGTACCTTTTTCTGGCTTTTTTGCTGGTTCCGATCATCGAAATCGCCCTGTTCATACAGGTTGGCGGTCTGATCGGGCTGTGGCCAACCCTTGCCATCGTCGTTCTGACGGCCGTAATGGGCACGCTTCTGGTCCGGACACAAGGTCGCATGGCGCTTGGACAGTTGCAGCGTTCGTTTGCCGAACTGGACGACCCAACCGAGCCGTTGGCCCATGGAGCGATGATCCTGCTGTCGGGTGTTCTGCTGCTGACCCCGGGGTTTTTCACCGACGCCATCGGGTTTGCATTACTGATCCCCGCGGTCCGGGTGGGCGTGTTCCGGTACGTTCAGTCGAAAGTCACCGTTTCCCATTTCCAGATGGGGACCCAGGCCAATTTCAGACCCGGGCAGGATCCGTTTGGCCAGGGTGACACGATCGACGGCGAATTCACCGAAGTAAAGCCTAAAAGAGAATCGTCCGGACCCTCGAAATGGGTCGAAGGCCCGCACCGGCATTGAGGTGCCGCGCGCAAGTTGCTAAGCAGTGGCGAATTTCATTTTTGGAGTAGTTCCATGACCGAAGAAAGCGCCGCAGGAAACGCCGCGGCCGAACAGGCACCACAGGTTCAGATGCGTGTTCTGGGGCAGTTCATCCGCGACATGTCCTTTGAAAACGTAATGGCGCAGAAAGGCGTATCGGGCGATATACAGCCCGAGGTCGCCGTTCAGGTAAATCTGGACGCCAAGAAACGGCCAACCGAGCATCAGTATGAAGTTTCGATCAAGCTGAGCGTCAAATCCAAGGCCAAAGGCATGGAAGACGTACTGTTCCTGTTCGAGGTCGACTATTGCGGGCTGTTCCACGTCGAGGGTGTGCCCGAGGATCAAATGCATCCGTTCCTTCTGATCGAATGCCCGCGCATGCTGTTCCCGTTCCTGCGCCGCATCGTCAGCGACGTGACCCGCGATGGTGGGTATCCGCCGGTCAACCTGGACAACATCGACTTTGTTGCGCTGTACCGCAACGAACTGATGCGTCGTCAGGCCGAACAGGCGCAGAAATCCGAAGCCTGATCAGATGATCCGCGCCTGATATCGGTCAGGCGCGGTTCCACAGGGCGTTTTCGCCCAGTTTCCCGACAAAAGTTTCATGCGCCGTGCGCTCGTCCTCGGTGATCCGCGAGGGTAACGGAGTAGCGCGCGGGGTGGGGCGCCAGTCGCCAGCCCCGCCGGAACCCATCGAGGCTGCGGACGTAGCCAGCCCAAAGTCGGGCTGACGCCCGCCGATCAGTTCCAGATAAACCTCGGCCAGAATTTCCGAGTCGAGCAACGCGCCGTGCAAAACACGGTTCGAGTTATCGATGCCGAACCGGCGGCACAAAGCATCCAGCGATGCGGGCGAGCCCGGAAACCTCTTGCGCGCGATGGCCAGCGTATCGATAGCCTGATCCATCGGGATCAGGGGCACATTCATCCAGCCCAGTTCGGCGTTCAGGAATTTCATATCGAAAGACGCGTTGTGAATCACCAGCTTGGCGTCGCCAACGAAATCGCGGAACGCCTGCCCGACCTTTGCAAAGACCGGCTTGTCCCTGAGCGTGATCTGTCCCGATTCCGGCGGGCGCGGTGAGTCCAGCAGGTCGGGACCGATGCCGTGAACGCCAAACGCCTCTTCGGGCATCGACCGTTCGGGATTGATATAGACGTGATAGGTTTCGCCCGTGGCCACGTGGTTCCACAGCTCGACCGCGCCGATTTCGACGATCCGGTCGCCGCTTTCCGGGTCAAAGCCCGTGGTTTCTGTGTCGAGAACAATCTCACGCATGTGTCAGTCCTGCCCGTATCTGCCTGACAATATCCTGCACCTGCGCGCGCGCATGGTCCAGAGTGTCCGTAACGATCACGAAATCCGAGCGGGCGCATTTTTCATCGTTGGGCATCTGTTTGGCGCGGATCTGTTCGAACTGCTCTGCCGTCATGGTTCCGCGCGCCATCACGCGGTCTTTCTGAACCTCGGCCGGAACGGACACGCAAGCAACCGCGTCCATCGCGGCGTCACCGCCGGTTTCAAACAGCAGCGGAATGTCAAAAATCAGAATGTCGGCATCCGCATCCTGACGGAATTGCGCACGATCCATGGCCACCAGCGGATGAACAATGGCTTCGATACGTTTCAGGGTTTCGGGGTTTTCCGAGATGATCCGTTTCAACGCATCGCGGCTGACGGCACCGTCAACAATGGCTTGCGGAAAGACCGCGCGCATTGGTTCAACCGCCGCTCCGCCCCTTGAATAGAGTCTATGTACGGCTGCATCCGCATCCCACAGCGCGCAGCCTTCCTGGACGAACATCTGCGCCGTGGTGCTTTTACCCATGCCGATCGAGCCAGTCAGACCAAGCAGAAAACTCATGCCAGTGCCGCCGTGCGGGTTGCCTCATCCACCTCGGGGCGCTGACCGAACCAGCGCTCAAAACCAGGCACCGCCTGATGCAGCAACATGCCTAGACCGTCGACGGTGGTACATCCTGCCTTTTCCGCCTCATGCAGCAGGTGGGTTTGCAGGGGAGCATAGACCAGATCGGTTACAACCGTACCCGGCTGCAGACCGTCCAGAGGGACACGCAGTTCGGGCTGGCCGGTCATTCCAAGCGAGGTGGTGTTTACCACCAGCTCGGACCCTTCGATGACATTTCCCGCCTGAACCCAGTCAACTACGGTGATCCGTTGACCGAATTCCTCTTTCAGATGATCGGCCCGGCTGCGGGTGCGGTTGGTCAGCAGAATCTCGGGAACACCTGCGTCGGACAGGGCCGCAATAACCGCGCGGGCCGCACCGCCTGCGCCGAACACGACGGCAGGCCCGTCCTGCGGGTTCCAGTCGGGCGCTCCGGCGCGCAGGTTCTCCATGAAACCATAGCCATCCGTATTGTCCGCATGAATGGTTCCGTCCGGGCGGAAGGTCAGGGTGTTTGCCGCCCCGATCACCGATGCGCTGTCCGAGACATGATCGGCCAGACGCAGTGCGGCCTCTTTATGCGGAACGGTGACATTGGCACCCACGAAACCGGCCCTGGGCAATGCGCGCAACACCTGTTCCAGATCGGCGGGCGCAACGTCCATCGGAACATAATGCCCCGGCAGGTCATAAGTTCTGAGCCAGTGACCATGCAGCTTCGGCGATCTGGAATGCGCAATGGGATGCCCGATCACCCCGGCCAGTGGAATCCGCTTGTCGGTCATTGTTCGATCACCCCTCGCAACGCCAGAAAATTGAGAAGCTCCAGCAGGGGCATACCCAAAACGTTAAAATAGTCGCCGTCAATGGTGGCGAACAGGCGCACGCCTTCTTCCTCAAGCTTGTAGGCACCCACCGCGTGGCGGATGCTGTCCCAGTTTCGCGCCACATAAGATTTCAGATAAGCGTCCGAACTGGCGCGCATCCGTAACCGCACCTGCCCGACATGCCGCCACACCGGTTCGCCGTTTTGATAGATCACGGCCGCAGACAACAACATGTGCCGCTTGCCGCGCATCTTTTTCAACTGCGCCAGCGCCTCGTCGGGCGATTGGGGCTTCGACAGAAGCTGACCGTCAAAATCCAGAACCTGATCGCAGCCCAAAACCATTGCACCGGGGTTCTTGTCGCTGATCCTGCGCGCCTTCAGCTCGGCCAGCGCATCGGCAATATCGCGGGGCGGGGCGTCCTCGGCCAGAAGGGCCCGTTTCACCGTATCTTCGTCGACACGCGGAACCTGAACAGCAAATGGAACACCCGCATTTTCCAGCAGCTGCGCGCGGATTGCTGAGCCTGATGCAAGGATAAGGGGGACAGACATGTGGAAAACCCCGTGGGCAAATCGTTGAACGTTCCTGAACGGTTTGTATGGGTTTCCGGTTGACACGCAACCCCGCGAATTTCGCCCGAAACTTCCCTGAGTCGCCCGAAATCTTTCCAGCCGGGACAAGGATAAGTGGCCTGATCAGGATAACCGGGATATTCCGGAACCATCCTGTAGTTATCCCCAGATTGATACCCGTGCGTGTTCATGTAACTATTTGATATTATATCATTAATCAGATTTACCGGAGCCATTCCATCTGCCCCGGAACTTTCCTTTCCACCTGGGGAAAACTGAGGGGTAAAAAAGTAATCCACGGTTTTTGTTCACACTACAAAACCATCATCCTTTTTCTTTTCTTTCTTTTTTATTAGGGATGACCCGTCCAACGCCCGGAGCCGGAATGACCGATCTGCTTTACACACTGTACCCATGGGTGAAATCGTTTCACATCATGGCTGTCATTTCCTGGATGGCTGGCTTGTTCTACCTGCCCCGACTTTTCGTCTATCACGTCGAACAAGCACAGAAGGTGGACGGAGCATCAAAGATTTTCCTTGAGATGGAAGACAAACTGCTGCGTGTCATCATGCGTCCGGCGATGATCGTGACATGGGCCTGCGGGCTGATCATGGTCTTTACCCCCGGTGTTGTCGGCTGGGACTGGGCCTGGCCCTGGGCCAAGGGCGCAGCGGTGATCGGCATGACGTGGTTTCATCACTGGCTGCTGGCCCGGCGCAGGGATTTCGCAGAAGGGCGAAACACCCTGACAGGGCGTCAGTACCGCATGATGAACGAGGTTCCCACCGTTCTGATGGTGGTGATCGTGCTTGCCGTGGTTCTGAAATTCTGAAGCAGGTTTGACTCCGGACAGCAGTCAGCCTATGTAGGTCAAAACGCGCCCGTCCGGGTGGCGTCTCTTCCTGTTTGAAATCCAACTCTGAGCTGCAACTGATGTGGCCAAGGTCCGTATCATCATGACAACTGAATCCCTGAATCTTGCCGACCTCAAGGCAAAAAGCCCCAAAGACCTTCTGGCGATGGCCGAAGAGCTGGAGATCGAAAACGCCTCGACCATGCGCAAGGGCGAAATGATGTTCCAGATTCTGCGCGAACGTGCGGACGAAGGATGGGTCGTTGGCGGTGACGGGGTGCTGGAGGTCCTGCAGGATGGTTTCGGCTTTCTACGGTCGCCTGAGGCGAACTATCTGCCGGGCCCGGACGACATCTATGTGTCGCCTGACATGATCCGTCAGCATTCGCTGCGCACCGGGGATACGGTCGAAGGTGAAATCAAGGCGCCCGACGATAACGAGCGTTACTTTGCCCTGACTAAAGTCACCAAGATCAACTTTGAGAACCCCGAAAAGGCCAAACACAAGATCCTGTTCGACAACCTGACGCCGCTGTATCCCGACGAGCGGCTGAAGATGGAGATCGAGGATCCTACCATCAAGGACAAGTCGGCCCGTGTGATCGACCTGGTGGCACCCATCGGTAAGGGTCAGCGTTCGCTGATCGTCGCGCCGCCGCGGACCGGTAAGACGGTGATCCTGCAGAACATCGCGCATTCGATCGAACAGAACCATCCTGAGTGTTATCTGATCGTCCTGTTGATCGACGAACGCCCGGAAGAGGTGACCGACATGCAGCGCTCGGTGAAGGGTGAGGTTGTATCCTCGACCTTTGACGAACCGGCGACCCGTCACGTGGCTGTGTCCGAGATGGTCATCGAAAAAGCCAAGCGTTTGGTCGAGCATAAACGAGATGTTGTTATTCTTCTCGACTCTATCACAAGACTTGGTAGGGCATTTAACACCGTGGTGCCATCCTCGGGTAAAGTTCTAACCGGTGGTGTGGACGCGAATGCGCTGCAGCGGCCAAAGCGGTTCTTTGGTGCTGCCCGGAACATCGAAGAGGGCGGGTCGCTGACCATCATCGCCACTGCATTGATCGATACCGGCAGCCGCATGGACGAAGTGATCTTTGAAGAATTCAAAGGCACCGGTAACTCGGAAATTGTTCTGGATCGCAAGATCGCGGACAAGCGCGTCTTCCCGGCCATCGACATCCTCAAATCCGGCACACGGAAAGAGGATCTGTTGGTTGACAAGGGCGATCTGGCCAAGACCTTTGTCCTGCGCCGCATCCTGAACCCGATGGGAACAACCGATGCGATCGAGTTCCTGTTGTCGAAGTTGAAACAGACCAAGACAAACGGTGAGTTCTTCGATTCGATGAACACCTGACACAGGTCTTAAACGACGCGAGGCCTTCGAATGGACACGATATTCGCCTTGGCCAGCGCACAAGGCAAAGCCGGGGTGGCGGTCATTCGCCTCTCTGGACCTCAGGCAATTTCCGCAGCGGGTGCATTGACCGGTGACAGTCTTCCGGCGCGCGGGATGCGTGTGCGTAGTCTGTTTGCGTCCGATGGCGCGCGGCTGGATGACGGGCTGGTTCTGACCTTTCAGGCCCCGGCCAGCTTCACCGGTGAGGATGTTGCCGAGTTGCAGGTTCATGGCAGCACGGCCTCGATTAATGCAATTTTACGATGTTTGTCCGAAATAGAAGGCCTGCGTATGGCCGAACCCGGTGAGTTCACCAGGCGGGCACTGGAAAATGGTAAAATGGATTTGGCGCAAGTCGAAGGGCTGGCCGATCTAATCGACGCCGAAACCGAAGCGCAACGCCGGCAGGCCCAGACCATACTGGCCGGGGAGTTAGGTCAACTGGCCGAAGGATGGAGGCGTAAGCTGATCCGGGCTGCATCCTTGTTGGAGGCGGTAATCGACTTTGCCGATGAGGATGTGCCTACGGATGTAACCCCTGAAGTGCGCGACCTTGTGACCGACGTCATGGCGGAGCTGGAGCGGGAAGCAAAGGGTGTCACAATCGCCGAACGCATCCGGACCGGGTTCGAAGTGGCGATCGTCGGTCCGCCAAATGCGGGAAAATCCACCTTGCTGAATGCTCTGGCGGGGCGGGAAGCTGCCATAACCTCGGAATACGCCGGAACGACGCGGGATGTTATCGAAGTCAGAATGGATCTTGCCGGACTGCCGGTCACCCTGCTGGATACGGCTGGATTGCGGGACACCGATGATCATGTCGAGGGCTTGGGAATTGCCTTGGCGCGCAGGCGGGCTGAATCAGCTGATTTGAGGGTGTTCCTGACAGACTCTCCCGATGATCTGGGTATTCCGATGCAACCCGGTGATATTCATGTTCTGCCAAAATCCGATACCCGCGGAACTGGTGATGCCGGAATTTCGGGGAAGACAGGTCAGGGGATTGATAGGTTAATATCCCAGATATCGCGTGTTTTATCGGACAGAGCCACAAGTTCTGGTATTGCAACGCGGGAACGGCATCGTGTCGCTATGAACAAGGCGTTTTCTGCGCTTGGTGCTGCCTTGGAGGTTCTGGAATCGGGTGACGATTTGTATGATATCGCAGCCGAAGAGATGCGAACCGCCATTCGCGCCCTGGAATCACTGGTCGGCAGAATAGATGTTGAAAATCTACTGGACGAGATTTTCGCCAGTTTCTGCCTTGGTAAGTAAGGAGTGTTTCACGTGAAACATTCACAATTCGATGTTGTCGTTGTTGGTGCGGGCCATGCCGGAACCGAAGCTGCCCATGCGGCTGCACGCATGGGCGCGAACACGGCTTTGGTAACGCTGTCGGAAAATGATATCGGCGTCATGTCCTGCAATCCGGCAATTGGTGGGTTGGGAAAGGGGCACCTTGTTCGCGAGATCGACGCATTGGACGGTGTCATGGGATGTGTCGCGGATCAGGCGGGGATTCAGTTTCGTCTGCTGAACAAGCGAAAGGGCCCGGCCGTGCAGGGACCGCGGGCGCAGGCTGATCGCGCGTTGTATCGCGCGGCCATGAAGCGTGAAACGGCGGGACGGGAAAACCTGACGGTTGTTGAAGGCGAGGTTGTCGATTTCCTTATCGAAAACCATCGAATTACCGGAGTAGAACTGGCAGACGGTTCGATTGTCCCAACCAAAACGGTGATCCTGACTTCGGGGACGTTTCTACGGGGTGTTATCCATATCGGAGACGTTTCGCGACCTGGTGGGCGTATGGGTGATCGGCCATCCGTACGGCTGGCTGAGCGTCTGGATAGTTTTGATCTGCCTTTGGCCAGATTGAAAACAGGAACGCCCCCGCGTTTGGATGGGCGTACAATCGACTGGTCTGATCTGGAACGGCAAGATGGTGATGAGGATCCAACTTTATTCTCGTTTCTGTCCAATCAGGTAATTGCCCCCCAGATTGCCTGCGGTATCACGCATACAAATGCGCGTACCCATGAAATCATTGAAAAAAACCTGTCCCGTTCAGCAATGTATGGGGGGCACATCGACGGGGTTGGTCCGAGGTATTGCCCCTCCATCGAGGACAAGATCGTTCGCTTTGCGGATAAGGACTCGCATCAGATCTTTTTGGAGCCTGAAGGCGTTTCAGATCATACAATCTATCCAAACGGTATATCCACGTCTTTGCCCGAGGATATTCAAGAAGAATACGTACGTTCCATCAAAGGGCTGGAGAACGCCACGATTCTGCAACCGGGCTATGCTATCGAATATGACTACGTCGATCCGCGGGTCCTGACTGCCCAACTTTCCTTGCCCGAAGTGTCCGGCCTGTACCTGGCAGGGCAGATCAACGGTACAACTGGATACGAAGAGGCAGCCGCACAAGGTTTGGTTGCCGGGCTTAATGCCGCGTTGGAGGTGTTGGGTAGGGACCGCCTGAACTTCACCCGTTCAAACAGCTATATTGGGGTTATGATCGACGATCTTACTACCCGTGGTGTGGCAGAACCCTATCGGATGTTTACATCACGCGCAGAATTCAGGCTTTCGCTGAGGGCGGACAATGCCGATCAGCGGCTTACTCCGATGGGAATCGATGTTGGATGTGTGGGGGAAACTAGGCGGACAGCTTTTCAGAAGAAACTGGAGAAGTTGGAAACCGTGAGGTCGGCGTTGACCAGTCGAACTTATACACCACGTGAGGTTTTGTCAGCAGGGATTGAGGTCAATCAGGACGGAAACCGGCGAGACGGAATGGCCATACTGGCCTTCCCTCACGTGACTTTTGAACAGTTGCTGCCGTTGGTTGACGGATTGAGGGAGGTTGATGGCGACACCCGCCGTCAGATCGAAAAGGATGCTTTGTACGCCAACTATATTGCGCGTCAGCAGCGCGATGTAGAAGCGATGAAGCGCGATGAAGCGCATGAAATCCCAAGGGATTTTGACTATTTTGCTTTGGACGGGCTATCCGCTGAAATGAAGCAGAAGCTGTCAGAGGCGAAACCTGCCAATATTGCGCAAGCTAGTCGCGTAGAAGGTGTGACACCCGCCGCATTGACGTTGGTTTTGGCAAAGCTGCGCCGTAAACAGAAAGCCATGAAGGCATGAGTCCTGAACACGGGCAGATGCTTGCTGATCTTAATGTTTCACGTGAAACACAAGAGCGCCTGGCGGTATTCGTAGATCTTTTGCAGCGGTGGAACCCAAAGATCAATCTGGTTTCGAAGAACAGTCTGAAGGATGTATGGGCCCGGCATATTGTTGATTCCGTGCAGGTTTTTCGGTGCATCTCTCCCTCCAAAAACTGGATCGATCTGGGGAGTGGGGGTGGATTTCCCGGGATAATTTGCGCGATATTGGCGACGGAGGAAGCGCCGGGGATGGAATTTACGCTGGTGGAAAGCGATCAGCGTAAATCGGCGTTTTTACGCAATGCCGCGCGGGAATGCGGCGCGTCTTGCCGGGTGATTTCAAAAAGGATCGAGGCAGTTGAACCGTTGAGTGCGGATATTTTGTCAGCTCGGGCGCTGGCGGATCTGACAGTTTTGCTATCTTTTTGTCATCGGCATTTGGGGGCAGGCGGCACGGCGCTGTTTCCAAAAGGCGCCACGTGGAAAAAAGAACTGGCAGAGGCTCGCAAGGAATGGAAATTCGATGCTGAGCCGATTACAAGTTTGACTGAACCTCAGGCAGTTATCCTGAAAATAAATGGAGTCACACGTGGTTGATTTGTCTCGTCCTGTTGGGCCCCGGATCATAGCGGTTGCCAATCAAAAGGGCGGAGTTGGAAAAACCACGACAGCGATCAACCTGGCGGCGGGCCTTGCCGAGGCAAACTGCAGGGTTCTGGTGGTGGATCTGGACCCTCAGGGCAACGCATCGACCGGGTTGGGGGTCGAGGACCGGGATTGGACCACTTATGATCTGATTTTGGACGATGCACCGTTGGAGGCGGTTGTTCAGGAAACCGAGATTGGTGGTTTGTACATTGTTCCCGCGACCGTCGATCTGAGTTCTGCGGATATCGAGCTGATTTCAAACGAAAAACGCAGCTATCTTTTACATGATGCACTGCGACAGACCGCGATTGACGGGTATGAGTTCGATTATGTCCTGATCGATTGCCCTCCGTCGCTGAATTTACTGACTGTAAACGCAATGGTGGCTGCACATTCGGTACTTATTCCGCTTCAAAGTGAGTTCTTCGCGTTGGAGGGTTTGTCCCAGCTTATGTTGACTGTTCGCGAGGTTCGGCAGACTGCGAATCCGAACCTGAGAATCGAAGGTGTTGTGTTGACCATGTACGACAACCGCAACAACTTGTCCCGTCAGGTGGAAAAGGATGCGCGTGACAATCTGGGCGGGATGGTGTTTAAAACCAAGATACCAAGAAATGTCAGGGTCAGCGAAGCGCCGTCATTTGCGCTTCCGGTGTTGCAGTATGACTCGGGTTCGCTTGGGGCCATGGCCTATCGACATCTGGCGCGTGAGGTTATGCAAAAACACAACAGAATTGCTGCTTGAACGGCGGTCAGGAGGGCATAGTGAACGTCAAAAAGGGAAAATCCAGAGGGCTGGGGCGCGGATTGTCCGCCTTGATGGCGGATGTCACCCATGATGTCGAAGGTGCCGTTGCGACCTTGCCGCGCCGCCCGGACATGGAAGTGCCAATCGAAAAGCTGCGCGCCAACCCAAATCAGCCACGCCGGACGTTTTCGCAGGGGCAGTTGGACGAGCTGGCAGCGTCGGTCAAGGAAAAGGGGATCATCCAGCCCCTGATTGTTCGTCCGCTGAGCGGTGGAGAATATGAAATCGTTGCGGGTGAGCGCCGCTGGCGGGCGGCGCAAATGGCGCAGTTGCACGAAATCCCGGTTATCGTGCGCGAGTTTGATGACACCGAGGTCCTTGAAGTTGCGATTATCGAGAACATTCAGCGCGCAGACCTGAATGCGGTTGAAGAGGCCGCCGGGTACAAGCAGCTGATGGATCGGTTTGGCCACACGCAGGAAAAGCTGGCCGAGGCCCTTGGAAAAAGCCGCAGCCACATTGCCAACCTTCTGCGCTTGCTGTCATTGCCGATGGATGTTCAGGCATTGGTGATCGAGGGAAAGCTGTCGGCAGGACATGCACGGGCATTGATTACTGCTGATAACCCGTCGGAACTGGCCAAAATCGTGGTTCGGGACGGGTTGTCGGTGCGGGCGACCGAGGCTTTGGTCAAAAAACAGCTTCAGGGCGATACTGAGAAATCTCCGACGCGCACGAAAAGTGCAGGCGCAGATAAGGATGCAGACACGCGTGCTTTGGAAAAGGATTTGTCGGCCATTCTGGCGATGAAGGTTTCGATCAACCACAAGGCCGGAACGGAAACCGGGCAGGTGGTTCTGACTTATGAAAACCTGGATCAGCTGGACGATCTGTGCGCAAAACTCAGCCGCTAGGGCGCGTCCAGATAAAGATCATCACTGCGGACAGAACCACGGCCTGAATGATCAGAACGTGTGACGGCAAGGCCAGCAGAACAGACAGGCCAAAAACGGCGGCGACCGAGACGGTGGCCGCTTTTTTTGCGGCCGGTCGAATCGCTCCGGAACTTTGCCAATCCAAAATCATGGGGCCAAAGGTTCGATGAGAAATCAGCCAATTGTGCAATCGCGATGAGGAGCGGGCAAAGAAGAACGCCGCCAGAAGCAGAAAGGGCACTGTCGGCAATAGGGGTAGGGCAATCCCAATCACGGCAAGCCCAACACTGATCAGACCCAAGGCGGCCCAAATGTACTGCATCCTCTACCCCAATAATTCTCGAATCACGGCATTCAACACGGCACGCCCATCTTTGGTGGCGATCAGTCGTCCGTCTGTTTGGTCTACCATGCCAAACTCGATCAGATCATTCAGCTTGTCCTGCGGTAGCGGATAGTCTGACAGTGCATTGAATCTGTCAATATTTAGCCCCTCAATGATCCGCATACACATCATGAGGTATTCATTCGCCTGATCTTGTCGCGAAAGCTCGTCTCGTTGCTTTTCCCCACTGCCGCTGTTTACCGCGTTGAGCCAGGCATTCGGGGACAAATAGGTTTCCGTGGCCAGTTTCCGTCCGCCAACCGTTATCCGCCCATGCGCCCCGGGACCGATGCCGACATAATCCCCGTATCGCCAATAGATCAGGTTGTGCTGCGACTCGGCCCCCGGGCGGGCATGGTTCGAGACCTCATAAGCGGGCAGGCCATGCGCCTCGCAAATCTCTTGCGTGGCCAGATACATGTCGGCGGCGCTGTCATCTTCGGGCAGGCCACGCAGTTTGCCGATGGCATAGCGATCACCAAAGGCGGTGCCTTCTTCAATGGTCAGCTGGTATAGCGACAGATGGTCAACCGCCATGGACAACGCCTCGGTCAGTTCTGCGCGCCAGGTTTCGAGGGTTTGGTGTTGCCGCGCATAAATCAGGTCGAAACTGACGCGGTCAAAGCAGTTTCTGGCGATATCGAAGGCTGATCGGGCTTCGGCGACGGTGTGAATGCGCCCAAGGCGTCGCAAGTCTTCGTCGTTCAGGGCCTGCACACCCATTGAGATACGGTTCACACCAGCGTCTCGATAAGCGGCAAATCGGCCCGCTTCGACTGAGCCGGGATTGGCCTCAAGTGTGATCTCCATGTCATTGGCGGGTCGCCAGAGGGCACGGGCTTCATCAATTACGGCGGCGACGGTTTCGGGTGCCATCAAGGAAGGCGTGCCACCACCAAAGAATATCGTGTTCAGGACGCGGTCAGGCGTTTCAGTTGCAGACCGCTTCAATTCGCTTAAATATGCATCAAGCCATTGTTTTTGATCAATATTTTTTGATACATGGCTGTTGAAGTCGCAATAGGGGCATTTGGCCTCGCAAAAAGGCCAATGCACATACAGGCCAAAGCCCCCGTTGCGCCAATCATCCGCCAAAACAGCCCTTCACGAACATCTCCACCGCGCGACCGCGATGGCTGATCTTGTTCTTTTCCCAACGGTCCATCTCGGCAAAGGTAATGTCATGGCCGTCCGGGACAAACATCGGATCATAGCCGAAACCATCCTTGCCGCGGATCGGCCAGACCAGATGACCGGGGGCGATGCCCTCGAACACTTCATCATGACCATCGGGCCAGGCCAGAACCAGCGTACAGCGGAATTGTGCGGTACGCGGATGGGCGGCGTTTTTTTCCTCCAACTCATCATGCGCACGGGTCATCGCCATCAGGAAATCGCGGCCATTGCCGGTTTCGGCCCAATCGGCGGTGTAGACCCCTGGCGCACCGTCCAATGCGTCGATGGTGATGCCGGAATCGTCCGACAATGCAGGCAGGCCGGTGGCCTGGGCGGCGGCGTGGGCCTTGATCCGGGCGTTGCCGACGAAAGTATCTTCGGTTTCTTCCGGTTCAGGCAGGTCCATCTCTCCCGCGCCCACAACAGTCACGCCAAAGGGTTCGAGGAGATGAGCCATCTCCTCCAGCTTGCCCTTGTTGTGGGTGGCCACCAGCAGCCTGTCACCATCGAACTTGCGTGTCATGCAGTGGCGGCCTTTTGCGCTGCAGCCAGTTCACCCACGCCTTTTTCTGCCAGATCCATCAGTTGATCCATCTGTGCGCGGCTAAAGACCGAGCCTTCGGCGGACATCTGTACCTCGATCAGTTTGCCCGATCCGGTCATGATGAAATTGCCGTCGACGCCCGCCTCGCTGTCTTCGGGATAGTCGAGATCCAGCACCGGCTGACCGGCGTAGATACCACAGGACACAGCGGCCACGGGATCGACCAACGGATCGGAAATTACATCGCCGGCTTTCATCAGCTTGTTCACCGCAAGACGCAGCGCAACCCAACCGCCGGTGATTGACGCGCAGCGGGTGCCGCCATCGGCCTGAATCACATCGCAGTCCACGGTGATCTGACGTTCGCCCAGTGCAACCCGGTCTACACCCGCGCGCAGGGCACGGCCGATCAGGCGTTGAATTTCGACGGTTCGTCCGCCTTGTTTGCCGCTTGCCGCTTCACGCCGCATCCGGGTGTTGGTGGCGCGGGGCAGCATGCCGTATTCGGCGGTGACCCAACCCAGACCTGACCCCTTGATAAAGGGGGGCACGCGATCTTCGATCGTGGCGGTGCACAGAACATGGGTGTCGCCCATCTTGATCAGGCAGGAACCTTCGGCATGTTTGGTAAACCCCGTTTCAATTGAAACGGCGCGCATTTCGCTTAAATCTCGTCCTGAGGGTCGCATGGAAAATCCTTTGTTTGCTGGGTTGGGGATAACGCCCCGCGGCGTTACGATGCAACCCCGATTGACCTTTCATTTGCCTGCGATTTAATGACGGTCCAGCAGGGGAACGCCGATGAGCGAAGCAAGTAAAATTCTGGACGAGATGAATGACCGGTCGCGTGAGGTGTTCCGGCTGATCGTCGAGAGTTATCTGGACAGCGGCGAACCCGTCGGCAGCCGCACCCTGACACGCACCCTGTCGGAAAAGGTCAGTGCCGCGACTGTGCGCAACGTGATGCAGGATCTGGAGTTTCTGGGTCTGCTAGACAGCCCTCATGTCAGTGCGGGCCGGATTCCGACGCAGCAGGGATTGCGGATGTTCGTGGACGGCTTGCTGGAAGTGGGTGATCTGGGGGATGATGACCGGCAAAAGTTGGACGAAACGTTAGGCTCTAACGCAGGCGATGTAGGTGGAATGCTGGACCGGGTAGGGTCGGCATTGTCACACGTGACACATGGGGCGTCGCTGGTTCTGACCCCCAAGCATGAGTCTGAAATCAAACATATCGAGTTCGTCTCACTGGCCCATGATCGCGCGCTTGTGGTTCTGGTCTTTTCGGATGGGCAGGTTGAAAACCGTCTTTTCACACCCCCTCCGGGGCAGACGCCAAGTTCGATGCGCGAGGCGGCGAATTTTCTGAACGCGCTGATCGAGGGGCGGACGCTGAGCGAAGTGCGCCGTCAGATGCAAAGCCAGATCGCATCGCGCAAGCAGGAAATCGATGTACTGGCGCGTGAGATGGTCGATAGCGGCATGGCTGCGTGGGAGGGCGACGGGACCGACTCGGCCAGATTGATCGTCCGGGGGCGGGCGAATCTGTTGGGTGAACCGGGCGAAGCTGAGGAACTGGACCGGATCCGAACGCTGTTTGACGATCTGGAACGCAAGCGGGATATCGCGGAATTTCTGGAATTGACCGAAGAAGGCGAAGGTGTGCGCATTTTTATCGGCTCTGAGAACAAACTTTTCTCACTTTCGGGTTCCTCTTTGGTGGTGTCTCCATATATGAACGCTGATCGAAAGATAATCGGTGCGGTCGGGGTCATCGGACCCACGCGACTGAATTATGGACGGATCGTGCCGATCGTGGATTATACGGCGCAACTGGTCGGCAAGCTGATATCCGACCGGAGCTAGAGGGTAAGAGATGGCAGAGCCCAAGAACGAAGATTTTCTGGACGATATCGCAACCGCCGAAGCGGAAGAGCTGGCCGAGGAATTTGCGGAGATCAGCGAAGAGGCGCTGGAAATTGATGCGCTGCGCGCGGAACGTGACGAGTTCAAGGACAAGTTCATGCGCGCGCTGGCGGATGCGGAAAACGCGCGCAAACGTGGCGACAAGGCGCGTCGCGATGCGGAACAGTACGGTGGTTCAAAACTGGCACGCGACATGCTGCCGGTTTACGACAACATGAAACGCGCGCTTGAGGCGGCGACCGATGAGCAGAAAGAAGTGGCTGCCGGTCTGATCGAAGGTGTCGAGCTGACCATGCGTGCCCTGAAGGACGTGTTCCAGAAACACGGGATCGAGGTGATCACGCCCGAGGTTGGCGACAGGTTCGACCCGAAGGTCCATGAAGCGATGTTCGAAGCGCCGGTGCCGGGAACCCGGGCAGGGGACATCATTCAGGTTTCGGCCGAGGGATTCATGCTGCACGACCGGTTGCTGCGTCCAGCACAGGTTGGTGTGTCTTCGACGCCTGCGAGCTGATTGGCCTTGTAGAGGCCAAGCCTCCGGCGGCCGAATTTAAGAAAAAGAAGAAGGGGCGGTCAGGTGTTGGCCGCCTCTTTCAGTTTGTAGATTAGGTCGAGCGCCTCGCGGGGCGTGAGTTCATCCGGCAGGATGTCATTGAGCATATCCGTGACGGGTGATGCTTTTGGGGCAGGTGGCGGCGGGGGCGCGGCCGAAAACAGGGGTAGATCGTCGATCAGGGCCTTTTGCTTGCCGCCTTCACGTTCGGTTTTCTCCAGTTGGTCCAATACAACGCGGGCGCGTTCGACGACGGATGCCGGCAGGCCGGCAAGTTGCGCGACCTGCACCCCGTAGGATCGGTCGGCAGCGCCTTTGTGGACTTCATGCAGGAAAATCACCTCACCTTCCCACTCCTTGACCGCGACGGTGGCGTTGTCGACGCCTTTCAGTTTCCCGGCCAGAGCGGTGAGTTCGTGGTAGTGCGTGGCAAACAGGGCACGGCATTTGTTCGAGGCGTGAAGGTGTTCAAGCGTCGCCCAGGCGATGGAGAGGCCGTCATAAGTGGCCGTGCCGCGCCCGATTTCATCAAGGATGACAAGGGCACGGTCATCCGCCTGATTGAGAATGGCGGCGGTTTCGACCATTTCGACCATGAAGGTCGAACGCCCGCGCGCAAGGTCGTCTGAGGCTCCGACCCGACTGAACAGCTGGCTTACAATGCCGATATGCGCCTGTTCTGCCGGAACATAGCTGCCCATCTGGGCCAGCAGGGCAATCAGTGCATTCTGGCGCAGAAAGGTCGACTTACCGGCCATGTTGGGGCCGGTCAGCAGCCAGATCGATGCTCCTGTTTCGGCGCTGAGACCGCAGTCATTGGCAATGAAAGCGTCGCCCCCTTGCTGGCGTAGCGCGTATTCGACGACCGGATGTCTGCCGCCCTGTATGTCGAAGGCGCGCGACGTGTCGACCTGTGGGCGGCACCAGTTTTCTCCGCGTGCGAGATCGGCCAGCGCTGTGGTCAGATCCAGTTCGGCCAACCCACGAGCGGCCTGGTTCAGGTGCGCGGCTTTGGTCAGAATTTCGCCAGAAAGCCTTTGATAGAGCCGCTTTTCGATCTCCAATGCCAGATTGCCCGCGTTCAGGATGCGGGTTTCGATCTCGGACAGTTCGACGGTGGTGAACCGGACCTGATTGGCGGTTGTCTGCCGGTGAATGTAGGTTTCGCTGAAGGGTGGGTTCAGCATCTTCTCAGCATGGGTGGCGGTGGTTTCGATGAAATAACCCAGCACGTTGTTGTGCTTGATCTTCAGCGACACGATGCCGGTGTGTTCCGCGTATTTCTGTTGAAAACCAGCGATGACCGAACGGCCTTCGTCGCGCAGGGTGCGGGCCTCGTCCAGCTCTTCGTCGTAACCGGGTGCGATGAAGCCACCATCACGGGCCAGCAGAGGGGGTTCGGCAACAAGGGCTTCGTCCAGCAGGGCCAGCAGATCGTCGAATCCGGTCAGGTTTTGTACGGCAGTGGCCAACAGGACCGGCAAGTCGCGGCTTTCGCACAGTTCAGCAATGGTCGCGGCCTGCGCCAACCCGTTGCGGATGGCGGCCAGATCGCGGGGGCCTCCGCGCTCCAACGACAAACGCGACAGGGCGCGGTCAAGATCGGGGGTTTTTCGCAGCGCCTCGCGCAGGTCCGAGGCCGTCAGGCTGTCCTCAGCCGCAAAAGATACCGCGTCCAGACGGGCGTGGATGACATCCAGATTGCGCGATGGGCTTGAGAGACGTTGTTCCAGCAACCGAGCACCGCCCGGTGTAACGGTGCGGTCGACCACGGACAAAAGCGATCCGGCGCGACCCCCCGACAAGGACCGGGTCAGTTCCAGATTGCGCCGTGTGGCGGCGTCGATTTGTACGACGCGGTCTTCGGATTCTTTCAGTGGTGTTTGCAGTATGGGCAGTTTGCCCTTTTGCGTGATCTCCAGATAATCGATTAGCGCACCCATCGCTGAAATCTCGGCGCGCCCGAATGTGCCGAACGCATCCAGCGCGCCCACGTGAAACAGGCCGCAGATGCGTTTTTCCGCCGCGGTGCTGTCGAAACTGGCGCGTCCAATCGGCGTCAGTGAAATCCCCAGATCGCGGACGGGTTCCTGCAGCGCCTGTTCGGACCCATCGGCCACGATCAGCTCGGACGGGGCCAGTCGGGCCAGTTCAGGGCTAAGCCGCACCGAGGTCAGCGGCATCACGTGAAACGCGCCGGTTGAGATATCGGCCCAGGCCAGCGCGGCCTCATCCCGGACTTCGGCGTAGGCGGCCAGAAAGTTGTGGCGGCGCGCTTCAAGCAGGGCGTCTTCGGTCAGGGTGCCGGGCGTCACCAGACGCACGACATCGCGCTTTACGACTGATTTAGAGCCTCTTTTCTTCGCCTCGGCGGGGCTTTCCATCTGTTCGCACACGGCGACGCGGAACCCTTTGCGGATCAGCGTCAGCAGGTAACCTTCGGCGGCATGGACGGGCACGCCGCACATTGGAATGTCGTCGCCGTTGTGTTTGCCACGTTTGGTCAGGGCGATATCCAGCGCCTCGGCCGCGTTGACGGCATCCTGAAAAAACATCTCGTAGAAATCGCCCATGCGATAAAACAGCAGGGCATCGGCGTGGGCCTCTTTGATTTCGAGATACTGCGCCATCATCGGCGTGACTGTGGACAAGGCGGCCCCCTTCTGGCGTATTCCGGACGTGACCTTACAAATCCCCCTTCTGCTGTGAAAGATGAAAACGTATTCCCGTTGAGGCGGGCGATTGCCTGCGCTATGAGGCGGAAGCCCCGAAGATGCAGAGAAACGACCCATCACATGCCCAAAGCGAAAATCACCAAAGAAGAGGCGCTGGCCTTTCACATCGAACCGACCCCCGGCAAGTGGGAGGTGCAGGCCACCGTTCCCATGACCACACAGCGGGATTTGTCGCTGGCCTACAGCCCCGGCGTGGCTGTTCCATGTGAAGCAATCGCCGAAGCCCCCGAAACGGCGTATGACTATACCAACAAGGGGAACCTTGTTGCCGTGATTTCCAACGGGACGGCAGTTCTGGGATTAGGCAATCTGGGCGCGCTGGGCTCGAAACCCGTGATGGAGGGGAAATCGGTCCTGTTCAAGCGGTTCGCGGATGTGAACTCGATCGACATCGAACTGGATACCGAAGACCCGGATGAGTTTTGTCGCGCTGTGCGGCTGATGGGGCCGACATTCGGCGGCATCAACCTTGAAGACATCAAGGCGCCCGAATGTTTCATCATCGAACAGCGCCTGAAGGAAGAGATGGACATCCCCGTCTTTCACGATGACCAGCACGGTACAGCGGTGATCTGTGCGGCAGGGCTGATCAACGCGCTTCAGATCTCGGGCAAAAAGATCGAGGATGTGAAGATCGTGCTGAATGGGGCAGGTGCTGCGGGGATCGCCTGTATCGAGCTTCTCAAGGCGATGGGCGCGCGGCACGAGAATTGCATCGTCTGTGACACCAAAGGTGTGATCTATCAGGGTCGGACCGAGGGCATGAACCAGTGGAAATCGGCCCATGCGATCTCGACGGACCTGCGCTCACTTGAGGATGCGATGAAGGGTGCCGATGTGTTCCTTGGCGTTTCGGTCAAGGGTGCCGTGACGCAGGAGATGGTTGCCAGCATGGCCGACAATCCGGTGATTTTTGCCATGGCCAACCCGGATCCCGAGATTACGCCGGAAGAGGCGCACGAGGTGCGTGTCGACGCCATCGTTGCCACCGGGCGCAGCGATTATCCCAATCAGGTCAATAACGTGCTGGGTTTCCCCTATCTGTTCCGGGGAGCGCTGGACATTCATGCCCGCGCCATCAACGACGAGATGAAGATTGCCTGCGCGCACGCGCTGGCACGTCTGGCGCGCGAGGATGTACCGGACGAGGTGGCGATGGCTTATGGCAAGTCGCTGACATTCGGTCGCGACTACATCATCCCGACGCCGTTTGACCCGCGTCTGATTCACCGCATACCGCCAGCCGTGGCAAAGGCCGGGATGGACACCGGGGCAGCGCGGCGTCCGATCATTGACATGGAGGCCTATGAGCTGAGCCTGAAATCGCGGATGGATCCGACGGCCAGTATCCTGCGCGGCCTGAACGCCCGGGCGCGTGCTGCGCAAAGCCGGATGATCTTTGCCGAAGGTGACGATCCCCGCGTGCTGCGCGCTGCGGTGATGTATCAGCGCTCGGGATTCGGCAAGGCGCTGGTTGTGGGTCGGCTCGACGATGTGAGGGAAAAACTGGAAGCTGCCGGTCTGGCGGATGCCGTGCGCGAGATTGAGGTCGTCAATGCGGCCAACACCCAGCATCTGCAGACCTACAAGGATTTCCTGTACAAACGCCTGCAACGCAGGGGTTTTGACGGCAAGGATGTTCACCGTCTTGCCGCACGGGACCGGCATGTGTTTTCGGCCCTGATGCTTGCACATGGGCACGGAGATGGTCTTGTAACAGGCGCGACGCGTAAGTCGGCGCATGTTCTGGACCAGATCAACCATGTGTTTGACGCAGGTGCTGCGGATGGCGCGGCAGGGATTACGGCACTGTTGCACAAGGGGCGGATTGTACTGATCGGCGACACTCTGGTGCATGAATGGCCGGATGAGAATGATCTGGCGACGATTGCTGAACGCGCCGCCGCTGTTGCCCGGCATATGGGGCTGGACCCGCGTGTGGCGTTCGTCAGCTTTTCGACCTTTGGCTATCCGGTCTCAGAACGGACAGAAAAGCTCTATAAAGCGCCACAGGTGCTTGAGGCGCGCCGCGTCGATTTCGAATACGAGGGCGAAATGACCGTGGATGTCGCGCTGAACGCGCATCAACAGGAGGCCTATCCGTTCTCACGTCTGACCGGCCCGGCCAACATCCTGATTGTTCCGGCCCGCCATTCTGCCAGTATTTCGACCAAACTGATGCAGGAGATGGGCGGTGCAACAGTGATCGGCCCGATTCTGACCGGGATCGACAAGCCGATTCAGATCTGTTCGACGGTTTCGACTGCGAATGACATCCTAAACATGGCCATTCTGGCCTCCTGCGATATCGGGTGATCCATGACGATCTGGAACCTCGGCTCGATCAATGCGGACATGGTCTATGCCGTTCCGCATCTGCCCGGCCCGGGTGAGACGCTTGCCGCCTCGGCGCTGGACAAGTTTCTGGGCGGTAAGGGTGCGAATATGTCTGTTGCTGCGGCGCGGGCGGGATCGCATGTCTGCCATATCGGCGCGATCGGGCCAGATGGGCGCTGGGCGCGGGACCGGCTGTCGGAATATGGCGTGGATACCCGCCAGATTTCCGAGGTTGATGCGCCGACGGGCCATGCCATCATCTCGGTCGATGCCGATGGTGAAAACCAGATCGTTCTTTTCCCGGGTGCCAATCAGGAAATTCAGCAAAAGCAGGTGGCGCAGGCCTTGACCGGGGCGCAGTCGGGCGATCTGCTGGTGATGCAGAACGAAACAAGCGCACAGGTTGATGCCGCAAAACTGGGACGTGAAAGGGGGGTGGTGGTTTGCTATGCCGCCGCACCGTTTGACGCAGACGCGGTCAAATCCATTCAGCCCTATCTGGATTTTCTGATCCTGAACGAGATCGAGGCCGAGCAACTGCGTCAGAGCACGGGCCTTGCGGCTTCGGATTTGCCGGTCGAACACGTCATCGTCACGCTTGGAGCGCAGGGCGCGCGGTATATCCGGCGAGGTCAGGCGCCTCAGGAGTTTCCAGCGCACAAGGTTGACCCGGTCGATACCACCGGCGCGGGCGATACTTTTACCGGATATGTTCTGGCCGGAATGGATCGCGGTTTGCCGATGGCGCAGGCGATTTCACAGGCCATGCGCGCCGCAGCCCTTATGGTGACGCGGCGCGGAACAGCCGATGTGATCCCGGATCTGAAAGAGGTGCAGGCGGCCCAACTGGATCAGTGACCGGCCGCAAATGGTGCGGCAGTGCCCCAAAGCTCCTGGACCCGGGCATCACGCCCGCAGGCCTTGCGATACGCCTTATACGCATTGCGCTGACGTTTGGGGCCAAAGCGGGTGAAGATCAGTTTGTCACCCTTGTAGTAGTCTTGATGGTAGGCTTCGGCCGGATAAAAGGTCGATTGCTGCAGGATCGGTGTAACGATCGCCTGCCCCAACGCGTTCTGAGCGTCCTTCCTGGCCTGCTCAGCCTGCGCCTTTTCGCCTGTATTAGAGACGAATATCGCCGTACGATAGCTTTCCCCCCTGTCGCAGAACTGGCCCCCCGCATCGGTCGGGTCGACCGACCGGAAGAACATGTTCAGCAGCGTTTCCCGGGATACTTTCGTCGGATCGAATGTAATTTCGACGGCCTCGTAATGGCCGGTTCCGCCCCGTGAGACCTGATCGTATGTGGGGTTGTCCACCTTGCCGCCGGTATAACCGGATACAGCCTCGATCACGCCGGGAACAGATTCGAAATCCGATTCAACGCACCAGAAACATCCGCCAGCCACTGTCAGCGATTGGGTTTCAGCGGCTTGCGCGACAGCCGGGGTCAACGATGCGGCTAGTGCGAAGACTGCGGCAAGCGCAAGAGATTTGTGTTTTGCAATCGGGGTCATCTGCGTCTCCTTCGAAGGCAGGCTGCCAACAGAATAAGGGGTGAGCAATCCGATGACATCTTTTGTCACGCGCTGGTGAGACGAGTTTACTGAACCGGACACGCGATATTTCGGGGGCTGTGAAGTGTCGGGAATTCGGAACTTCGAGCGTTCGGTTTGCTGGAAACTGAAGTCATCATCCCGACCCGATTACGCCTTGCACGATTACGGCCGACCGTTTAAACGAACCCCCGGTGTGCCGCTGTAGCTCAGCTGGTAGAGCACGTCATTCGTAATGATGGGGTCGTAGGTTCGAGTCCTATCAGCGGCACCACTTTTCTCCGATAGCACCCCTATTTTGGCACTGGAATCAATACCTTCGGGAAATCCGCGAGGTGATGTTTGCGCTTTCGATTTTCAGACATCCGGGCTAGGCTACGCTCAGGATTGGCAGATAGGGCCAGTCTCGGGGCAACGTAACCCCGCACGAAGCGGTTGCTGCAGACCGTAATGCACCTCCTCGAACCCTATGGCCGGGGAGGTACTGGCGTATGTCTGGTGGCCGATTTCGTTAGTAAAGGGACCGCTATGAGCAGCAAAAAATCGAAGAATACGGGAATTACAGCCGTAAAAAAATTTGTCCGTTTTCTGATTGTTATGTTGGAGCTCGTCTTCTTTATCTTGGCGATGTTCGTATTACAGGAGGTGAGCTTCAGCGCTTTGTTAGTCGTTGCTACACTTCTGTTTTTTGTCTTTGCCTTCACCGTAATCACGGGCAAAGGCTTTCCGCATTTCCAGCATCGCGGCAAAGCGCTGCTCTTTTTGTTCACTGTGATCATTTGTGTGCAAGGCGCGCAGGTGTCTAATCAACAGCGGGAAGAACGATTGGCAACCCTACGCCTGACTGACACCGATAGTTACTTGTCCGAACTGGCTGAGGTCGATGAGGATCGGTGGCTCGCGGAACTAGAGGAGCTAAGACCAGAAGAATTTCAAGCGGAATTCGCAAGGCGAGAGGACGAATCCGAAAAGATCGCTGCAGCTAGCAATTCCACACCGACAAAACAGGATGGCGAACAAGCCGCTTTGCAGGTGAGCGTTTTAGCAAGTGGAGAAATTCCGGACCCATGCGGCAACGGCGGTCTCGTGCTTAATGATGTTGTCGCCGTCTCGGGCGAACATGATATCCGCGTCGAGCCAACATCGTCGGCGTCCAAGGTCAAGAATCGAAAAGCATCTCGGGCAATCGGCGAGGACGTTTTCCATCGTATCGACAATTCGACGACCGTGAAGCGACTGTGCGCGCAAGCAGACTGGACGAAAGTACAGATCGTCAGCCCAGACTGGCTGACCCATGTGCGCGGTTGGGTTCCCAGCGATGGGTTGCGCGATATCGAGCGTACAGCAAGCGGCGGGCGCGTCTATGTAGAAGATGATTTCTACTGGGACGATGATACTTCGAAGTTCAAACCGCAGATCATCGCCGTGGTGAACAAGATCGCTCGTGAGAACCGCAACTGCAGCAGTATTGACCCTTCGTCTGTTGCGAAGTCGTCTTCAAAAAGCAAGGCAGGCGATCCCGTCTTTTATGTCACCTGCGGCTCGCTGGAAAGCGCCTTCAATATTTGGTTTCGGCCCACTGATGCCCAAACAGGACAGCAATTTAGGGCAACGGAACCACTGGCAAAAAGCATAGCCGTGAACAGTTGTGAGGCAGTAGCAAAACAAGCCGCAGTGCATCCTTCGACAGTAAAATTCTCTCGACTTTGGGACTTGGCGTACATGCCACACGTTTCAGGACGGGCTCGTGTCATTTCCTCATTCACCGCGAAGAACGCGCTAAATTTGGAACTGAAATACCGGATCGAATGCTTGTTCGATGGCCCTACGCTAATTGAGACAAACATTACGGAGAGTATCGGCTGAGAAGCAAATAAGTAGCGTAGCAATGTAGCAATATGGCCACCCACGGCGCAGAGGTGCTCAGCGCGCCCTCTGCCGTCCACTAAGGTCGCTTAGCCGTTTATTGCAGCTAAACGCTTGCACCGTGCGAAACACACTTCCGACGGCTAGTTGTCCAATCTCGTCATCCAATTGGATAAAGAGGGAAAAACATACCTGTATAGGTAGTATGGCGCCCCGGTTCTAGCACTGGAATCAACACCTTCGGCAAGTCTGCAAGGTGACGTTTGCGCTATTAATTTTCAGACATCCGAGCCGGGCTGTTTTTAGGGTCGGCAAACAGAACTGCTTGCGGGGCTCTGCAACCCCTCCCCGTAGCGGTCGGCACAGATCGTAAACCGCGCGAGCAAGCCAACCTGAAAACTGCTGATGTGCTTTAGTTTCGCTGGGTAGGCCTGATGCTTACCGAGGTCGCTTCGCGGCCATCAAAGTGACTCTGGCCAACCCATAAGAATAATCTATGAAATTGATTGAAAAACAAAACTTATTAGAATGGATCAAAAGTGTTAGATCTGTTCACGACGAGACAGGGAGTCACATTTTCTGAACCGAGCATTCTCAGACATTGGCGTTTCGCAGGAATTAACGTGAGGCGGGGTTTGGTGGCTCGGTGAAAGATGTGCTTTCGTCTTCGGCGATATCTCTGTTTCTAAATTAAAATCTGCCAAAACCACAGCCATGATTGGAGACTGAAATGGACGGAAGCGACAATGCCAGCATGGGTAAATGCCCTGTCATGCACGCAACCTCGGGGGTCAGGTCGAACCGCGACTGGTGGCCCAACCAGCTGAACCTCAACATTCTTCATCAGCACGCGCCTGCGTCCAATCCAATGGGCGGGGAGTTCAACTATGCCGAAGAGTTCAAAAAGTTGGACCTGAAGGCGCTCAAGCAGGACCTTTATGCGCTGATGACCGACTCGCAAGATTGGTGGCCTGCGGATTACGGACATTATGGCGGTCTGTTCATTCGTATGGCCTGGCACAGCGCAGGTACCTACCGAACGGCAGACGGTCGCGGTGGCGGTTCGACCGGTACGCAAAGGTTCGCGCCGCTCAACAGCTGGCCGGACAACGGCAATCTGGACAAGGCGCGCCGCCTGCTGTGGCCGATCAAGCAGAAATACGGAAACCAGATTTCGTGGGCCGATCTGATGATTCTGGCGGGGAACTGCGCCATCGAGTCCATGGGCGGGAAGACCTTTGGCTTCGCCGGAGGCCGCGAGGATATCTGGCAACCCGAAGAGGACATCTATTGGGGGACCGAGACTGAGTGGCTGGGGGATGAGCGTTACAGTGGCGAACGTGATCTGGAAAACCCGCTGGCCGCCGTTCAGATGGGCCTGATCTATGTGAACCCGGAAGGTCCGGATGGTGAGCCGAACGTTCTGGCCTCGGGCCGTGATATCCGTGACACGTTTGGCCGGATGGCGATGAACGATGAAGAAACCGTTGCGCTTGTCGCTGGTGGCCACACCTTTGGCAAAGCGCATGGCGCGGGTGATCCTGAACTGGTCGGCCCCGAGCCCGAAGCGGCCCCCATTGAGGCGATGGGCCTGGGGTGGATCAACGACTTTGGCAGCGGCAAGGGTGACGACACCACCACCAGCGGCATCGAAGGTGCCTGGACCGCAAACCCGACGAAATGGGACAACGGCTATTTCGACCTGCTGTTCGGATATGACTGGAACCTGACCAAAAGTCCGGCGGGTGCGTGGATCTGGGAACCTGTCGGTGTCCGGGAAGAGGATATGGCCCCGGCAGCTGGCGATCCGTCGAAAAAGGTCAAGACCATGATGACCACCGCAGACATGGCGATGCGCATGGACCCGATCTATGGCCCGATCTCAAAACGGTTCCATGAAAATCCGGATGAATTCGCGGATGCCTTTGCGCGCGCGTGGTTCAAGCTGACCCATCGCGACATGGGCCCGCGCTCCCGCTATCTGGGTGAGGAGGCACCGGAAGAGGAATTGCTGTGGCAGGACAATGTTCCGTCCGTCGATCACGATCTGATCGATGACGGGGATATCTCCGGGCTGAAGGCAAGCATCCTGGCCTCTGGCCTGTCGGTATCCGAACTGGTTTCGACGGCGTGGGCGTCGGCTTCGACTTTCCGGGGGTCCGACATGCGCGGCGGTGCCAATGGCGCACGTATCCGTCTTGCGCCGCAGAAGGACTGGGAAGTCAATGAACCTCTGAAGCTGTCCAAGGTCCTGACTGCGCTGGAGGCTGTGCAGACTGCCTTTAACGATGCGCAATCGGGCAACAAGAAAGTGTCGCTGGCCGATGTGATCGTACTGGGCGGATGCGCTGCAATCGAGCAGGCCGCCAAAGCGGCGGGTCATGATGTTGAGGTTCCGTTCAACCCGGGCCGCACGGATGCGTCCCAGGACCAGACGGATGTTGCATCCGTAGGGATGCTGGAACCGATTGCAGATGGTTTCCGCAACTATCAGCGAAAGGAATACAGTGTTTCAGCAGAGGAGTTGCTGGTCGACAAGGCGCAACTGCTCACTTTGTCCGCACCCGAAATGACAGCTCTTGTCGGCGGTATGCGCGTTCTTGGTGCAAATTCCGATGGGACGTCTCATGGTGTCTTCACCGACCGAGTCGGGACACTTAGCACGGACTTCTTCGTCAACCTTCTGGACATGGGGACCGAATGGAGACCGGCCGCAGACGGAGGCGGCGTGTATGAAGGCCGCGATCGCACCACGGGCGATGTCAAATGGACAGGAACCCGCGTTGATCTGGTCTTTGGCTCAAACTCCCAGCTGAGAGCGATTGCGGAGGTTTACGGTCAGGCTGATGCCGGAGGTAAATTTGTCTGCGATTTCATCTCCGCATGGAACAAGGTGATGAACGCTGATCGCTTTGATCTGAAGTGACACTATTCAGACATTGGTGAACTGCGCCGTCACGGGAAACCGTGACGGCGTTTTCTATTGGTGAGTTTTTGGTGATAGTCGTGTTGGAGGCACGATTCCATCCACAGGCGGTCTTCTGGGTCTTAAAGCGGATGGTTTGGGGGAGTGTGACCGGGGAAAATGAGTACATTATTAACTTAAACTATTGTTTTCATTAAGGTGAGTAAGTTTTCGCCGAGAAATGTGAAGTTTTTTCAAAATGGGGGTTGCAGGTCCCGGACCTAATCCGTAAATACCCCTTCACCGGCGCTGCTGAGGCGCTTGGGACGCGGCGGAAGCGGCGGAGACGCTCAGGATAGACTGGGGGCATCTGAGGTTATGATTTGGGCGGTTGCGCTGAGTGATT